>JBGAII010000188.1:0-7893 GCA_044225625.1 Rubrivivax sp.
CCCTGCTCGATCTTCTTGCGCAGCCGGTGGATGTAGACCTCGATGGCGTTGTTGCTGACCTCTTCGCCCCATTCGCACAGGCGTTCGACCAGCTGGTCCTTGCTCACCAGCCTCCCGGCACGCTGCAGCAGCACCTCCAGCAGCGACAGCTCGCGCGCCGACAGCTCGACCATCTGGTCGTTGATATAGGCCACGCGTCCGGTGGCGTCGAAGCTCAGCGGGCCGTGCTTGATGATGGTCGCGGCACTGCCCAGGCCACGCCGCGTCAGGGCGCGTACGCGCGCTTCCAGCTCCTGCAGCGAGAACGGCTTGGCCATGTAGTCGTCGGCGCCCAGGTCCAGGCCCTTGACACGCTGCTCGACGCTGTCGGCGGCAGTCAGGATCAGCACCGGGACCGATGAGCCGCGGGCGCGCAGCTTGCGCAGCACGTCCAGGCCGTGCATCTTCGGCAGGCCAAGGTCGAGGATCACGCAATCGAACTCGTGGTCGGCCAGCGCCGCGTCGGCCTCGGAGCCGGTGCTGACCTGATCGGCCGCATAGCCGGCCGAACGCAGCGAGCGCAGCAATCCGTCGGCCAGCACCTGATCGTCTTCGGCGATGAGAATGCGCATGGTCCTTGTCTCCTTGGCTGCTCTGCGGCTCGACCCGCGGCGGATTCTAGGCAGCGGCCCTGGGCCGTCGGCCTGACGAATATCAATCAGAAATCACTGTACAAACATCCAGCCGATGGTGATAATGCCCCGCCACGAAGGAGAACGCAGATGGACGCACCCGTGAAGGCATTGAACACCGAAAAGGCCAAGGCGCTGCAGGCCGCACTGGCGCAGATCGAAAAGCAGTTCGGCAAGGGCTCGATCATGCGCCTGGGCGACGGCGAGGTGGCCAACGACATCCAGGTCGTCTCCACCGGGTCGCTGGGCCTGGACATCGCGCTCGGCGTCGGCGGCCTGCCGCGCGGCCGAGTGATCGAAATCTACGGCCCGGAATCATCGGGCAAGACGACGCTGACGCTGCAGGTCATCGCCGAGATGCAGAAGCTCTCCGGCGTCTGCGCCTTCATCGACGCCGAACACGCGCTGGATACGCAGTACGCGCAGAAGCTCGGCGTCAACCTGCAGGAGCTGCTGATCAGCCAGCCCGACACCGGCGAGCAGGCGCTGGAGATCGTCGATGCGCTGGTGCGCTCCGGCTCGGTGGACCTGATCGTCATCGACTCGGTTGCCGCGCTCACGCCCAAGGCCGAACTCGAAGGCGAAATGGGCGACGCGTTGCCCGGCCTGCAGGCGCGGCTGATGAGTCAGGCGCTGCGCAAGCTCACCGCCACCATCAACAAGACCAACACGACGGTCATCTTCATCAATCAGATCCGCATGAAGATCGGCGTGATGTTCGGCAACCCCGAGACCACCACCGGCGGCAATGCGCTGAAGTTCTATGCCTCGGTGCGGCTGGACATCCGCCGCACCGGCAGCATCAAGAAGGGCGACGAGGTCATCGGCAACGAGACCAAGGTCAAGATCGTGAAGAACAAGGTGGCGCCGCCGTTCAAGACCGCCGAGTTCGACATCCTCTATGGCGAAGGCATCAGCCGCGAGGGCGAGATCATCGACATGGGCGTCGAAGCGCGCATCCTCGACAAATCCGGCGCCTGGTATGCCTATAACGGCGAGAAGATCGGCCAGGGCAAGGACAACGCGCGCGAGTTCCTGCGCGAGAACCCCGATCTCGCGGTCGAGATCGAGAACAAGGTGCGCGAGGCCATGGGCGTGCCACTGCTGGCGGTCGACAAGCCCGCCGATTGACGCCTTGCCGGCGATGAAGCGCCCGCCGTCCAGCCTGCAGGCCCGGGCGCTCGGCTGGCTGGCACAGCGTGAGCACAGCCGCAGCGAGTTGCGGCGCAAGCTGATGCGCCATGCCGCAGCGTCGGCACAGGCCGCCGAAGAGGCCGCCGAAGAGGGCGGGCAGAACCCGGCCGAACTCGCCGCGCAGATCGAGGCGCTGCTCGACCTGCTGCAGTCGAAGGGTCTGCTGAGTGAGCAGCGCTTCGTCGAAAGCCGCGTGCGCCTGCGTTCGCCGGGCATGGGCACCCGGCGCATTCAGGTGGAACTGGCGCAGCATGGGCTGCAGCTGCCGCCGCAGGTACAGCAGCAGTTGCGCGCCAGCGAGCTGCAACGCGCGGCGCAGCTGTGCCAACGGCGCTTCGCCGGCCCGGCGACCGACGCGCGCGAGCGGGCGCGGCGCATGCGCTTTCTGGCCGGACGGGGGTTTTCCGGCGAAGTCATCCGCCAGGTGCTTTCCGGCGGGGCCAGCGAAGGGGACGACGGGCAGCCGGACACGTGAGTGCGGCAGAGCTTCCGGGGACTGCGTGATAAAGTGCGCCGGCCCGGCCCCCGGGCAGCCGCCAGAGGCGGCGCGTCGACAGCCCGCACCGGCCGATACGACGCCGGCTCGCGGCGCTGATTCAGGATGCTGCAAGGCGCGTGGTCGATCATCCGGCGCGCCATCGCCCCTTCCGTCACCTCCCCAGCGCGAGTCCGTCCATGAAGATTCACGAGTATCAAGGCAAGGAAATCCTTCGCAACTTCGGCGTCCCGGTTCCCCGAGGCTATCCAGCGTTCACCGTGCTCGAGGCCACCGAAGCGGCGCAGAAGCTGGGCGGCGCCGTCTGGGTGGTGAAGGCGCAGATCCACGCCGGCGGGCGGGGCAAGGGTGGTGGTGTCAAGCTGGCGCGCTCGCTGGACGAGGTGAAGAAGCTGGCCGGTGAGATCCTGGGCATGCAGTTGAAGACGCACCAGACCGGGCCCGAGGGCCAGAAGGTGCGCCGCCTGCTGATCGAAGAAGGCGCCGACATCAAGAAGGAGTACTACGCCGCGGCGCTGACCGACCGGGCCACGCAGAAGGTGGCCATGATGGCCAGCAGCGAGGGCGGCATGGACATCGAGGAGGTGGCGCATGCCACGCCCGAGAAGATCATCAAGGTCTTCGTCGAACCGTCGGTGGGCCTGACCGACGCTCAGGCCGGTGAGCTGGCTGATGGCATCGGCGTGCCCGCCGGCAGCCGCGCGCAGGCGATCGACGTGTTCAAGAAGCTCTACAAGACCTACATGGACACCGATGCCAGCCTGGCAGAGATCAACCCGCTGATCCTGGAAGGCAATGGCCATATCAAGGCGCTGGATGCCAAGTTCAACTTCGACAGCAACGCGCTGTTCCGTCATCCCGAGATCGTCGCCTACCGCGACCTCGACGAGGAAGATCCGGCGGAGGTCGAGGCCAGCCGCTTCGACTTGAGCTACATCAGCCTGGACGGCAACATCGGCTGCCTGGTCAACGGCGCCGGCCTGGCGATGGCGACGATGGACACCATCAAGCTGTTCGGCGGCGAGCCGGCCAACTTCCTCGACGTCGGCGGCGGCGCCACCGCCGAGAAGGTGACCGAGGCCTTCAAGATCATGCTGGCCAACAAGTCGGTCAAGGGCATCCTGGTCAACATCTTCGGCGGCATCATGAAGTGCGACACCATCGCCGAGGGCGTGATCGCCGCGTGCAAGGCGGTCAACCTCAGCGTGCCGCTGGTGGTGCGCATGAAGGGCACCAACGAGGACCTGGGCAAGAAGATGCTCAAGGAAAGCGGCCTGCCGATCATCTCGGCGGACACCATGGCCGAGGCGGCCACCAAGATCGTCGCGGCGGTGAAGTGAGGAAAGCATGAGCATCCTGATCAACAAGGACACCAAGGTCATCACGCAGGGCATCACCGGCAAGACCGGCCAGTTCCACACGCGCATGTGCGTGGCTTATGCCAACGGCAAGAACTGCTTCGTTGCCGGCGTCAACCCGAAGAAGGCCGGCGAGGACTTCGAAGGCATCCCCATCTACGCCAGCGTCAAGGACGCCAAGGCGCAGACCGGCGCCACGGTCAGCGTGATCTACGTGCCGCCTCCCGGCGCCGCTGCCGCCATCTGGGAGGCCGTGGAAGCCGATCTGGACCTGGCGATCTGCATCACCGAGGGCATCCCGATCCGCGACATGCTCGAAGTGCGCAACAAGATGAAGGCCAAGGAGGCCGCGGGCGGCAAGAAGACGCTGCTGCTCGGTCCCAACTGCCCGGGCACGATCACGCCGGAAGAGATCAAGATCGGCATCATGCCGGGCCACATCCACAAGAAGGGCCGCGTCGGCGTGGTCAGCCGCTCCGGCACGCTGACCTATGAGGCGGTGGCCCAGCTCACCGAACTGGGCATCGGCCAGAGCAGCGCGGTGGGCATCGGCGGCGATCCGATCAACGGCCTGAAGCACATCGACGTGATGCGCATGTTCAACGACGACCCGGACACCGATGCGGTGATCATGATCGGCGAGATCGGCGGTCCCGACGAGGCCGAGGCGGCGCGCTGGTGCAAGGCCAACATGAAGAAGCCGATCGTCGGCTTCATCGCCGGCGTCACCGCGCCGCCGGGCAAGCGCATGGGCCATGCCGGTGCGCTGATCAGCGGCGGCGCCGACACCGCCGATGCCAAGCTGGCCATCATGGAGGAGTGTGGTTTCACGATCACGCGCAACCCCTCCGAAATGGGCAAGCTGCTGAAGTCCCTGCTCTGAGCAGGCGACGCCGCCGGCCCTGGCGGCGTTCGTGGTTCTACGCACCTGGATCTCCCGGGTGTGCCGTTAACATCCGCCCGCTGCACGCTAGGCCCGTCATGGCGACGGTGCCGCCGTGCGGCGCCGCCGGCGCTCCTGCCAGGCCCGATGTTGTCGGAGAAGAACCATGAATTTCGGGGACCCGCTGCTCTGGATCGCGCTGCTCCAGATCATTGGCGTGAACATCGTGCTGTCGGGCGACAACGCGGTGGTCATCGCGCTGGCGGCACGAGGATTGCCGCCCCAACAGCAGAAGAAGGCCATCTTCTGGGGCAGCGGCGCGGCGGTGGTGATGCGCATCGTGCTGACCATCGTGGCGGTCGAGCTGCTGCGGCTCCCCTTCCTCAAGCTGGTGGGTGCCGGCCTGCTGCTGTGGATCGCCGTCGGCCTGCTGCTGCCTGACGACGAAGGCGAGGAACACGGCGCGACGGGCACCAGCCTGGCCGCGGCCATCAAGACCATCCTGCTCGCCGACCTGGTGATGAGCCTGGACAACGTCATCGCGGTGGCGGCGGCGGCCAAGGGCAATACCTTCCTGTTGATCGTCGGCCTGGCGATCTCGATCCCGATGGTGGTGTTTGCCAGCCAGCTGTTGCTGAAGCTGATGGGGCGCTTCCCGATCATCATCACGCTCGGTGCGGCGCTGCTCGGCTGGGTGGCGGGCGACATGGCCATCACCGACCCGATCGACCAGCCGTGGGTCGATCTGCATGCGGCTTTCCTGCATTGGGGCGCGCCGCTGGCCGGCGCCGTGGGCGTGGTGGTCGTCGGCAAGTGGCTGGCGGCGCGGCGCGCGGCGGTCAAGGCCGCTGCCGTAGTGCCTGCGATGGCGGCAGCCGGTGGCAAGCTGCGCCGCGTGCTTCTGGCCGTCGATGGGTCGGAGACCTCGACCAAGGCCTTGCGGCAATTGCTGACGCTGCGCGACGACCTGCGCCAGCCGGGCGAAGTCGAGGTGCATCTGGCCAACGTGCAGCGTTCTCTTCCCGGCGACGTCACGCGCTTCGTGCCAGGCCAGACGATCGGCGACTACCACATCGAACAAAGCGACGCGGCGCTCGCGCCGGCGCGCCAGGCGCTCGACGCGGCCGGCGTTCCCTACCAGGTTCACCGCCGCGTCGGCGATCCCGGACCGACGATCGCCGAGCTGGCCCGCGAACTCGGCTCCGACCTGATCGTCATGGGCACGCGCGGTCTCGGCTCTGCCGCGGGCGCGGTGCTGGGCTCGGTCGCGCAGTCGACCCTGGCCGTGGCGCCGGTTCCGGTGCTGCTCGTTCGCTGACTTAGTCCACTCAGAAAGGCTGGCCCCGATGGAGCAGTTCCTGACCGCCGACTTCCTGATTGCCGTCGGGCAGATCATCATGATCGACATCCTGCTCGGCGGTGACAACGCGGTGGTCATCGCGCTGGCTTGCCGCAAGCTGCCGCCGGCGCAGCGCAGGCTCGGCATCCTGTGGGGGCTGCTGCTGCTGTGGATCGGCATCAAGCTGCTGTTGCCGGAGCACGAGGAAGCGCACGGCAACATCCAGGCCAGCGATCGACTGTGGGGCGCGGTGAAGACGGTGATCGTCGCCGACTTCGTGATGAGCCTGGACAACGTCATCGCCATTGCCGGCGCTGCCGAAGGTGCCGGCGACCACCAGATGCCGCTGGTCATCTTCGGCCTCGTGATCTCGATCCCGATCATCGTCTGGGGCAGCCAGCTGGTTATCAAGCTGATGGACCGCTTCCCCGTCGTCATCACGCTCGGCGGCATGCTGCTCGGCTGGATCGCCGGCCAGATGATCGTCACGGACCCGATCCTCAAGCCGTGGGCCGAAGCGCACGGCAGCTGGCTGCACTACGGGGCATCGGTGATTGGCGCGCTGTTCGTGCTGCTGGTCGGCAAGTGGCTGGCGCAGCGTGCGCAGGCCCGGCGCGTGCCGGTGCCGGTGGCGCCAGCGCCGGCAGAGGCGGCGGTGGGCATGCAGCGCATTGCACTCGCGGTGGACGGCTCCGAGCCCTCGGGCCGCGCGCTCGCTTACGTCATCGGCCTGCAGCGCGGCCGGCCGGACAGCCCGCTCGAGCTGCACCTGGTGAATGTGCAGCGACCGGTGTCCGGCGAGGTTTCGCGCTTCGTGCCCGGGCAGAACCTGAAGGACTATCACGCCGAGAACGCCGAGCGGGCCATGGCGCCGGCGCGCGCCAGGCTCAGCGAAGCCGGCATGGCCTTCACCGAGCATCGCAGCGTCGGCGACCCAGCGTTGATGATCGCGGAAATCGCGAAGGCCCAGCATTGCGACCTCATCGTCATGGGCTCGCGTGGCCTGGGCGGCCACACTGCCGGGCTGGTCGGTTCGGTCGCGCAGGGCACGATCGTTGCCGCTCCCGTGCCGGTGCTGCTGGTGAAGTGACAAGGGCGCGGTCGCGGCGCCAACTATGACCGCCGCCGCGCCGCCGGCGCGTGTGGCCTGCGTGCTAAGGTCGGCCGCGCCTGCCATGCCTGCCACCAAGGAGACAGCCTTCGGGCCCTATCGTCTGCTGCGCCCGATCGGACGCGGCTCGATGGGCACCGTGCATCTGGCCGTCGACCAGCGCGACGGCCGCCCGGTGGCCCTCAAGGCCATGTCGCTGGGCAGCGACGTGACCGATGCCGAGCTGGCGCACCTGCGGCAACGCTTCCTCGGTGAAGTCGAGGCGGCGCGGCGCCTGTCGCATCCCGACATCGTCAACGTGTACGAAGCCGGTGAGACGGCGGGGTCGGCATGGCTGGCGATGGAACTGCTGCGCGGCTGCGACCTGGGCCGCTACACGCACATGTCGAGGTTGCTGCCCGAGCCGCTGGTGCTGCAGCTGACGGAGCGGCTGGCGCGGGCGCTGGCTCATGCGCATGCGCAGGGCGTGGTGCACCGCGACATCAAGCCCGGCAACGTGATGCTCGACCTGCCGACCGGACAGCTGAAGCTTACAGATTTCGGTGTCGCCGGCCTGGCGGACATGAGCCGTACGCGCACCGGCATCGTGCTCGGCACGCCGTTCTACATGGCGCCGGAACAACTCGCCGGTGCCGGCGCCGACGCCCGCAGCGACCTGTACGCGCTGGGGGTCCTGCTGTTCCAGTTGCTGACCGGCCGGTTGCCGCACGAGCAGTCGTCGCTCGGCGAACTGTTGCGGGCGGTGGCCAGCGAGCCCGCGCCCGACGTGCGTACGCTGCGACCCGCGCTGGCACCCGATCTGGCCGAACTGGTCGCGCGCACGCTGCACAAGCAGCCCGCC
>JBGAII010000189.1:0-8240 GCA_044225625.1 Rubrivivax sp.
CAGCAGCTTGAAGTAGGCGTTGGCGTCGAGCGCGTTGACCTGCTCGCGTACTGACAACTTCATGTCGATGGCCGGGTCCACCGTGCCCGGCTCGGGCGTGTAAGGCTTGCCCCAGCTCGACAGCGGCACCGCCGTGATCTTGTCCTGCAGCGCATGGACTTCCTTGTAGTCCTGCGGCGTGCCGGTGCTGTAGATGCGGCCCAGCAGCCACACCAGGCTGGTGGGCGACTTGTACTCGGTCACGCCCTTCGGCAGTTCGCCGCTCCAGCCCGGGCCGGTGATGGCGAAGGTCTGCGCCTTGGTGCCGGTGGTGCGCTTGCCCGGCACCTGGAACACGTCGGTCCAGCCGTCGAGCATCGGCAGCAGGTAATAGCGGCCCTTCATGTCGGGCACGCTGACGATCCACGGCTCCTTGCTCAGGTCGAACCAGGCGGTGGTGTACAGCGTGTCGGCGTTGGGCGCGGTGACATCGCGGTAGGCGGCCGTCGGGTATTCGCGCAGGCGCACGAACTGGCCCATCGGCGCACGCGAGCCTGCCGGCTTTTCGACATTGGTCATCACGCGCCGCGTCATCTCCATCGTCACCAGCGGGTAGCCGTAGACGTAGGCCTCGGCCGCCAGCGCGAAGGCCTCGGCCTCCTTGGCGGCGTCCTTGGCCGCGGCCTCGGCGGCCTTGGCGTCGGCTTCCGCCTTGGCCCTGGCTTCGGCGGCCACCTGCTCGGCCTTCTTGGCGTCGGCTTCGGCCTGCGGCTTGCCGCAGGACGCGAGCAGCGTGATCGCGGCCAGTGCAGCCGCGAGTGCGGCGGTGGTTCTTGTCGATGGCATGCGCTCGTTCTCCTCTGCAAGTCAGCGCAGGTTGCCGGTGTGTCCCAGGTTGTAGCGGCCCGGTTGCGGCCACACGGCCAGGCCGTGCGGCTGCTTGCCGACGGCGATGAAGTCGACCGCACCGCTGCTGGTGTCGAAGCGGTAGACCACGTCGTCGTAGCGGCCCGACAGCCACAGGTGCTTGCCGTCGGCGCTGACGTTGCCCATGTCGGGGCTGCCGCCGCCGGGCACCGGCCAGGTCTTCAGCACCTTGCCGGTGGCGAAGTCGACCACCGAGACGCTGCCCTTGCCCTTGGGCTTGCCGTGCACGTAGTTGCTGCCGCGGTTGGCCACGTACAGCAGCTTGCCGTCGCGGCTGGGGTACAGGCCGTGCGCACCGACGCCGGTCGGGATGAAGGCGTACTGCTTGAAGCTGTCCGGGTCGACCACGTGCACGCCGTCGGCCATCATGTCGGCGATGTACAGCGTCTTGCCGTCGGGCGAGAAGCGCACGTCCTGCGGCATGCCGGGCGTGATGCAGATCTGGCCGCCGGCCTGCTGCGGGTCGGGCACGTACTTCGGCGTCTTCAGGCCGGTCTTCACCAGGGCCAGCGCGTCGGGGCGGTCGAAATAGCGGCTCAGTTTGATCGTGCCCACCACCTTGCGGTTGGCCAGGTCGACCTTGGTGATCGCGCCGTTGAACTCGCAGGTGAAGAAGGCGTAGCGGCTGTCGATGCTGAAGTCGGCATGGTTGATGCCATCGCAGTCGGGGGTGTCGATGCTGTAGTCCAGCTTCATCGTCACCGGGTCGCGGAAGTCCAGGCGCCGGTGCGCCTCGGCGACGACGATGGCGTGCTTGCCGTCGGGCGACCAGTACATGTTGTACGGGTCGTCCACCGCGATGGTCCGGCCCGGCTTGCCGGTCTTCGGGTCGATCTCGGTCAGGCTGCCCTTGTTGCTGTTCTCGGCGTTGTTGGCCACGTACAGCGTCTTCAGGTCCCAGCTCGGCACCACGTGCTGCGGGTACAGGCCGACCTTGAAGGTGTTGACGACCTTCAGCGTCGCCGGGTCGATGACCGACACGGTGTGCGCCATGTGGTTGGGCACGTAGACGCGTTCCAGCGCATGGGCCACGTTCGGGCTCATCTTGCCGGTGGCGGTCTCGCTGTACAGGTTCTTCGGGTCCGGCACCGGCATCACGCCGGGCGGGGTCTGGATCGCGGGTGCGGCGGCCGGCGGGGCGGACGCACTCTGGGCCAACGCGGGCAGGGCGCCCAGCGCGAGCAGCAACAGCGGAAGGTGTCTGACTTGCATCAAGGAACGGCGGGAGGTGGGTTGGGTGATTGAACGGTGGCCGTCGCCGGCCCGTTGACATCGGGTCGTTCAGCGCGGCGCGGCGGTGGCCTGGCGGATGGCGGCCACCGTCTGTTCGACGATGAGATCGGTGCCCAGGCGCCCGAGCTCGGCGCTGGCCCGCCGCGGGTCGCCGGTCACGCCGGCGGCCTGCGCCTGGGCCCTGTCGGGCCAGACTTTAGACGGATCGACGGCCAGCATCAGCGCGGTGTCGGCGGCGCCGGCGTGGCTGCCGATCTGCGCGTCGCTCAGCCCGCGTTCGTGCAGCTTGCGGCTGAACGGCGCCTGCGCCGCGTCGTAGTACGCGGCGATGTAGTGGGCGCGCGCCGGGCCGTTCTTCCAGTCGTGGTTCAGCGCCGAGGCCACGGCCCGCAGGCTGGCCTGGTAGCCGCCGTGGTCGCCGATGAAGACGATGTCGGTGAAGCCGTGTTGTGCGGCCGAGCGGGCCGCGCCGTCGAGCAGGCCGCGGAAGGCGCTGTCCGGTATCGAGATCGTGCCGGCGTAGCGCATGTGCTCGGTCGGCGGCGAGACGCGGCCTTCCGGCACGTAGGCCACCACCGGCGCCACCAGCGCATTGCCCAGCTGGGCGGCGATGCGCCCGGCCAGTTCGTGCACGCGGAAGTTGTGCTTGCCCAGCGCCATGTGCGGGCCGCTCTGCTCGGTGCCGCCGACCGGCACGATCAGCGTGCGCTTGCCGGCCTGCAGCGCCTCGCGCACGTCGCTGCTGCTCAGCTCCTGCAGGTAGACGCCGGTCGGCACCGACGCGCCCGTGTTCAGGGCGATGCTCAGCAGGGCAGCGGCGAGAAGCAGGCGCATCGGCAGGCAGGGCGTGGCGGCGGTCGCGCAATGTAGCGCAGCCGCGGCAGCGCAGCCTGCGTAAGATCAACGACCATGAACACCGCCACCGCTTCCCAGGCGCCGGTCAGCGTGCGGCGCCCGGCGCAGGCCGCACTGCCGATCGTCATCGATTCGCCGCACAGCGGCACCGCCTATCCGGCCGATTTCGGCTACAGCGCCCCGTTCGCGCTGCTGCGCCGCGGCGAGGACCTGTACGTCGACCGGCTCTACGAACATGCGCCGGACTTCGGCGCCACGTTCATTGCGGCCCACTTCCCGCGCGCCTACATCGACCCGAACCGGCTGCTGGCCGACATCGACGAAGCCCTGCTGGATGCGCCGTGGCCCGGCGAGGTGGCGGCCGGGCCGAAGACGCGGCTCGGCATCGGCCTGATCTGGCGCCTGCTCGGCGACGTGCCGGTGTACCAGCGCAAGCTGTCGGTGGCCGAGGTGCAGCAGCGCATCGAGCGCTGCTACAGGCCCTATCACGCGGCGCTGGACCAGGCCATCGAAGGCGCGTACCGGCAGCACGGTGCCGTCTGGCACCTGAACGTGCATTCGATGCCCGACGACTCCTATGCACGGCTGGGGTTGCCCGAGAAGCCGCTGGCCGACTTCGTGCTGGGCGACCTGGACGGCCGTACCGCGGGCGAACCGCTGATGGCGCTGATCGAAGGTGTGCTGCGCGAGCACGGCTACAGCGTGGCGCGCAACGATCCGTTCATGGGCGTGGAGATCATCGCCCGCAACGGCCGGCCGGCCGAACGCCGGCATTCGCTGCAGATCGAGGTCAAGCGCTCCTGCTACGCCGACGTCGAGCGCCACGTGCCGAACGACGACTTTGCGCGCGTGCAGCGCGCGCTGGACGCGATGATGGCGGCGCTGGCCGCGCACGTGCGGCAACAGGTCAGCTGAAGCGGCGCGGGCCGCGACACCGATGGCGTCGTCTGCTGCCGGCGCATAGCGGTCATTCGTTGTCGGCTCTGCTTGATGGCGTGCCGAGGTTCTGGCGTGGGGCCACGGGCGGACCGCCGGCAGGGCTTCGAATGCGACGCCCCGCCCGGTGGGCGGGGTGCCCTGCGGTGCTCGGCTTCACGGCCTCGTCGCCAACTCACTTCGCGCGCTGATCGCGCGCTCCGTTCAAACAGACGCGACGAAGTCGAAGTGGAGGCGCTGCGCGCGCTGGCCCTGAAACCTGCGCTCCTCGGCGTCGCATGACGCCCTGCCGGCAGTCCGCCGCGGCCCCTGGCACCGCTCGTGGTTCGCGAGAACTGCGCGCCATCGCCGCTGCGACGAACACCTCTGCTGTGTCCGGCCGAGGATGGCGAGAGCGAATCCGGGAAGTAAAGGAGGAGCCCGGTCTGTCAGACCGGGCGGGGGACATGGACGGATTCGCTTCCCCACCGTCCTCGGCCTCGCGCAGACGCAACGCAAGTCAACGGCCGCTATGCGCCGCCACCGGCCGTCGGGGTGGCAAAAGGCGATGCGGCTCAGGCCGCCGACGTGGACCTTCGTTGCCGCGCCGCGCTGGCGCCGAAGCTGCCGCGGTACCAGCGCGAGAACACGCTCGGCGCGCTGAAGCCGAGCAGCGCGGCCACTTCGGTCAGCGGCCGGTCCGTGCCATCGACGTAACGGCTGGCGATGGCGCGGCGCTCCGCTTCGAGCAGCGCGCTGAAACTCGTGCCTTCGCCGAGCAGCCTGCGGTGCACCGTGCGGCGGTCCACGCCGAGGTGCTGCGCCACCACTTCGATGCGGCACAGGCCGCGCGGCAGCAGCAGCACGATCAACTGGCGTACCCGGTCGGCAAAGCGCTCACTGTGCGTCAGTGCAGGGGCCAGCAGCTTCCGGCTGTAGCGCGCCAGCACCGGATCGGCGCCGGGGTTCGGTGCATCCAGGTCGGCCGCGTTGCAGACGATGCCGTTGAACTCGTGCCCGAACTCGACCGCCGGGCCGAGCACGCGCTGGTGCACTGACTGGCTGGCCGGCGCCGGATGAGTGAAGCACACCAGCCGCGGCTGCCAGTTCGCGCCCAGCAGCACCTGCAGCAGACGGCAGGTCACGCCGACCACCAGTTCGGTGGCCTGGCGCAGCGAACCGCTGCCGTCTGCGGCCAGTTCGGTGCGGATCACCACCAGCCCGCCATGTTCGTCGACCTGCACCGCCACGGCCTCGTTGTGCACGTGGATGTGGTGCATCAGCGTTTCCAGCGCGCCGCGCAGCGTGGGCGCATCGCGCACCAGCAGCGCCAGCGGTCCGAGGTTCGACAGGCGGCGCGATTCGGCCAGGCGCAGACCGAAGGCCGGCTCGGCGGCCCGTGCCGCCGCGGCTTCGAGCAGGCGGCTGACGAGCTTCGCCGGTATCTTCAGGTCCGGGTCGACCAGGCAGCGCGACGGCAGTCCGACGTCCGCCACCAGCGCGCGCGCATCCAGGCCGCAAGCGGCGGCCAGCTCCGAAAAATGGGTCAATGCAGCGCTGCGGACGAGGGCCGTCATGGCGGGTGCTCCTGTCTCGGGATGCTAAGTCGAGGCGGCGGGACGTCAAGCAGGCCGGCCGCGGGGCCCGGCCACGGGACGCTGCGACGGCAGCGTCGCTCCGGTCAATTCCCAGGGCACGCGCCGCCGCCGCGTAGGCCTGTGCCTACAAGCGTGCGCGGGCTGGGCCGATCGTCGCCGCAGCGCATGGCGCCTACGCTGCAGTGATGCCGCGGCGGATGCCGCACGTAAGCGCGACGAAACCACCCATGGCAACTGCGCGAATTTCCTCGGCATCCGGCTGCCGCAGCCGGAAGAGGACATCGATCGAACTGCACCAGCTGCGCTATCAGCTCGGCCACGGGTACGATTGATCCATGTTGCGCCGACACCGCACCAGCGGGTGGTCGACGAGTCCTTGCAGTTGTCGCCGGTGCTCGACACGCGGCTGCACCCCGACGGTGCAGGCAACCGGCTGCTGCGGCTGCGGGCGCAGCCGGGTCCGCTGCTGCTGGACTATCGGGCGCGCGTCGAGCTGTGGCCGCAGACGCCGCCCACCAAGGCCTGCCAGTGGTCGATCGAACGCCTGCCGGACGTGGTGCTGCCCGACCTGCTGCCCACGCGCTACTGCGAATCCGACCGGCTCGGCGCCGTCGCGCGGCAGCTCTTCGGCGCGCTGGAGCCGGGCCTGCCCCGGGTGCAGGGCATCTGCGACTGGCTGGCCGAGAACATCGAGTACCGCATCGGCTCGACCACCAGCGCCAGCACCGCGCTGGACGTGTTCGTGCAGCGCGCCGGCGTATGCCGCGACTTCGCGCACCTCGGCATCAGCTTCTGCCGCGCGCTGAACATTCCGGCGCGGCTGGTCTGCGGCTACGCGCCGTTCGACGAACCGCCGCCCGACTTCCACGCGGTGTTCGAGGCCTTCCTCGACGGTCGCTGGCACCTTTTCGACGCCACCGGGCTGGCACCGGTGACGTCGCTGGTGCGCATTGCCCAGGGCCGCGATGCCAAGGACACGGCCTTTGCGACGATCTATGGCGCGGCACAGCTGGAATCGATGAGCCCGCAGATCCGCCGTCTCGAACCTGCCCGCGGCGCCGAAAGGCGCTCACGGCGCGCTGTCCCGGCGGAGGCCCGATGAACCTGTTCGAACAACTGCGCCAGAGCCACGCCATCCAGCGCCGCCTGTGCAGCCGCCTGATGTCGGCGCGCAGCTCGGACCGCCAGCGCACGTCGGCCTTCCTGCAACTGAAGCTCGAACTGCAGGCGCATGCCGCGGCCGAGGAACGCTACCTGTACGTGCCGCTGCTGATGAAGGACGCGGGGCTGAAGTCGTCGCGTCACGCGCTGGCCGAGCACCACGAAGTGGAGGAACTGTGCGAAGCGCTGAGCGTGCCGGACAAGGGCGACGGCGAGTGGATGCGCACGGCCGCCGAGCTGTGCAGGCGGGTGCGCCATCACCTGCGCGAGGAGGAGCGCAAGTTCTTTCAGCTCGCCGGCCGCGAACTCGGCGAGCGGCAGAAGGCGACGCTGGCCCGCCGCTATCAGGCCGACCTGCTGGCCATGCGGCGCAAGGTGGCGGCGGACTACCGCAGCGTGGTGCTGCGCGACGACGGCCAGCTGGCCATGGCCTGAACCCGGAAGGAGGCGACCATGTGGAAGAAGGTGTTGATGTTTGCATTGAGCTCGGGTCTGGCGGCTTCGGCCTGGCGGCAGCTGGATCAGCGCCGCCGGCAGCGGCGCGCACTGCGGCAGCGCCAGCTGGAACGTGAGCAGCTCGGCCGCTGGGAAGACGAGGGCGGCGCGCTGCCGACGCAGCCACAGGTGCCCTCCGATCCGCCGCGCTGAGCGCGCCGGCGGCGCGGGTTGCGCAGGCTCGCGGCCCGGGCTGGTGCGTCGGCCGGGCCGTGTCGCCGATGCCCTGTCGCCGGGCCCCGCCGCCGGCGGGATGGTCTGATCCTTGCTCCATGCCAGCGCCGGGTGCATTGGCGCCGGCGTTGACGATGTAACCAAGTTACATCAGAATAGGAACATCAGTTTCAGACCGCGGATCGCAGGATCCCGCCGCCGCCCGCCATGGTCACCGCCGCCGTCGCCCGCATCACCCAGCGCATCCGCGAACGCAGCCGGACCGGCCGCGACGCCTACCTGGCCCGCATCGAACGCACCGCCCAGCGCCCGCGCGGCGCCGACCGCATGGGCTGCGCCAACGTCGCCCATGCCTTTGCGGCGCTGCCCTCGCACGACAAGCTGCGCGTCGTGGCGCAGCGTGCGCCGCACATCGGCGTGGTCACGGCCTACAACGACATGCTGTCGGCGCACCAGCCCTACGAGGGCTATCCGGCGCTGATCCGCGAGGCCGCGCGCGCGCTCGGCGCCACGGTGCAGGTGGCCGGCGGCGTGCCGGCGATGTGCGACGGCGTGACGCAGGGCCTGCCCGGCATGGAGCTGAGCCTGTTCTCGCGCGACACGATCGCGATGGCCACCGCCATCGCCTTGACGCACGACGTGTTCGACGCCGCACTGCTGCTGGGCGTGTGCGACAAGATCGTGCCGGGGCTGCTGATCGGCGCGCTGCATTTCGGCCACCTGCCGTGTGTCTTCGTGCCGGCCGGGCCGATGGCCACCGGCCTGTCGAACAGTGAGAAGTCCATGGTGCGCGAGAGGGCTGCCGTCGGTGAAGTCGGCCGCGACGCACTGCTCGAAGCCGAGAGCGCCGCCTACCACGGCGCCGGCACCTGCACCTTCTACGGCACCGCCAACAGCAACCAG
>JBGAII010000190.1:0-7877 GCA_044225625.1 Rubrivivax sp.
GAGAAACTGCCTGACCCGCGCCAGGTCGTCGCGATGCAGCGACCGGAAGTGCGCGATTCGGTGCCGGATCGCGACCACCTCTTCAAGCTTCGCTTCCCAGATCGTCTTCGGCGGCAGGTACGCCTTGAACAACGGCCAGTGATCGGCGACGACGCGCTGCAGCTCGGAGAGCTGGATGAAGCTCAGCACGTCATTTTCCGGTGTCGGCATGTGCGTCATCCGCTTGTCGTTGCTCCTGGGACCGGCGGCTTTCCCCGCCTTGATCTTTGATTCCCACCCGTCGCCATCGAGTGCGCGAAGCTGCACATAGACCAGGCGGCGCAGCCATGTCTCGAACTGCCAGAGATGCGCGTAGGTCGCGAGCACGTCGGCCGAGAGTTCCGTAATACCGAAGAGTGGTTTGTGTGTCGTGTGCTGGTCTGTCATCGCGTGGTCCTTCCTCATCCCCTAGCTTTGGCACCGCAGGCAAGGGCCGGGCACGTCTTTGTGGTCAAGGATAGGGCTCTATCCGAGAAGGGACAGGCAGCCTGGAAGGAGACCTGGCCATTCGCTCATCAAGCGTGCTGCTGACAGCGTTCAGAGATCGCTGACACTCGCGGCCCGCCGTCGAATGTCTCAGTTCAGTCTTAAGCCGCCGACCGGTCGGACCTTGCAAACGCGAAGACGTCACACACGTACTTCAGCAACGTGTACGGCGGCCGCTCCACCTCGTCGTGCACCTCGAACGCCCCGCGCACCTCCGCGCCGATGCGCACCGACTGCATCGGGTCGCCGGGCAGGCGCACGCCGCCGGCCTGCGGTAATTCCATCGGGTCCTGGCGACGCCGGCCGGTGCCGTGGCGGCCCTAGACCTGCTCCGCGGGCAGGCGCACCACGACGCCGTCGAGTGCTGCCGTCAGCCTGATCTGGCAGCACAGACGGCTGTTGTCGCGGCGGTCGGGCACGCCCTCGAGCATGAACGATTCGGTCTCGGACATCGGCGGCAGCGCGGGCGTCCAGCGCTCGTCGATGTAGCCGTGGCAGGTGGCGCAGCTGCAGGCCCCGCCGCAGTCGCCGAGGATCCCCGTCACGCCGTGATCCAGCGCCAGCTGCATCAGGGTCCTGTCGGCGGCGCCTTCGACGACGCGGGTCGTTCCGTCGTGCTCGATGTAGGTCAACGTGGGCATCGGTCTGTCTCTGGAGGGTTCATGTGAGGCTCGGGAAAGCCCGGGGTACCGGGCTTTGACATAGTCCGACCCGTCGGACTATTATTGAGCCAACGCAATCGAACCGCAACAGCGCCGCTGCAGGGTGGCGTCCAGCGCAGATCCATCGTGACCCTCTCTGCTCCGCTGAAGACGGTGGCGTCGCCGGCACAGGCGCAGCGCTTCGACGCGCTGATCCGGCCGGACCACGTGCACGGCTCGCTCTACACCGATCCGGCGATCTACCAGCTGGAGCTGGACCGCATCTGGCGCCGCGGCTGGGTCTACGTGGGACATGTCAGCGAGGTGCCGAACCCCAACGACTACGTCATGAAATCGATCGGCCCCGAGCCGATCCTGATGACGCGCGACCGCGAGGGCCAGGTGCACCTGCTGCACAACCGCTGCCCGCACCGCGGCAACCGGGTGTGCATGACCGACAAGGGCCAGGCGCGCTCGTTCACCTGCCCGTACCACGGCTGGACCTTCGGCAACGACGGTTCGCTGAAGGGCTACCCGTTCCCCTCCGGCTACGAAGGCGTCGACCGCAAGGACCTGGGCCTGGGCCGCGTGGCCCGCGTCGGCATCTACAAGGGCTTCGTCTTCGGCTGCCTCAGCGCCGAGGGCATCACGCTCGAAGAGCACCTCGGCGCGGCCATGGGCGCCATCGACGCGCTGTGCCTGAATTCGCCGGAGGGCGAGGTCGAGATCACCGCCGGCTTCCTGAAGCACAAGGTGCGTGCGAACTGGAAGTTCCTGGTCGAGAACGAGACCGACGGCTATCACCCGTCCTTCGTGCACGCATCGATCTTCGAGGTGGCGCAAAGCGGCATCGGCTCGCTCTACAGCAGCGACTCGACGGCGGTGTCGCGCGACTTCGGCCAGGGCCACACCGAGAACGACCTGCGGCCGGAGTTCCGCAAGCGCGGCGTGCCGATGAGCTGGTTCGGCACCACGGCCGACAAGCTGCCCGACTACACGCAGCGCATGGAAGCGGCCTACGGCCCGGACGAGGCGCGGCGCATCATGATCGACGGCACGCCGCACATCATGATCTGGCCGAACCTGTTCATCGCCGAGATCCAGATCTTCGTCATCCAGCCGCTGGCGGTGAACGAGACCGTGCAGCACGTGACCGCGTTGCAGTTCAAGGGCGCACCGGACTTCAACCGCCGGCTGCGCCAGCAGACGATGGGCTCGGTCGGGCCGGCCGGCTTCCTGCTGGCCGACGATGCCGAGATGTACGAGCGCACCCAGCTCGGCGTGCAGGCCAGCAACCCCGAATGGCTGTTCCTGGGCCGCGGGCGCCATCGCGAGCGCACGGATGACAACGGCTACCTGATCGGCGACGCCACCGACGAGACACCGAGCCGCGGCATCTGGCGGCACTACCGCGCGCTGATGGAGGACGCGTGATGGCGGTGGACACCGCGGCCCGGCAGCTGCTCGACGAGGTGACGCAATGGGTCTACCGCGAGGCGCGGCTGCAGGACGAGCACCGCTACGACGAGTGGGAGGCGCTGTGGACCGACGACGGCATCTACTGGGTGCCGGCCAACGGCGAGGGCGGCGACCCGGAGCAGGAGATGTCGATCATCTACGACAACCGCTCGCGCATCGCACTGCGCATCCGCCAGTTCCACACCGGCAACCGACGATGGCGGCGAGCTGACGGTCGGCAGCAATGCGCTGATCTTCGAGTCGCACGTGCGCGGCGACACGCTCTGGGCGGCGCGCAACGAATACCGGCTGCGTCGCGATGGCAACGCCCTGAAGATGGCCTTCAAGAAGGTCGTGCTCGTCAACAACCAGACCGCACTGTGGTCGATGGCCTTCCTCATCTGAACGGCAATCCCATGTCACAAGACACCCCTGAGGTCCTGGTTGGCACCGGCCACGCGCTGCTGACGCTGCATGCCGACGGCGTGGCCCACGTGCAGATGAACCGGCCCGAGGCGGCCAACGGCATGAACGTGGAGATGCTCGAAGCGCTGCAGGCGGTGCTGATGCGCGTGCATGGCGACGACCGGGTGCGTGCGGTACTGCTCACCGGCGAAGGCAGGAACTTCTGCGCCGGCGGCGACGTGCACACCTTCCTGAGCAAGGGGCAGGCGCTGCCGGGCTACATCCGCCAGGCCACGGCGATGCTCGAGAACGTGGTTGCGCTGATGATGCGCATGAACCCACCGGTCGTGTCGGCCGTGCACGGCTTCGCGGCCGGCGGCGGCGGCATGGGGTTGGTGTGCTCGTCGGACTTCGTCGTCGCGGCGGCATCGGCCAAGTTCCTCGGCGGCGCCACGCGCGTGGCGATGGTGCCGGACGCCGGTGTGACCGTCACGCTGGTGCAGCTCGTCGGCCTGCGCAAGGCGATGGAGATCGCGATGCTGAACCCCACGATCACCGCGCCCGAGGCGCTGGCGATGGGGCTGGTGACGCGCGTGGTGGCCGACGAACAGTTGCTCGACGAAGCCTGGTCGCTGGCGCGCCAGCTGGCCGGCGGCGCCCCGGCGGCACTGGCCGCGACCAAACGCCTGCTGTGGAGCGGCATCGGCCGCACGGTCGATGCCGCGATGCCCGAGGAGAACCGGCTGCAGGGCGTGCTCTCCGGCATGGCCGACGCGCGCGAAGGCCTGGCCGCGGTCATCGACAAGCGCGCGCCGAAGTTCGAGGGCCGCTGAATGGCGAACGCGGCATCCGGCCCCTTGTCGGGGCAGCGCGCGCTGGTCACCGGCGGTGCCAAGGGCATCGGCGCGGCCATTGCGCTGCGGCTGCGGGCCGATGGCGCCGAGGTGGTGATTGCCGACACCGACCTCGAGGCGGCCCACGCACTGGCGGCGCAGGGTGGCCTGAGCGCGCACTGCGTCGACGTGAGCCAGGTCGCACAGGTGCAGCGCCTGGTGGCCGACACCGGCCCGTTCCAGATCGTCATCAACAACGCCGGCGTCGACCAGCACAGCTTCTTCACGCAGAGCACGCCCGAGGAATGGGCCCATCTGCTGGCGGTGAACCTGCAGTCGGCGTTCGCGGTGACGCATGCCACGTTGCCGGCGATGCAGGCCGCCGGCTATGGCCGCATCGTCAACATCGGCTCCGAGGCCGGGCGGCTGGGCTCGAAGGGCGCGGCCGTCTATGCCGCCACCAAGGGCGGACTGATGGCCTTCACGCGCTCGATCGCGCGCGAGAACGGGCGCAAGGGCATCACGGCCAACGTCGTCGCGCCCGGCCCGATCGATACCCCGCTGCTGCGGCGCGCGGTGGCCGAAGGCGGCGACAAGCTGCTGAAGGCGATGTCGGGCGCCACGCTCGTCGACCGTCTGGGCACGCCCGAGGAGGTGGCCGCGGCGGTCGCCTTCCTCGCCTCGCCGCAGGCCGGCTTCATCACCGGCGAGGTGCTCGGCGTGTCGGGCGGCATGGGCTGTGGGGCATGAGCGCAGCGGACCGCGCGTCGGTGGAAGCCGCGCTGGCGCGCATCCGGCGCGTGACCTCGGGCTGGCGTCGAGACTCGCCGGTGGCGCAGATGCGCGCCGACTGGGATGCGCTGTTCGCCGCGCGCGTCGATGCCGCGGTGGAGGCGGTCACGGTCGCGTCGCGACCCGGCGTCTGGGTCACGCCACCGGGGGCGGCATCGGGCTGCGCGCTGCTGTACCTGCATGGTGGCGGCTTCCGCATCGGATCGTGCGCCTCGCACCTGGAGCTGATGGCGGCGCTCGGCGCGGCCGCCGGCTGTCGCGTGCTCGGGCTGGACTATCGGCTGTCGCCGGAACATGCCGTTCCCGCGGCACAGCAGGATGCGCTGGCCGCGTGGCAATGGCTGCTGGCGCAGGGCTACGCGCCGGGGCGGCTCGCGCTGGCCGGCGATTCCGCCGGTGGCGGGCTGGTGCTGTCGCTGCTGCTCGCGCTGCGTGACGGCGGCCAGCCGATGCCCGCCGCCGCGGTGACGATGTCGGCGTGGACCGACCTCGGCGCCGGCGGCGAGAGCTACGTCAGCCGCAGTGCAGCCGACCCGCTGAACCAGCGCGCCATGCTGCTCGGCCTGGCGCAGGCAGCACTCGGCGGCGCCGACGCGCGCGACCCGCGGGTCTCGCCGCTGCACGCCGAACTGCACGCGCTGCCGCCGCTGCTGATGCAGGTGGGCGAGGACGAGGTCGTGCTCTCCGACACCACCGATTTCGCCGCCAAGGCGCGTGCCGCCGGCGTCGACGTCGAGGTCGAGGTCTGGCCCGGCATGTTCCATGTCTTCCAGCAATTCCCCGACGAGCTGGCCGCGGCGCGGCAGGCGCGTGCGTCGGTCGGCGCGTTCCTGCGCCGGCGGCTCGTTTCCCCGAACCCCTGAAGAAAGGTTGCACACGATGATCGGCATCGTCGGATACGGCGGTTACGTCCCGCGATTGCGCCTGTCGCGGCGTGCCGTGGTCGAGGCCAATGCCTGGTACGCCCCGGGCCTGCGCGCCAAGGGCAGGGGCACGCGCGCGATGGCCAATTACGACGAGGACGCGCTGACGATGGCGGTGGCCGCCGCGCGCGACTGCCTCGGCCCGGGCGAGGACCGTTCGATGGTGCGCGGCGTGTATCTCGCGTCCAACACGCTGCCTTTCGCCGAACGGCTGAACGCCGCCGTCGTGGCCGAGGCGCTGACGCTGGACGAGGGCATCAGCACGCAGGACGGCGGCGGCTCGACGCGCGCCGCGCTGGCGGCTTTCGAGCAGGCGCTGGATGCCGTGCGTGCCGGTCGCGGCCGGCAGCTGCTGATCGCCAGCGACCTGCGCCAGGCCAGTCCGGCCAGCGCGCAGGAGCTCGACCAGGGCGACGGCGCCGCCGCGCTGCTGCTCGGCCAGGGCGACGACGTGCTGGCCGAGGTGCTGGGCAGCGGCGTGCGCTCGGCCGACTTCGTCGACCATTTCCGCCAGGCCGGCGAGGCCCTCGACTACCACTGGGAAGAGCGCTGGGTGCGCGACGAAGGCATCGTCAGGCTGGTGCCGCCGGCGGTGCGCGACGCACTCGACGCGGCGAAGGTGCAGGCCGCCGAGGTCGAACACTTCATCTTCCCCAGCACCTTCGCGAAGATGGACGCGCAGCTGGCCAAGGCCTGCGGCATCCGGCCCGAGGCCGTGGTCGACAACCTGGCCGACAGCGTCGGCGACACCGGCGTCGCGCATGGGCTGCTGCTGCTGGCGCAGCGGCTGCAGAGCGCGCGGCCGGGGCAGCTGATCGTGCTGGCGCTGTTCGGCAGCGGCGCGCAGGCCGTGGTGCTGCGTGTCACCGACGCGATCGCGCGCTTCCGGCCGGCCAAGGGCGTGGCCGAATGGCTGGCGCGCGGCGTCGAGGAAGGCAGCTACACCAAGTTCCTGTCGTTCCGCGAGCAGCTCCATCTCGAGCGCGGCATGCGCGGCGAGCAGGACAAGAAGACCGCGCTGTCCACCGCCTGGCGCCATCGTGCCGCGCTGCTCGGCCTGGTGGCCGGGCGCTGCGAGGTGACAGGGCGCGTGCATTTCCCGCCGTCGCGGCTGTCGGCCGAGCCGGGCGCGCCACTGCAGGACACGCAGCGGCCATACAAGCTGGCCGAGCGCCATGGCCGCGTGCTCAGCTGGTCGGCCGAATACCTGTCGTTCCACCGCGCGCCGCCGCACACCTACGGGCAGGTGGACTTCGACGGCGGCGGCCGCATCCTGATGGAGTTCACCGACATCGCGCAAGGCGACATCGAGTCGGGCACCGAGGTCGAGATGGTGTTCCGCATCAAGGACATCGACGACCGGCGCGGCTACACGCGCTACTTCTGGAAGGCCACGCCGGTGCGCGCGGCCACCACCACGGCGGGGGAGTGAGCCACATGGCAACCGGCATCAAGGACAAGGTCGCGATTCTCGGCGTCGGCTGCAGCCGCTTCGGCGAGCGCTGGGACGCGAGCCCCGAGGACCTCATGGTCGAGGCCTACAACGAGGCCATGCAGGACGCCGGCATCGCGCCGGAGCAGCTGGACGCGGCGTGGTTCTCCACGCACATGGACGACGTCGGCACCGGCCGCGGCGGCGTGGCGATGGGCATCGCGCTGCGGCTGCCGAACATCGGCGTCACCAGGGTCGAGAACTTCTGCGCCGGCGGCTCCGAGGCGATCCGCGCGGCGGTGTACGCGGTGGCCAGCGGCGCCTGCGACATCGCGCTGGCGCTGGGCGTCGAAAAGCTCAAGGACACCGGCTACGGCGGCCTGCCGGTGGCCACCGTCGGCACCTACATCCCGCAGTGGTATCCCAACGCGGTGGCGCCGGCCAACTTCGCGCAGCTGGCCACCGCCTACCGGGCCAAGCACGGCGTCGACGCGGCGCTGCTGAAGCGGGCGATCTCGCGCGTGTCGATCAAGAGCCATGCCAACGGCGCCAAGAACCCGAAGGCCCACCTGCGCAAGCCGATCACCGAGGAGCAGTGCCTGAAGGCGCCGACCATCGCCGAGCCGCTGGGGCTGTTCGACTGCTGCGGTGTCTCCGACGGCGCGGCCGCGGTGATCGTCACCCGGCCGGACATCGCGCGCGGCCTCGGCAAGAAGGACCTGGTCGCCTTCAAATCATCGCAGGTCGTCACCTCCAACGGCTGGGAAATGCACGGCAACGAATGGGACGGCAGCTACGTGCACACCGCGCGCATCGCCGCGAAGCGCGCTTATGCCGAGGCCGGCATCAGCGACCCGCGGCGCCAGAT
>JBGAII010000191.1:0-7842 GCA_044225625.1 Rubrivivax sp.
CCACGCTCCAGCCCGCGGGCAGGTAGCCGTTGACCAGGTCGTGCGCGCTGGTCTGGTCGGTCACCAGGTCGGGGCGCACGCCGCGCCGGACGAGTTCCGGCAGCACTTCGGCCGCATTGCCCAGCAGGCCGATGGAAATCGCCTTGCCTTCGGCCGTGTACTTCTGGATGCGCGCCAGCGCGTCGTCCAGGTCGTGGGCCTGCTCGTCCAGGTACTTCGAGCGCAGGCGGAAGTCGATGCGCGACTGCTGGCATTCGATGTTGAGTGAGCAGGCACCGGCAAAGGTGGCGGCCAGCGGCTGCGCGCCGCCCATGCCGCCCAGGCCGGCGGTGAGGATCCACTTGCCCTTCAGGCTGCCGCCGTAGTGCTGGCGGCCGGCTTCGACGAAGGTCTCGTAGGTGCCCTGCACGATGCCCTGGCTGCCGATGTAGATCCAGCTGCCCGCGGTCATCTGGCCGTACATCATCAGGCCCTTGCGGTCCAGTTCGTGGAAGTGCTCCCACGTCGCCCACTTGGGCACGAGATTGCTGTTGGCGATCAGCACGCGCGGCGCATCGGCATGGGTGCGGAACACGCCCACCGGCTTGCCGCTTTGCACCAGCAGCGTCTCGTCCTCGTTCAGCTCGCGCAGGCTCTTCAGGATGGCATCGAAGCAGTCCCAGTTGCGCGCGGCCTTGCCGATGCCGCCGTAGACCACCAGCGCGTCGGGGTTCTCGGCCACCTCGGGGTCGAGGTTGTTCTGCAGCATGCGGTAGGCGGCTTCGATCAGCCAGTTCTTGCAGCTGAGCTTGCCGCCGCGCGGCGAGCGCACCACGCGCGCCTGCGACAGTTGCTGGACGGTGGACAGGTCGGACATGGGAGGCACCTCTTCGATCGTTGCGGCGTTCAGCGAATGGGCGAGACTGTACTTGCCTAGACAAGTCTATGCAAGTAGACTTTGTGGCCATGAATGCTCGGGTTTACCCCAGGCCGCAGCCCGGCCCGTCCACGCCGCAGGCGGTGGCACCCTATGCGCGCATCAAGCAGTGGCTGAAGGACGAGCTGTCGCGCGGCCGCTGGCCACCCGGCGCGCCGATGCCGTCGGACGCCGAGCTGGTGGCGCAGTTCGGCGTCAGCCGCATGACGGTGACCCGCGCGCTGAACGAGCTGCGCAGCGAAGGCCTGGTGGAGCGCGTGCAGGGCGTGGGCACCTTCGCGGCGCACCTGTTCCGCGTGGCCAGCACGCTGCGCATCCGCGACCTGCATGAAGAGATCACCCAGCGCGGCCACCAGCATCACGCCGAAGTGCACCTGGCGCGCGAGGAGCCGGCCGCCGACGGCCTGGCGCAGAAGCTGGGGCTGGCGGTGGGTGCGCCGGTGTTCCACACGCTGATCGTGCATTTCGAGGACGGGCTGGCGCTGCAGTGCGAAGACCGCTACGTCAACCCCGCCGCCGCGCCCGGCTACCTGGGCAACGACTTCACGCAGATCACGCCGACGCAGTACCTGCTGCAGGTGGCGCCGCTGTGGGAGGCGCAGTATTCGATCGAGGCCGCGCTGCCCACGGTGCAGGAGGCCAGGCTGCTGGGCATCCGCCGCGACGAGCCCTGCCTGGTGGTGGTGCGGCGCACCGTCAGCCAGGACGTGCCGATCACGCTGGCGCGGCTGGTGCATCCGGGCACGCGTTACCTGCTGCAAGGGGAGTTCAAGCCATGACTGCCGAAGACCGCGCCCGGGAGGCCGTCACGCCCGAGCTGATCGAAGCCTTCGCACGCGACGGCGCGGTGTGCCTGCGCCAGCTGCTGTCGCCGGCCGAGGTGCAGCGCCTGCGCGAGGGCATCGACGCCAACCTCGCCGCGCCCAGCCCGCGCGCCAAGGTGGCCAGCCGGCCCGACGACCCGGGCTTCTTCATCGAGGATTTCTGCTGCTGGCAGGACAACCCCGCCTACCGCGACGTGATCTTCCAGTCGGACCTGGCCGCTGCGGCCGGGCTGCTGACCGGCAGCCGGCGCATCCGCCTGTACCACGACCACATGCTGACCAAGGAGCCGGGCACGCGCGCGCCCACGCCCTGGCACCAGGACCAGCCCTACTACAACGTGGCCGGCGAGCAGAACGTCAGCTTCTGGATCCCCGT
Source organism: Rubrivivax sp. (assembly GCA_044225625.1). Classification (GTDB taxonomy): domain Bacteria; phylum Pseudomonadota; class Gammaproteobacteria; order Burkholderiales; family Burkholderiaceae_C; genus Rubrivivax. The sequence goes on from JBGAII010000191.1 coordinate 2,117, forward strand.
GGACCCGGTGCGCCGGCATTCGACGCTGGAGTTCGTGGCCGGCTCGCACCGCGGGCCGTGGCTGATGCCGCGCAGCTTCATGGACCACCAGGCCAAGTGGTTCCCCGAAGGCAGCCTGCAGGAGATGCCCGACATCGAGGCCACGCGCGCCGAGCGCAACATCCTCGGCTGGGCGCTGGAACCCGGCGACGTGGTCGCCTTCCACATGCTGGCGCTGCATGCCTCGGGCGGTGTCGACGGCGACCGGCGGCGGCGTGTGTTCTCGCTGCGCGTGCTGGGCGACGACATGGTGCATGCGCCGCGCGCGTGGGTCACCTCGCCGCCCTTTCCCGGCCTGGCCGACAGGCTGCCCGCGGGTGCGCCGATGGACGACCCCTTGTTCCCGGTGCTGTGGGAGCGGAGCCCATGACGCTGCACGTGGTGCGCTGCGATGCAGTCGAGCCGCAGCCGTGGAAGAACGGCGGCGGCCTGACGCGCGAGCTGCTGGCCTGGCCGGCGCGTGACGATTGGGCGCTGCGCCTCAGCGTGGCCGACATCCGTGCCGATGGCCCGTTCTCGGCCTTCCCCGGCGTGGACCGCTGGTTCGCGGTGCTGGAAGGTGCCGGCGTGCTGCTGACCCTGTCCGACGGCAAGCACACGGTCCAGGCCGACGCCGCACCGTTGCACTTCCGCGGCGAGACCGCGCCGCCCTGCGAGCTGCTCGACGGCCCGACGCGCGACCTGAACCTGATGATCCGCCGCGAGGCCGGTCGCGGCGCGATGCAACGCGCGCGGCCCGGCGAGGACTTCGGTGCGCGCGACGCCTTCCGCGCGCTGTTCACCGCCGATCCGCTGACCTTACAGATCGACGGCGCCGACGCGGCCCGCGTGCCGGCGATGGCGCTGCTGTGGGCCGACGGCGGTGCGCACGGTACCTGGCGCATCGCGGCGGACAGCCCGGTGCGCGCCTTCTGGATCCACTTCGAGCCGAAGCCGGCATGAGCGCGCCCGGCCGTTCCCCAGCGCTCGTCCCGCAGCGCACTGCGCGGAGGGCTGTCCGATGAGCACGACGCTGTGGCGCAACGCCCGCCTGGCCACGCTGAGCGGCCCCGAGCCCTGGGGCTGGATCGAGCACGGCGCGCTGCTGACCGACGGCGACCGCATCGCCTTCGTCGGCGACGAGGCGGCGCTGCCGGCCGGTCTGAACGCCGAGCGCGAAGTCGACCTCGGCGGCGCGCTGCTGACACCGGGGCTGATCGATTGCCACACCCACCTGGTCTACGGCGGCCAGCGCGCCCGCGAATTCGAGCTGCGGCTGCAAGGCGCCAGCTACGAACAGATCGCCCGTGCAGGCGGCGGCATCCGCTCCACCGTTGCGGCCACGCGTGCGGCCAGCGACGACGAGCTGTTCACGGCGGCCCGTGAGCGCGCGCGCACGCTGATGCGCGAAGGCGTGACCACGCTGGAGATCAAGTCCGGCTACGGCCTGAGTGCAGAACACGAAGCGCGCTGCCTGCGCATCGCCCGCCGGCTGGGGCGCGAGCTGCCGCTGACGGTAAGCACCACCTGCCTGTCGGCGCATGCGCTGCCGCCGGAGTTCGACGGCCGTGCCGATGACTACACCGAGGCCGTCTGCGCCTGGCTGCCGCAACTGCAAGCCGAAGGCCTGGTGGACGCGGTCGACGCCTTCTGCGAACACATCGCCTTCAGCCCCGCACAGACGCGGCGTGTCTTCGACACGGCCCAAGCCCTGGGCCTGCCGGTCAAGCTGCATGCCGAGCAGTTGAGCGACCAAGGCGGCGCGGCGCTGGCCGCCAGCTATGGCGCGCTGTCCTGCGACCACCTGGAGTGGTTGTCCGACGACGGCGTGCGCGCGATGGCCGCGGCCGGTACGGTGGCCGTGCTGCTGCCCGGCGCCTTCTACTTCCTGCGCGAAACCCGGCTGCCGCCGATCGCCGCGCTGCGCGCGGCCGGCGTGCCGATCGCGCTGGCCAGCGACCACAACCCGGGCTCGTCACCCGGGCTGTCGCTGCTGCTGATGCTGAACATGGGCTGCACCTTCTTCCGGCTGACGCCCGAAGAGGCGCTGCGCGGCGTGACGGTGCATGCCGCCCGCGCGCTGGGCCTGCACGACCGCGGCACGCTTTCCGCCGGCCAGCGCGCCGACTTCGTCGCCTGGGACCTGCAGCATCCGAACGAGCTGGCCTACTGGTTCGGCCACAACCCCTGCCGCCGGCGCATCGTGGCCGGCGTGGAGGCTCCCCTATGAACGACATCTACACGTTGCACCGCGGCCGCACGCCGCTGCTGTTGAGCCTGCCGCATGCCGGCACGCTGATCCCGCCGGCCGCGCAGGCGCTGCAGCCGTGGCGCGCGCTACAGGAGGACACCGACTGGCACCTGGACAAGCTCTATGCCTTCGCCACCGGGCTGGGCGCGAGCCTGATCGTGCCGCGCCACAGCCGTTACGTGGTGGACCTGAACCGGCCCAGCGACAACCAGCCGATGTACGCCGGCGCCAACAACACCGAGCTGTGCCCCACCCGCTTCTTCAGCGGCGATGCGCTGTACCTCGAAGGCCAGGCGCCCAGTGACGCACAGGTGCAGCAGCGAGTGGCCACCTACTGGCAGCCGTACCACGACGCGCTGCGCAGCGAGCTGCAGCGCCTGCGCGCGGCCCATGGCTACGCGCTGCTGTGGGACGGGCACAGCATCAGGTCGGAGCTGCCCTGGCTCTTCGAAGGCAAGCTGCCCGACCTGAACCTGGGCACGGCCAGCGGCAGCGCCTGCGCGCCGAAGCTGCGGGCGGCCCTGGCCGACGTGCTGAAGTCGCAGAGCGACTTCACGGTGGCCATCGACGGCCGTTTCAAAGGCGGGCACATCACGCGCCACTATGGCCGGCCGGACCAGCAGATCCATGCGGTGCAGCTGGAGCAGTGCTGGAGCAGCTACATGCGCGAGGCGCCGCCCTACGCCTGGGACGAAAGCATTGCCGCGCGCGTGCAGCCACTGCTGCGCCGGCTGCTGCAGACCATGCTGGCATGGCGGCCGTCATGAGCCTGTACTGGGCACCGCAGGCCTGGGTCGGCGGGCGCTGGGCCGAGCGCGTGCTGCTGCGCGCTGGCGCCGACGGCTGCTGGACCGAGATCACCCCCGACGTCCCTGCGCCGCCGCAGGCCGAAGTGCTGAGTGGCCCCGTACTGCCGGGGCTGGTGGACGCGCACAGCCACGCCTTCCAGCGCGCCTTCGCCGGCCTGGCCGAGCGGCGCGAAGCCGACAGCGACGACTTCTGGTCCTGGCGCGACCGCATGTACCGCGTGGCGTTGCGCATCACCCCGGAGCAGTTGCGTGCGGTGGCGGCCATGCTCTATGCCGAGCTGCTGCGCGGCGGCTACACGCAGGTCTGCGAGTTCCACTACCTGCAGCATGCGCCGGACGGCCGGCCCTATGCCGACCCGCTGACGCTGTCGTGGGCGCTGGCCGACGCCGCGGCCGACATCGGCATCGGCCTGACGATGCTGCCGGTGCTGTACCAGCGCGCCGGCTTCGCTCAAGCCCAGTTGCGCGACGACCAGCGACGCTTCGCCACCGACGCGGCCGCGGTGCGCGCGCTGCAGCGTGGGCTCGCGGCCAGCGGTCGGCCGCGCGTCAACGCCGGCGTGGCGATCCACTCGCTGCGCGCGGCCGAGCCAATGGCCATCGCACAGCTGGTCGAATCGATCGGCGACGTGCCGATCCACATCCACGTGGCCGAGCAGACGGCCGAGGTCGACGACTGCCTGCAAGCCACCGGGCTGCGGCCGATCGAATGGCTGACCCGGCACGCGCCGCTGGACGCACGCTGGCAGCTGGTACATGCCACGCATGCGCTGCAGGCCGAGATCGACGCGGTGGCGCGCAGCGGCGCCGGCGTGGTGATCTGCCCGTCCACCGAAGGCAACCTGGGCGACGGCTTCACCGACGTGCCGGGCTGGCTGGATGCCGGCGTGCCGCTGGCCATCGGCTCGGACAGCCACGTGACCCGCGCCTGGCCCGAGGAACTGCGCTGGCTGGAATACGGGCAGCGCCTGCTGCGCCGCCAGCGCAACGTCTGCGCCGCACCCGCGCAGGGCGAGCCAGCCACTGCGGCACGGCTGTTCGAGCGCGCACTGCAGGCCGGCGGTGCGGCCGCGGGCCATGCGCGGTGGGGCCTGAAGGTCGGCGCGCGGGCCGACCTGCTGGTGCTGGAGCCTCTGGAACCGGGTCTGCGCGGCATTCCGGCCGACCGGCAACTGGACGCGCTGGTGTTCTCGGGCACCACGGCGCCCTTCCGCGACGTGCTGGTGGCCGGCCGCTGGGCACTGCGCGGCCACCGTCTGATGGGCACCGACCCCGGGCCGGCCTTCGGTGCGGCGATGCAGTCCCTGTGGCAGGCAGCCTGAGCTGCGAGCCTACATGCCGGGTTCGATCGGGCGGTCGATGTCCCCACCGTTGCTGACCCAGTCGCCGAAGGCGCCGAGGTTGTAGACCTCCGCATAGCCAAGGTCCTTCAAGGCCTTGCCCGACAGCGCCGACCGGCCGCCGGACGCGCAGTAGACGATCACCGGCCGGTCGCGGCTGAAGTGCTTGTCGTGATACGGCGAGTCCGGATCGGCTCGGAACTCCAGCATGCCGCGCGACACGTGCAGCGCGCCGGCCACCTTGCCGCTCTTTTCCACTTCCGGCGCATCGCGCACGTCGACGACGATTGCGCCGCCGCTGGCGATCAGGCGCTGCGCCTCGGCAGCGGTGATGCGCGGCACCGCGGCGTTGGCGGCTTCCAGCAGTTGCTTGATGCCCGTGCTCATGCGGCTTTCTCCTTGGCTGCCCGGCCCGACATGGCCGACACCTGCATGCTAGCCGCCAGCCGAAGGGACGGCCACCATAGCATGCGGTGTCGGACGCACCAACGAACACGAGGAGACCCCATGTCCAGCGACCCGCGGCTGCAGGCCGTCGAGCATTTCTACGACTTCCATCCGATCAGCGCGAAGCAGATCCTCGACGCGGTGGCGGCACGCGGCATCGCCCGTGCCCGGATCACCGAGGAGGTGCTGCAGCAGCACGATCAGGACCACTACGGCGGCACTGCCGCGGTCGACCGGCTGATCGCGCAGGCCGGCATCACGGCCGCGGACCGCGTGCTCGACATCTGCAGCGGCATGGGCGGCCCGGCGCGCTACATCGCCTGGAAGACCGGCTGCCAGGTCACCGGCATCGATCTGACGGCGAGCCGTGTCGAAGGTGCGATCGAGCTGACGGCGGCTGCCGGCCTGAGCGACAAGGTGCGCTTTCGCCAGGGCAATGCGCTGGCGCTGCCGTTCGACGACGGCGCGTTCACGCTGGCCATCAGCCAGGAGGCCTTCGCGCACATCCCCGACAAGCCGACGCTCGTGGCCGGCATCGCGCGCGTGCTGGCGCCCGGCGGCAGGCTGGTGTTCTCCGACATCCTGAGCCATGAGGTGCTGGGCATGGACGACGCGCAGCGCCTGTACGACGGCATGCGCTTCAACGAGATCGCCACGCCGGCCGACTATCGTCGCTGGCTGCAAGCCAACGGCATGACGGTGGTCGAAGTGATCGACCTGAGCGCCGAATGGACGCGCATCCTGGTCGAGCGCCACGCGATGTACCGCTCGCTGAAGGCACAGACGGTGGCGCGCCTGGGCCAGGACCATTTCGATCGCTACGACCGCGCCTACGAACACTTCGTCGGCCTGTACCGCAAC
>JBGAII010000192.1:0-7649 GCA_044225625.1 Rubrivivax sp.
GGTCTGCAGGCCAAGCATCACCGTCCTGCCATCACCGGCCGGGAACGGACCGTAGGGATAGATGGTGGCATGGGCTGCGCCGGCGCGCGGCGGCGGCGGCGCGCCGTCGTAGGCGTAGTACAGCGGATAGCTCATCCATTCGGCCATGCTCTCGAGCATCGACACGTCGATGCGGCTGCCCGTGCCCGTCTGCTGTCGCTGCAGCAGCGCCGCCAGGATGCTGCTGTAGGCATGCATGCCGGCGGCGATGTCGGCGATCGAGCAGCCGGCCTTGGCCGGCTCGTCCGGCGAGCCGGTCACCGACAGAAAACCCGATTCGCTCTGGATCAGCAGATCGTAGGCCTTCTTGTCACGGTAGGGCCCGTCGTCCCCGTAGCCGGAGATGTCGCAGACGATCAGCCGCGGGTGCCGCGGCTGCAGCGCGTCGAAGGACAGCCCCAGCCGCGCCGCCGCGCCGGGCGCGAGGTTCTGCACCAGCACGTCGGCGCGCGCCAGCAACGGCGCCAGCACCGCCTGCGCCTGCGGATGCTTGAGGTCCAGCGTCAGGCTCTGCTTCGAGCGATTGCTCCAGACGAAGTGCGAGGACAGGCCGCGCACGCGCGTGTCGTAGGCGCGCGCGAAGTCACCGCTGCCGGGCCGCTCGATCTTGATGACGCGCGCCCCCAGGTCCGCCAGCTGGCGCGTGCAGAAAGGCGCGGCGATCGCCTGCTCCAGCGCGACCACGGTGATGCCGTCCAGCGGTCTGGCCATCGGCGGCTCCGGCTTCAGAACGACCGCGGCAGCCCGAGCAGGTGCTCGGCCACGTAGGCGTAGATCAGGTTGGTGGAGATCGGCGCCACCTGGTACAGCCGGGTCTCGCGGAACTTGCGCTCGACGTCGTATTCGGTGGCGAAGCCGAAGCCGCCGTGCGTCTGCAGGCACACGTTGGCCGCCTCCCAGGATGCCTTGGCCGCCAGGTACTTGGCCATGTTGGCCTGCGCGCCGCAGGGCTGGTGGGCGTCGAAACGGCGCGCCGCCTCGAAGCGCATCAGGTTCGCCGCCTCGACCTCGATGCAGGCGTCGGCGATCGGGAACTGCACGCCCTGGTTCTTGCCGATCGGCCGGTCGAAGACGACGCGCTCGTTGGCGTACTTCGTTGCCCGCTCGATGAACCAGTAGCCGTCGCCGATGCATTCGGCGGCGATCAGCGTGCGCTCGGCATTCAGGCCGTCGAGGATGTACCTGAAGCCCTGGCCTTCCTGGCCGATCAGGTTGTCCTCGGGGATTTCCAGGTTCTCGAAGAACAGCTCGTTGGTCTCGTGATTGACCATGTTGCGGATCGGCCGCACCTCCAGCCCGCGGCCGATGGCCTGGCGCAGGTCGACGATGAACACCGACATGCCTTCGCTCTTCTTCTTCACCTCGGCCAGCGGCGTGGTGCGCGCCAGCAGGATCATCAGGTCGGAATGCTGCACGCGGCTGATCCACACCTTCTGGCCGTTGACGACGTAGCGGCCATCCTTCTTCACCGCCATGGTCTTGATCTTGGTGGTGTCGGTGCCGGTGGTGGGTTCGGTCACCGCCATCGACTGGATGCGCAGCGTGCCGGCAGCGATGCCGGGCAGGTACTTCTGCTTCTGCGCGGCACTGCCGTTGCGCAGCAGCGTGCCCATGTTGTACATCTGGCCATGCACCGCGCCGGCGTTGCCGCCGCAGCGGTTGATCTCTTCCATGATCACCGTGGCCGCCGCCAGGCCCAGGCCGGTGCCGCCGTATTCCTCGGGAATCATCGCGGCCAGCCAGCCGGCCTGCATCAGCGCATCGACGAACTGCTCGGGGTAGGCACGCGCCTCGTCGACCTTGCGGAAGTAGTCGTCCGGGAACTGGCGGCACAGCTGCCGCACCGCGTCGCGGATCTCCTGGTAGTCGTCGGCCTCGTTCATCATCGGTGTCGTCTCCTGAACTGCGTAGGGTGGGGCCGCTCAGGCCAGCTCGGCGCTGGCGTCCATCGCCAGCGCGCCTTGCGCGTTGGCCGCCCACAGCTGCACTTGGCCGGCGCCGTCCGGCCGGCCGTGCAGCCGGAACGGCGCGGTGTCGAACAGCGGGCTCAGCGCGCGGAAGCGGAAGCGCTTCAGCCGCGCGTCCGGCAGCTGGCGGCGCAGCAGGTCGAGCAGCAGCGTCGCGATCAACGGGCCGTGCACCACCAGGCCCGGATAGGCCTCGACGGCGGTGGCATAGGGCCGGTCGTAGTGGATGCGGTGGCCGTTGAAGGTCAGCGCCGAATAGCGGAACAACAGCACCGCGTCGGGCACGATCTCGCGCGACCAGGCGGCGTCCTGCGGCGCCGGCAGCGCGGGCGCGGACGGCTCGTCGGTGCGCGGCATGTCGCGGTAGACGATGTCCTGGTGTTCGATGATCGCCGGCAGGCCGTCGGCGAGGATGTCGTGTCGCAGCTTCAGGAAGACCAACGGGCCGGTGCGGCCGTCCTTCAGGCGCACGTCCTCGATGTGCGAGCGGCGCTGCAGTGCCTGGCCGGCACGCGGGGTGGCGACGAACTCCAGCTGGCTGCCCGCCCACATGCGGCGCGGCAGCGGCACCGGCGGCAGAAAGCCGCCGCGCCGCGGATGGCCGTCCTCGCCGACCAGCGACTGGCGATGCATCGGCAGGAAATACAGCCAGTGCCAGCACGGCGGAATGGCGTCGCCGGCCGCGGGCGGTGCATCGTCGCGGTCCAGCGTCGCGCTCAGGCCGCGCAACGGTGCCAGCGTGGCCACGTCCGACAGGGTTTCGGTGCGGCCGATCCAGCTGCGCAGGTGTTCGATGTCAACGTTCATCGCGATGTTCTTCCTCCGACGGCAGGACTTTAGCGTCGAGGGCAGCGGCAAGCCGTTCTGGGGAGGTCCCCACCTGGGCCATCGTCGCACCGATGGCTGGGGCCGGTGACCTCGCTGGCCATCGGGACGGAACACCAGGCGCGGAGAGCCGCCTCCTAACTCGACTTGAACTGCAGCGTGCCCGAATCCAGGGCTCGCAGGATCAGGTCGGGGGTGGCGCGGATATGGGCTTCGAGCGCCAGCGCCGCGCGTGGCTCGTTGCCGGCCATGGCCAGTTCGAACAGTTCGCGATGCTCGGCATGCACGTCGCGGCCGGTGTTGGGCAGGCCGATCGAGCAGCGGCGATAACGTTCGCCATGGCGCGACAGCAGACGCAGGGCGTGCAGCGTCCACGGCGATTCGCGGCCCGACAGCAGCACCTCGTGGAAGCGCGTGTTCAACGCCTCCCAGCGCTTGCGGTCTTCGGCCTGGATCGGCTGCTCCACGTCCGACAGCTCGTCGTAGGCGCGCTGCAGCCGCGCCCGCCAGGCATCGTCGCCCTGGCGGATCGAGCGCCGCAACGCGTCGATCTCGATGTGCAGGCGCAGCTCGGTCAGGTCCTGCAGGTCGGCGATCGTCATCTCGGCGACGCGAAAGCCGCGCTGGCCCTCGGCGACCACCAGCGCGTCGCTGACCAGCCGGGTGATCGCCTCGCGCAGCGTGCCTGCGCCCACCGCGTAGCGGGCCTTCAGATGCTCCACCCGCAGCTTCTCGCCGGGCGCAAGCGCGCCTTCGACGATGTCGTCGCGCAGCTGCGCATAGGCGCGCTCGATCAGCGTGCGCGCGCCGGCATGGTCCGCATCGGGGTCGGCGCCCGGCGGCGTCACCAGGGTCAGGTAAGGGCGTTTGGCCATGGGTCGGGGACGGTGCGGGTCAGCTCGGCGCGCCTTCGCGCAACCGGGACAGACGGTAGCTCAGCTGCGGCCGCGTGATGCCCAGCGCGCGCGCGGCGGCGGCCAGGTTGCCGTCGTGCCGCCGCACCGCCTCCAGCATCAGCACATCGGCCAGCGCATCCAGGCCCAGGCCGCGGCGGTTCATCTCGTCGTAGAGCGACAGGCCCTCCTCGCGCACGCTGGGCTCCAGTCCGCCGGCCACGCCGACGGTGGCGGTGGGCATGCCGGCCAGCGTGGGGAACAGCCGGTCGACGTCCACCGGCTCGCCGGGAGCGGCCAGGATCACGCCGCGCTCGATCAGGTTCTCCAACTCGCGCACGTTGCCGGGCCACGGGTAGTGGCGCATCGCGTCGAGCGCACGGTCGGTGAAGCCGGTGACGCGCTTGCCGTGCAGCGCGGTGAAGCGCTGCAGCAGGTGGCGCGCCAGCGGCTCGATGTCGTCGATCCGCTCGCGCAGCAGCGGTATGCGGATCGGGTAGACGTTCAAGCGGTAGAACAGGTCGCGCCGGAAGCGGCCCTCGGCCACCGCCTGCTCGAGCTCGACGTTGGTGGCGGCCACCACCCGCACATCCACCTTGCGCGTGGCGGTGGCGCCCAGGCGCTCCACCTCGCCCGATTCCAGCACACGCAGCAGCTTGGCCTGCGCGGGCAGCGGCAGTTCGCCCAGCTCGTCCAGCAGCAGGGTGCCGCCATCGGCGCGCTCGAAGCGGCCGGCGCGCGCGCCGATGGCGCCGGTGAAGGCGCCCTTCTCGGCGCCGAACAGTTCGCTCTCGATCAGCTCGCCCGGCAGCGCCGCGCAGTTCACCGCCACGAACGGGCCCTTCGCACGCGGGCTCATGGCATGCAGCGCGCGGGCGAAGCGTTCCTTGCCGACACCGGTCTCGCCGGTCAGCAGCACCGTCACCTGCGTCGGCGCGGCGCGGCGCAGCAGATCCACCGCCGACTCGAATGCGCGCGAGTGACCGACCAGCGGCCCGCTCTCGTCGGCCGCGTCCAACTGCGTACGCAGCGCCTCGACCTGCGACTTCAGCTCGCCGAGCTGGATCAGCATCGAGTCGGCCTGGTACTCGCGCGCCATCTCCTCGCCGTCGGGCCACTCATGCTGGAAGCGGCCCTCGATCCGGCACGGTTCGCCGCCGCAGGCGCGGCAGGAGATCTCCTTGTAGAGCATGCGCTTGCCGAAGAAGCCGCTGGTGTATCCCGAGGCGTAGCCCAGCAGCATCCAGCACACCGGCTCGGTCTGGGGGCCGAAGTGGCGCACATGGGTTTCCACCTCCCAGGAATGATCCCAGCGGAAGATGCCCAGATAGTGGCCGGCCTCCACGTCGAGCTCGAAGCGCTCGGGCGTGACCTGCACCGCGCCCTCCAGCATGTGCAGCTGCGGGCCGACCAGGAACGCCTCCATCAGCGGCGCGTTGGGCCGCACCTTGCGCGCCAGCGAGGCATCGCCCTCCCCGGCCGCGTAGCCGGCACGCATCAGCACCCGGCGGGTGTGCTCGCGGCCGATGGTGTCCACCAGCTCGCGCCGCAGCGAGGCCAGCGCCGCCGCGTGCAGCAGCAGCATGCGCTGGCCGGCCAGCCAGATGCGGCCGTCGCCGGCCGAGAAATGGATCAGCCGGCGCAGGTCCGCATCCGAAGGCAGCGGGGGCAAGGGCTGCGCAGTCATCGTCGTTTTATCGAGATCCTTGAATTCAGTCGATACGGCGAGGCAGCGACACGAGGCCTCGCTGTTCATCAGATCATCGATCACCAATCAAAGGATCTCACGAAATGGTCATATTGCAGCGCAAAATTGACGCGGGATAACCCGCGATTCATCGAATCGGCAAGATCCAAAGCGATGCTCGATGGTCGTGTTTTCCCTAATGTATCGGGATTTCTGGCGCCTCCGGCAGTCCGTGGCACAGCCTATGCGTTCGGCGGAGCTCACCGACCGGCCTTGCCGAAATGCCCAACTCGCCCGCCACCACCGACCCCGATGTCGCCGCCGAACCGGTCTGCGACCTGTCGCGCCGCTTCGTGCGTGTGCTGCGCGAGCAGACCGACGGCCTGGTGGCGTTCGAGTTCGCGATCGGCTGGCCCGATCTGGCGGTGGAACTGGCCATGCCGCGCCCGATGTTCGACGAGTTCTGCCGCCGCCAGCAGGTCGAGCGGCTGCCGGACGACGCCGCCAGCCCCGCGCTCGGCGACACCGCCCGCGACCCCGAAGGAGACGACGCATGACCACCATCGACCTGCAGCAGCGCGAGATCAAGCCGCTGCGCAACACCTTCGACCACGTGGCGCGGCTGATCGGCGGCGACAAGCCGGCATCACGCTACCAGGAGGCGACGATGGGCGCGCAGCCCACCGCCAACTTCCACTACCGCCCGACCTGGGAGCCGCAGTACGAGTTGTTCGACGCCTCGCGTTCGGCCGTCAAGCTGGCCGACTGGTACGTGCTGAAGGATCCGCGCCAGTACTACTACGCCACCTGGACCATGGCGCGAGCGCGCCAGCAGGAGGCGGTGGAGTCCAACTACCAGTTCGTCGACAGCCGCAACCTGCTGGCCAAGCTGCCCGACGCAGTGCGCGCCCACGCCTGCCAGGTGCTGATGCCGCTGCGCCACGTGGCCTGGGCCGGCAACATGAACAACTGCTTCATCGCCGCCTATGGCTACGGCACCGCGCTCACCGCCGCGGCCACCTTCCATTCGATGGATCACCTGGGCGTGGCGCAGTACCTGACCCGCCTGGGTCTGGCGCTGGACGAGCCCGGCGTGCTGGAGGCCGGCAAGAACGACTGGCTGGGCGACCCGCGCTGGCAGGTGCTGCGCCGCCATGTCGAGGACACGCTGGTGCTGAAGGATCCGATGGAGATCTTCGTGGCGCAGAACCTGGCGCTCGACGGCCTGCTCTACCCGCTGGTCTACGGCAGCTACATCGACGACCACCTGGCCACGCGCGGCGGCACGGCGATCGCGATGCTGACCAGCTTCATGCCCGAGTGGCACGACGAGACGGCGCGCTGGATCGACGCGGTGGTGAAGGCCGCCGCCGCCGAGTCGCCCGAGAACAAGGCACTGGTCTCCGGCTGGGCCAGGACCTGGGGCGACCGCGTGATGGCCGCGCTGGCCCCGGTGGCCGAGATCGCGCTGGGTGCCGAGGGCCAGACGGCGCTGGCCGCCGCGCGCGCCACCTACGACGCGCGCTGCACGAAAGCCGGCCTCGGCGCCTGAGCCCCGGCCCTCCCGACACCCCACGCACGGCAGCCCCACATGTCCAACGTCTTCATCGCCTTCCAGGCCAACGAGGAGTCGCGCCCGATCGTCGACGCCATCCTGGCCGACAACCCCGAGGCCAACGCGGTGTACTCGCCGGGCCTGGTCAAGATCGATTGCCCGAAGCGCCTGGTGGTCCGGCGCGAGAGCATCGAGGAACAGATCGGCCGCAGCTTCGACCTGCAGCAGATCCACATCAACCTGGTCACCCTGTCGGGCAACATCGACGAGGACGACGACCAGTTCACCCTGTCCTGGTCCCACTGAGCGCGGCACGGACCACCCACCATGGACACCCGCGTCGCCCGCCCCAAGCTCGGCCTGAAGGAGCGCTATGCCGCGATGACGCGCGGCCTCGGCTGGGAGCCGAGCTACCAGCCGCGCGAGAAGGTCTTCCCCTTCGACTCGTACGAAGGCATCCGCATCCACGACTGGAACGCCTTCGCCGACCCCTTCCGCCTGACGGTGGACGCCTACTGGAAGTACCAGGGCGAGAAGGAAAAGAAGCTCTACGCGGTGATCGAGGCCTTCGCGCAGAACAGCGGGCAGCTCGGCATCACCGACGCGCGCTACGTCAACGCGCTGAAGCTGTTCATCCAGGGCGTGACGCCGCTGGAGTACTACGCGCACCGCGGCTTCGCGCA
>JBGAII010000193.1:0-8521 GCA_044225625.1 Rubrivivax sp.
CGTTCCGGAAGTCGTCTTCTGACCGTTCGGTTCGCTTTGACGAGTACGCGACGAACAGCCACTTCTGCGTGAGATCGTCGTAGGTCATCCCGCTGCCGTTGTCGGCGACGACGATGCGATCCTTGCCGAAGTGCAAATGAACGGTATCCGCCACGGCATCAAACGAGTTCTTGACTAGCTCGAAGATGGCGACTTCGTCGTCCGTAATCAGTTCGCGGCCAAGCACACGCTTCAGCCCCGTGCTGACATCAAAATGCAGTTCTTGTTTTCCAGCTTTGCGCAACTCGTGTCTCCCTCATCCCTCGAACCCATTCGGGTTGCAGGGATATCAAGCGTAAGCGATACGGCAAGCGTATGGCCGGAGTGACCGTCAACGGGCGTCCAGTTCGCCGACGGTCCTAAGACCGGATTCAAGGAGCTTAGCGCGCCAGCCCCGGATGGCTTCCACTTGAGCGGGAACCGATCGCCGCAGGGCAATGCACATGATATGAACTCGGCCGCATCAGCTGCGGGCGGCTATCGGCACTCTCTGTGCGAGCGACAACGCCTGCAAAGCAGCCTGATCAGCCAGCCCCCCGCCGCAAATACCCCAACACCACCGCTACGATGTGGTCCTCATGCCGCTTCAGCGCCTTCGGCGTCGACAGGTTGCGGCCCAGGATGACCGACAGCGTGTACTGGTTCGACAGCAGGAAGTAGCCCATGCCGTTGAGCGAGATGAACAGGTCCTGCGCCTCGCAGTCGCTGCGGAACACGCCCTGGTCGATGCCGCTCTTCAGCACCTCGTCGATGGTGTCCAGCAGCGGGTTGTACAGCTTCTGGATGTACGGCGACTTGGCGATGTGCTTGCCGCGGTGCACGTTCTCGCTGTTCAGCAGGCCGATGATCTCGGGGTGCTTGACGAAGATGCGGAAGGTGTTGCGCACCAGCCGCTCCATCGCCGCCGCCGGGTCCAGCCCGCGCACCTCGATGTCGCCGTGGTGGGTGCGCATCACGCCGTAGATGTGCTCCATCACGGCGATGAACATCTGCTCCTTGCTGCCGAAGTACTGGTACGCCAGGCTGACGTTCACGCCGGCGGCGTCGACGATGCGCTCGATGCGCGCGCCGTCGTAGCCGCGCTCGGCAAACTCGCGCAATGCGCAGTCCAGGATCGTGGCCTTGGTGGCTGCCGCGTCGCGCGGGCGCGCGCTGCGCGGCGCCCTGGGCTTCGTCTCAGGCGCGGGGCTGCTGCTGTTCTTCGACATGGGGCTCGACGTTCGCTGCCAAAGCGCCGCATTCTGGCAGCGCGCCGGTCCCCGCCCGGGGCCGGCTCAGGGCTTGATCTTGCTGTTGTACTGGTTGGTGAACACGTCGTTCACCGCCAGCGCCTTCTCCGGCTTGTTGTTGGCAAAGGTGATGTCCATCGTCTTCTGCATCAGCTCGGGCTCGATCCAGCCCAGGCCGTACTTGGCCGAGCGCTCGGTGACGCACAGGTCCAGGATCTGCGGCATCGTCGCCAGCAGCGTGGGGCCGTCCAGGCCGGGCACCATCTCCACCATCGCGCCGATCGACGCCTTGGGGTCGGCCTTGGCATCGCGCCAGCCCTTGTGCGTGGCGCGCAGGAAGCGCTCGATCAGCTTCGGGTTCTTCTGGATCAGCTCGTTGTTGACGAAGTAGGTGTGGCCGTAGATCGGCAGGCCGTAGTCGGCCCACAGCAGGTGGCCGACTTCGCCCTTGCCCAGCACCTTCTCCCAGATGGCATAGCTGGTGTACAGGTCGAAGGAGCCGTCGGCCTCGTTGGCGGCCACGATGGCCTGCTTGCCCTCGGGCTTGATGTTCACCAGCGTCACCGACGCCGGGTCGATGCCGTTGATGGCGGCAAAGGCCGGCCACAGCACGCGGTGCGAATCGGCCGGCGGCACGGCGATCTTCTTGCCCACCAGGTCCTTCGGCGTCTTGATGTTGGCGCTCTTGCGGAAGAAGACGTTGTTGCCGGCCTTGTCGTAGACCACGGCCACCATCTTCAGGTTGGCGCCCTTGCTGATGGCCGTCAGCACCGTCGGCGCGTCGGCGATGCCCACGTCGGCCTGGCCCAGGTCCACCTTCTTCGCGGCGTCGGCCGAGCCGCTGCCGCGCAGCACCGTCAGGTCGATGTTCTCTTCCTTGTAGTAGCCCTTCTTCAGCGCCAGGTAGATGGGCGAATGGTCGGCCAGGTGGAACCAGTTCAGCTGCAGCTGCATCTTGTCCTGCGCCGCCGCGGGCAGGCTCAGGGCGATGGCGAATGCGCCTGCCAGCAGGCGCAGGCCGTTCTTCAGGGCTTGTGGGTTCACGCTCGTCTCCTGTTGTGGATGTCAGTCGGTCGGGTCCTCACGGTGCGCCCAGGGCGCGACGATGTGCTCCACGGCGACGACCACGCCGTAAAGCGCCAAGCCCAGCGCAGAGATCAGCAGCAGCGACGCGAAGATCGGCGCCGTTTCCATGGTCACGCCGCTGGTGATGATCAGCGGCCCAGGCCCTTTTCGGAGGCCACGAACTCGCCGACCAGCGCGCCGATGACGCTCATCGTGGCGTTGAGCTTCAGCCCGACGAAGATGTAGGGCACGGCGTTCGGGAAGCGGATCTTCTTCAGCACCTGCCAGCGGCTGGCCTTGAGCGTGCGCACCAGGTCCAGCATCTCGGGCTCGGCGCCGGCCAGGCCGACGGCGGTGTTCACCACCATCGGGAAGAACGCGATGGTCGTGCCGATGACGATGTTGGGCCAGATGCCGTAGCCCAGCCAGATGACGAACAGCGGCGCCAGCGCGATCTTCGGCAGCGTGTTGAACAGGATCAGCACCGGCATCACGGTGCGCAGCAGCAGGTCGTTCCAGACGATGACGATGGCCAGCAGCACGCCCAGCACCGCCGACAGCACGAAGGCGCCCAGCACCGCGTACAGCGTGGCCAGGAAGTTGGCGCCCCACTGGTAGTTGCCGTTGCCCAGCGAACGCAGCGCGGCCAGCGGCGACGGCAGGATGTATTCCTTGACGCCCAGCACCGTCACCAGCACCTGCCACAGCACCAGCAGCCCCAGGATCACCAGCAGGCTGGGCAGGTAGTAGACGACGGTGGCGCGGGCGCGGTCGGCAAAGCCAGGGCCGTCGTCGTCGGCTGCGGTGCTGGCAAGGCTCATGGGTCGGCGATCGGTTGCAGCGAGTTCCAGTCGGGCGCCGCGCCGCTGGCAAAGCCGGCGCCGCGGTGCAGCGAGCCGATGGCCAGCTCGCCGCCGCGCAGGCGCAGGCGCACGGCGCCGTGGCTGCGCTCGTACAGGTCGGGGTGCGCGTCCAGAAAGGCCTGCTGCTCCCCTGCCCCCAGCGCGCTCATGCCGTTGACGTAGTGGTGGCCGTTGCGCTCGACGTGCGTGATGCCGAGCAGCGACACCAGCGCCAGATCCTGCTGCAGCGCCAGCCCGGCCTGGATGGTCAGGTCTTCGGCGCTCATGATGTAGCGCTCGGCGCCGGCTTCGGCGTTCCACCTGGCGCAGCGCGCGCGGTTCAGGATCGACTTGTACAGGCCCTTGCAGGTCTTCGACGACACGCCCAGGTAGCCGCGCTCGCGGCCCCGCACGAAGGCGTCGAGCGAGTCGTCGGATTCGTCCAGGATCACCGGCTTCTGCGCCGACAGCGCGCTCACGTCCTGCGCCAGCGCGGCGGCGCGCTTGATCGGCTGCTCGATGAAGATCACGCTGTCGCACAGCCGCTGCAGGCCGGGCTTCGGCGCGCATGCGCTGCCACAGCTGCTGCACGCCGTCGATGCTGTCGTACTGCTCGTTGCCGTCGAGCGTGCTGCGGTAGCCGCCGTCGATGCGGTCCAGCACCGAGGCGATGCGCAGCAGCCGCGCCACGTCGGCATCGACGTTGCCGGCCACCTTGAGCTTGAACCAGCGGTGGCCGTAGGTGGAGACCACCTCTTCCAGCGTCTCTCGCAGGCTGTCGCCGACGGCGTCGTGCGCATCGTCGGCGGTGATCGGGTCGACCAGCCCCACGGTGTGGCGCGCGGCGATGCGCTCGGGCGGCTGCAGCCCGGCCAGGAAGGCGTCGAGGTCGAAGCCTGCCAGGTCCGGCGTCAGCGGCGTGACCTGGATGCCGGCCAGGTTGCGGCGGATGACCTCGTGGAACGGCAGCTGCAGCGCGCGGCACAGCGCGCCGAGCACGGCGCGGTCGACCAGCGCCGGCCCGTAGTTCACCAGGCTGTTCAGGCCCTGTTGCGCGCCGGGCGATCTGCGCCCGGTAGTGGCGTTGAAGTGGCCGAAGGCGCTGTCGACGCCGCCGTCGGTGTACAGCCCGCGGGCGATGCGCAAGGCGTTGCGCAGCTGCTCGAAGTTGTCGTCGTTGCTGAGATCCGGGTTCTTGTCGAACCACTTCGGCGCCATCAGCTCGGCCGCCATGCCTTCGGCCTGGCGGCCGTCGTCCAGCCGGATGCGCGCCCGCACGAAGGCCTGCGGCGCAGCGGTCAGCGTGACCACGCCGAAGCGGAAGGGCATGCGCAGCTTGACCGGGCGCTCGAACAGCTCGACCGCTTCGACGCTGAAGATGGGTGCCCCGCTCATTCCATCCCCAACAGCTTGTAGATGCGCCGCGTGTAGACGCCGAAGCTTTCGTGCGTCTTCAGGTCCAGCGTGCGCGGGTGCGGCAGGTCGATCTCGAAGTTGTCGGCCATGCGCGCCGGGCCGGCGGTCAGCACCACCACGCGCGTGCCCAGGAACACCGCTTCGGAAATGCCATGCGTGACGAAGACGATGGTCTTGCCCGATTCCTTCCAGATGCGCAGCAGCTCCAGGTTCATCTTCTCGCGCGTCAGCGCGTCCAGCGCGCCGAAGGGCTCGTCCATCAGCACCAGCTTCGGGTCGTGCACCAGCGAGCGCGCAATCGCCGCGCGCTGCTGCATGCCGCCGGACAGCTCGTAGGGGTACTTGTCCTCGTAGCCCTGCAGGCCGACCATGGCCATCAGGCCGCGCGCGCGCTCGCGCGCCTCGCCCATCGGCAGGCCCAGGATCTCGGCCGGCAGCAGGATGTTGTCCAGGATGCGGCGCCACTTCAGCAGCAGCGGCGCCTGGAACACCATGCCGATGTCGCGCGACGGGTCGAAGGCGTGCTGCGCCGAGCCGATGCGCACCGTGCCGCCGTCGTAGCCGTGCAGCCCGGCCAGGATCTTCAGCAGCGTGCTCTTGCCGCAGCCCGACGGGCCGACCAGCGCCACCAGCTCGCCGGGCATGAGGTCGAAGCTGGCGTCGGAGATGGCCAGATGCTGCTTGCGCCCCGCCTTGTAGGTCTTGGTGACGCCGGACAGATGGATGAAGGGTTCGACCGTCATTTCACGCGTGCATCGTTGAGGCCTGCAGCACGCCCGTTTCAACTAAGTAATGACTTAGTTGAATGTATCCGGGCGCCCTGGCGGGCGGTTTGGGGGTTTTCCCATGGGAAGGGAGCGGAACGGCGGATCACGAGACCCGGGCGTCCTTCGGCACCAGCCAGCGCTCGAGCAGCAGCACCAGGCCGTAGAGCAGCATGCCGAGCAGCGTGATCAGGATCACCGCCATGAACATGGCCGGCGTGTCCAGCGTCACCTGCACCTGCAGCATCAGGTAGCCCAGGCCGCGGTCGGAGCCGAGGAATTCGCCGACGATGGCGCCGGCCACCGCCAGGATGGCCGCCACCTTCATGCCGGCAAAGACATAGGGCAGCGCGCCGGGCAGCTGGATCTTGGTGAACAGCTGCCAGCGCGAGCCGCGCAAGCTGCGCACCAGGTCCAGCAGGTCGGGCTCGACCTCGCGCAGGCCGCGTGCGGTGGTCAGCAGGATCGGGAACACCGCGATCGAGAACGCCATCATCGCGTTGGGGAACACGCCGTACTTGAACCAGACGATGATCAGCGGCCCGAGCGCCACC
Organism: Rubrivivax sp.; assembly: GCA_044225625.1. GTDB lineage: Bacteria > Pseudomonadota > Gammaproteobacteria > Burkholderiales > Burkholderiaceae_C > Rubrivivax. Next base: position 5,910 of record JBGAII010000193.1, read on the forward strand.
TTGGGGATCATGTTCAGCGTCACCAGCAGCGGCAGCATCAGCGCTTCCAGCGTCTTGGACCAGGTGAACAGCAGCGCCAGCAGCACGCCCACCGCCAGCGCCAGCGCATAACCGCCGAAGATCTCGGTGGCGGTGACGGCGGTGTTCGCCCACCAGTCGTAGTTGGGCTGGAACAGCGCCATCAGCGTGTCGCGCGGCGACGGCATCACGAACTTGGGCACGTCGCCCAGGCGCACGAACAGGTACCAGGCCAGCAGCAGCAGCAGGTGCGCGAGCACGCCCAGCGCGTACTGCTTCATCTTGTTGTCGGAACGATCCATCGGGACGGCGTGTCAATCCAGCCAGCGGGCAAGGTTCTGCGCGACGAACGCGTCGTCGGACAGGTCGGCATGTTCACGGCAGACGCGGTCGATCTCGGCCGCCTGCCCGGGGGACAGCGTCTCTTCCGGGTCCAGGCACCAGATGCCCTGCAGCAGCCCCTGGCGGCGCAGCACTTCGTGGCAGCCGGGGATGCAGCCGGCGAAGCCGTTGGCCACATCGAAGAAGGCGCTGTTGCAGTCGGTGACGCGCGAGTCCAGCGCCAGCAGCTCGGCGTCGATGCGGCCGGCGTCGATGGCCGCATGGATGCGCTGCAGTTGTTCGACCGCGCGCTTCGTCCACACGCTCCAGTGGCCGAGCAGGCCGCCACGGATGCGCAACCGCACCGTCTGGTCGCCGCGCTTCACGTCGAAGGGCTGCAGCAGGTCCAGCACGATGTGGTCGTCGTTGCCGGTGTACAGCGTCACGCGCTCTTCCGCGCCGGCCGCGGCGACGCCGCGGATCACGTCGAGCGTGCGGTAGCGGTCGAAGGGCGCCATCTTGATGGCGATGACGTTGTCGATGGCGGCGAAGCGGCGCCAGAAGTCCGCCGGCAGCGCGATGCCGCCGACGGCGGTCTGCAGGTAGAAACCCACCAGCGGGATGCGCTCGGCCACCGCCGCGCAATGGGCCACCAGTTCGTCGACCGACGCGCCCTTCATTGCCGCCAGCGACAGCATGCCGGCGTGGTAGCCCAGGCCGCGCGCGATGTCGGCCTCGGCGCAGGCCTGCGCGGTGGGCCCGGCCAGGCCAGCGATCATCACCTTGGGCGCATCGGTCCATTCGGCGGCGGTGCGCGCGGCCAGCTCCAGCACCGGCGCGTACAGGCCGACGTCGCGGATGGCGAACTGCGTGGAATGCACGCCGACCGCCAGGCCGCCGGCGCCGGCGTCGAGGTAGTAGCGCGTCAGCGCACGCTGGCGCACCGGGTCCAGCCGGCGCTGTGCGTCCAGCGCCAGCGGATGGGCGGGGATGACGGTGCCGCGCCGCAGCGACGCCAACACCGCGGCAGGCAACTCGGACCAGTGCTTGGGCATAGGGGAAACTCAGTAGCTGCACCCGCGCCGGGCACCGGGTGAAATGAGGTGGTGTTCTCTATACTGTGATTCAGGAAATCACTAGTTGGTGAATTTACTTCAAGGCCAGCCCGGCTGGCAACAGGAGAGTCCATGTTCAAGCACCTTGTCGCCGGCGCCGCAGTTGCCGCCGCCAGCCTCGTGTCCTTCTCGGCGCATGCGCAGCAGAAGGTCGACTTCATCCTCAACTGGGTGCCGGGCGGCGACCATGCGCCCTACTACTACGCCAAGAAGATGGGCTGGTACAGCCAGGCGGGCATCGACCTGAACATCGAGCCGGGCAAGGGCTCGGCGCTGTCCACGCAGCGCGTGGGCGCCGGTGCCACGCCGATCGGCCTGGCCGACATGGCCGGCGTGCTGGTGGCCAAGGGCAAGGGCGCGGACACCGTGGCGGTGTTCAACGTCTATGCCAACTCACCGCAGGGCATGTACTGGCTGAAGAGCTCGGGCATCAAGGGCGTGAAGGACTTCCCCGGCAAGAAGATCGGCAACCCGGCGGCCGACGGCGCGCGCGTGATGTGGCCGGCGCTGGCCAAGGCCAACGGCATCGATCCGAAGTCGGTGACCTGGGTCAACATCGACGCCAACGGCAAGCTGGCCGCGCTGAAGGCCAAGTCGATCGACGTGACCACGTCGTTCTACAACATCCACCACATCTTCCAGCGCGAGCTGGGTGACGACATGGGCTTCCTGGCCTGGCGCGACGCCGGCCTGAACCCCTATGGCAACTCGATCATCGTCAATGCCAAGTACCTGGCCGAAAACAAGGCGGTGGTCGACAAGTTCGTCAAGGTGACGCAGCGTGCCTTCGCGGCCTGCGCCAAGGATCCGAAGCCCTGCGTGCAGGCGCTGATCGACGCCAACGGCGCGCTGAAGTTCGACAACGAGATGGACAACTGGGCGCTGGTCGAGGTGCTGATGAGCGACAAGTACTCGCGCGAGGTGGCGCTGGGCATCCACGACGACGCCCGCATGGCCGCCGACTACGAGCTGGTGCGCGAGTACATCGGCCTGGACAAGCCCTTCGACGTGAAGACCGTCTACACCAACGAGTTCCTCGACCGTTCGGTGAAGATGCCCAAGTAGGCTTGGTCGCTTGTCATGCCACGCAGGACGAGCGACGCGCTGCGTCCTGCGTGGGTGAACTGAAGGAGCGCATAGCGGACGCTCGCTGTTGGC
>JBGAII010000194.1:0-6261 GCA_044225625.1 Rubrivivax sp.
ACATGCTGCTGCGCGACACCTTCAGCCTGTGGAGTGCCATCGGCCGCGTCGGCAAGCCGATGCTGGCGGCGGTGCGCGGCCAGGCGCTCGGCGGCGGCGTCGAGCGGGGGCGGAATGCCGACCTGATCGTCGCCGGCGATCGCGCCCGCGTTGGCCAGCCGGGAGGCAAGGTCGGGCTGATGCCCGGCGGCGGCGGCACGCAGCGCCTGCTGCGTCTGGTGGGCCGCCAGCGCACCCTGCAGTACCTGCTGACCGGCGACACGATGAGCGCCGAGCAGGCGCAGGCGATGGGCATCGTCAACACCGTCGTGCCCGATGCCGAGGTCGAAGCCGCGGCGGTCGCGCTGGCCGCGCGCATCGCGGCGATGCCGCCGCTGGCGGTGCGGCAGATCCGCGAGGTCGTCGCGGCCGGTGCCGACAGCCCGCTGGATGCGGCGCTGCGGCTGGAGCACAAGGCCTTGCAGCTGCTGTGCGCCAGCGACGACAAGCACGAAGGCATCCGCGCGTTCCTGGAGCGGCGGAAGCCTCAATACAAGGGGCGCTGAGACGGCGCCATCAAGGAGACATCTTGTCGAAGAAGGTATTCGTGACGCTGCTGGCCGCCGTGGTGCCGGCGCTGTGCGCGCCGGGCGCGCAGGCACAGGCACCGTTTCCGACGAAGCCGATCACGCTGGTGGTGCCGTTCACGCCAGGCTCGACCTCGGACATCAGCGCGCGGCTGGTGGCGCAGAAGATCGCCGGCCCGCTGGGCCAGCCGGTGCTGGTGGAGAACCGGCCCGGCGCCAACGGCCAGCTCGGCATGCAGGCGGTGGCGCGCGCCGCGCCGGACGGCCATACGCTGGTCGTCGGCAGCGTGTCGGCGACCATCGTGCCGACGGTGATCCAGAAGAGCGTGCCCTTCGACATCCTGAAGGACTTCGCGCCGGTCTCGGTCATCGCCGGCACGACGCTGGTGCTGCTGGCCGCGAAGGACGCGCCCTACGACAGCGTGCCGCAGCTGGTGGCGGCCGCGAAGAAGGCGCCCGGCACGATGACCTACGCCAACTCGGCCGGTCTGTACCGCGTGGCGATGGAGGCGCTGAATCTGCAAGCCGGCATCGACCTCGTGCCCATCGCGTACAAGGGGCCGTCGGAAGCGGCCAATGACCTGATCGGCGGCCGCCTGAGCGTGGCCCCCGACTCGCTGGGCTCGGCGACGCGCATGATCCAGGCCGGCCGCACCAAGGCGCTGGTGGTGCTGAGCGGGCGCCGGTCGCCGGCACTGCCGGACGTGCCGACGATGCAGGAGCTGGGCTACAAGGACTTCGACTTCAACGGCTGGATCAGCATCCTCGCGCCGGCCGGCACGCCGCAGCCGGTGCTGCAGCGGCTGCACGAGGAGATCGCCAAGGCGGTGGCGTCCGACGACGTGCAGCGCCAGTACCACGCCGTGGCACTGGACCCGGTGACGATGGGGCCGGCCGAGTACCGCGAGCTGCTCGAGCGCGAGATCGCCAAGTACCAGCGCATCGACCGCGACGCGCGCATCGAGAAGCAATAGCCGTGGCACTGGACTGGCTGCGCTGCAACCTCGACAGTGGCGCGGCAGACCATCACGCACGCGCGACCTTTGATGCTATTTTGCGCTGGGCGTGGAGGCCTCGGCGCCGACCCGCTGGACGAGGCGCAGCTGCGCTTCGTCTACGAGGACGGCCTGCAGCCGCTGCCGTCGATGGCCATCACGCTGACCTATCCGCCGCTGCTGGCCGCCTATGCCGCGGCCGGTGCCGACCCGGCGCGGGTGCTGCACGGCGAACAGCAGTTCCGGCTGCACGGCCCGCTGCCGGTCGACGCCGAACTCGAAGGCCGCACGCGCGTGCTCGGCCTGGTCGACAAGGGGCCGGGCCGCGGCCTGCTGGTCTACAACCGCACGGAGGTGCCGACCGCGGGCGCGACCGTCCGGTCGCCACGCTCACCTCGAGCAGCTTCCTGCTCGACGCCGGCGGCGCGGGCGGCGACGCCATGGCGCCGCCGATCGAACTGCCGGCCGTGCCGCAGCGCGCGCCGGACCATATCTGCGACCTCGCGACGCTGCCGCAGGCGGCGCTGATCTACCGCCTGTCGGGCGATTTCAACCCGCTGCACGTGCTGCCGGGGCTGGCGCGCGCCGTCGGCCATCCGCGGCCGATCCTGCATGGCCGCTGCAGCTACGGCGTGGCGGGCCACGCGATCCTGCGCTGCATGTGCGGCTACGACGCGGCGCGCCTGACCGGCATGGCGGCGCGCTTCACCCGCGCCGGTGTATCCGGGCGAAGACCCTGCACCCAGTCCCGCGCAAGGGGTGCAGTTCCGCACGCGCGTGCTCGAGCGCGACACCGTCGTGCTGGACCGCGGCCTGGCGACGTTGGCGTGACCTCGAGTTCAAGGAGACAGACATGAAGACACGCGTCCTTCTCTTGCTGGCCTTGGGGCTGAGCTGGCTGGCGTCGCCGGCCGTCGCGCAGCAATGGCCATCGGCCAAGCCCATCCGCATCGTCGTGGCCTATCCGCCCGGTGGTTCGACGGATCTGATGGCCCGGTTGCTGGCGCAGAAGCTCGCGCCGGTATTGGGGCAGACGGTGGTGGTGGAGAACCGGCCCGGCGCGGCCGGCCAGATCGGCACGGCCCAGGTGGCCAAGGCCGACGCGGACGGCTACACGCTGCTCTTCACCAACGCCGGCCCCGGTGCCGTCGGTTACGCGCTGCTGAAATCGCCCACCTACCATCCGGTGCGCGACTTCGCGCCGGTGGCGACCATGGCCACGATGCCGTTGGTGATGGCGGTGGGCGGCAACAGCCCCTATCGCAGCGTGGCCGAACTGATCGCGGCCGCCAAGGCGCAGCCCGGACACTTGAACTACGCCACCACCGGCAACGGCTCGGTCAGCCACATCGCCACCGAGCTGTTCTCGTCGATGGCCGGCATCCAGCTGACGCACGTGCCCTACAAGGGCGGCGCGCAGACGGTGCCGGCGGTGATGACGGGCGAGGTCGCCTTCTTCTTCTCGGTCCCCTCCGACATCTTCCCGCAGGTGCAGGCGGGCAAGATGCGCGCGCATCGCCGGCGCGCTGAACCTACTGGCCCCGGATCTGCCGACGATGAGCGAAGCCGGCGTCAAGGTTTCCGAGGTCGACCTCTGGTACGGCCTGCTGGCGCCGCGCGGCGCGCCGCGCGCGGTGGTCGAGCGTCTCAACCGCGAGACCAACGCCGCGCTGCAGCAGGCCGATGTGCGCGAAGCGCATTGCGGCGTTGGCTTCGGTGCCGCTGGCGCAGTCGCCCGAGGACTTCGCAGCCACGATCGCGCGCGACCTCGAAAAGTGGAGCGGCGTCATCAAGGCCAACAACATCAGTGCCGATTGAAAGGAGCACACATGTTGAGCGTCGACACCCTGGCCGAACTGGCCGAGCACGTGGGGCAGAGATCGGCTGCAACGACTGGGTCACCATCGACCAGCCGCTGATCGACCGTTTTGCCGACGTCACCGGCGACCGCAACTGGTACCACGTGGACCTCGAGCGCGCGGCGCGTGAACTGCCCGGCGGCCGGCCCATCGCCCATGGCCTGCTGACGCTGTCGCTGGTGCCGGGCCTGGCCGGGCAGATCGTGCAGGTGCGCCGCCACGGCCGCGCCTTCAACTACGGCTTCGACCGCGTGCGCTATCCGGTGCCGGTGGCGGCGGGCGACCGCGTGCGGCTGCGCATGTTGGTGCTGGCGCCGACCCGGCGCCCGGCGGCACGGTGCTCAAGCGCCGCTACACGATGGAACTGGAAGGCGCCGACAAGCCGGCGATGGTGGCCGACATGCTGAGCCTGATCGTGCACTGACCCCTGATTCACGAACCGAGAGCTGTCCCGATGAACGACGCTGCATCCGAACGCACCGGCCCGCTGGCCGGCATCCGCGTGCTCGATTTCACCAGCATGATGGCCGGCCCCTACGCCACGCGCTACCTGGCCGACATGGGCGCCGACGTGATCAAGATCGAGGCCCCCGAAGGCGACTACATCCGCCAGCGCGAGCCGCTGCGCGACGGCTGCAGCGCCTACTTCGGCCACCTCAACGCCGGCAAGCGCAGCCTCTGCCTGGACCTGAAGGACCCGGCTTCGGTGGCGGCGGTGAAGGCCATGGTGGCCCAGGCCGACGTGGTGGTGGAGAACTTCCGCCCCGGCGCGATGGCCCGGCTGGGGCTGGACTATGCGGCGCTGGCGCCGCTGAACCCGCGGCTGGTGTACTGCTCGATCTCCGGCTTCGGCCAGACCGGGCCGGACGCCGAACGGCCGGCCTATGCGCAGATCGTGCAGGCCGCGTCAGGCTACGAGCTGGCCTTTGCCGGCTACCAGGACGCCAAGGACCAGGTCGGCCGGCCGGCCAACACCGCGATCTTCATCGCCGACGTGCTGGGTGCGCTCTATGCCTGCAACGGCGTGCTGGCCGCACTGCAGCAGCGGCAGGTGACCGGCCGCGGCCAGCATGTGGACACGACGCTGATCGAAGGCATGCTCAACCTGATGCCCTACGAGGTGCAGGAAGCGCAGTTCCCGGCCAAGAAGCGCCGGCCGGTCTACCCGCCGTTCCAGGCGGCCGACGGCTGGCTGATGATCGCCGCGGTCAACCCGCGCAACTTCGAGGCGCTGCTCGATGCCATCGCCATGCCCGGCTGGCGCGACGACCCGATGTTCGCCACCGAGCGCGGCCGGCAGCAGCACTGGGATGCGGTGATGGCGCGCATCGAGGCCTGGACCGTGCAGCGCACGCGCGCCGAATGCGAACGCGTGCTCGGCGGTGCCGGCGTGCCGGTCACCGCCTATCGCACGGTGCGCGAGGCGCTGGCCGGCGAGCAACTGGCGCACCGCGGTTCGCTGGCCACGGTGCAGGACGCTGCCGGTGCCTACCTCGTGCCGCAGCTGCCCTTCAGCCTGTCCGAGGGCCAGGTCAAGGTCGGCGCGCAGGTGCCGCGGCTCGGCGAGCACAGCGAGCAGGTGCTGGCCGAACTGGCGGGGTTGTCGGGCGACACGCTGCGCGCGGTGGTCGAGCGCGGCCGGCGCAAGTGATCAGGGCTTGATGTCGGCCTTGGTCACCACCGGGCCCCATTGCGCCACTTCGTCGCGGATCATCTTCTCGAATTCCTGCGGCGTGCTGCTGCGTGCCTCGACGCCGCGCTCGGCGAAGAGCTTGCGCACTTCGGGCCGGGCCACGGCCTTGACGATCGCGGCCTGCATCTTCTGCGCGATGTCGTCCGGCACGGCCTTGGGCGCGAGCACGCCGAACCAGGCCACGCTGCGGAAGCCCGGCACGTCCTCCGCCACCGCCGGCAGCCCGGCCAGCACCTCGGTGCGCTGCGGCGTCGCCACCGCCAGGTAGCGGATGCGGCCGGCCTGCACCATGCTGGCGCCGTCCAGCCCGGTGACGAAGGCCGCGTGCAGCTGGCCGCCGGCGAAGGCGGTGACCATCGGCGCGCCGCCGTTGTACGGGATGTGCTGCATCTTCGTGCCGGCCAGTTCGTTGAACTGCTCGCCGGTCAGGTGCGAGATGGAGCCGATGCCGACCGAGCCGTAGTTGACCGCCGTGCCCTGCGCGCGGGCGTAGGCGATGAACTCCTTCAAGGTCTTGTGCGGCGCCTCCGCCGGCACCGCCAGGATCATCGGCACGATGGCCACGGTGGACAGCGGCCGCAGGTCCTTCAGCGAGTCGTAGGGCAACTTGCGGATCAGCCCGGCCAGCGCGTTGGGGCCGCTGTTGCCGAAGACGAAGGTGTAGCCGTCGGGGGCGGCCTTGGCCACCATGTCGGTGCCCAGCGTGCCGCCGGCGCCGGCCTTGTTCTCGATGACGATCGGCTGGCCCAGCGTTTCGGCCAGCGGGGCCTGGATCGCGCGGGCCAGCTGGTCGGTGGAGCCGCCGGCCGGGTAGGGCACGACCATGCGGATCGGCTTCGACGGCCAGGCCTCCTGCGCCGCGGCGGCGAAGGGCAGGGCGGCGGCCAGGGCGGCGGCCAGGAGAAGGCGGCGGGGGTGCGTCATGGGTGTGGCTGGCGGCGGGACCCGCCCTTGCGGTCGTTGACGAGGGGGCGTAGTATGGCCCGTGAGGTGCAAAGGATCAACCAATAAGGTCATCATGAAAACCCGACACCGGGCGCCGGCGTGCCGATGAACGGCCCGGCCGCGCTGCCGCTGGACCACTTCATTGCCATCACGCCGCACCGCGCGTTCGAGGAGATCGCCGACCAGATCCGCGGCATGGTGGC
>JBGAII010000194.1:6305-7301 GCA_044225625.1 Rubrivivax sp.
CGGCGACCGGCTGCCGCCCGAGCGCGAGCTGGCGGCCACCTTCCGCGTCAGCCGCAACACGCTGCGCGAGGCGCTGCGTGCGCTGGAGCTGGCCGGCATGATCGAATCGCGCAAGGGCGCCACCGGCGGCGCCTTCGTGCGCAGCGGCAACCCGCAGGTGGTGGTCGGTGGCATGCGCGACCTCTATCACCTGGGTGCGATCACGCCCGAGCACCTGACCGAGGCGCGTATCTGGCTCAGCGAGATGGTGGTGCGCGTGGTCTGCGAGCGCGCCACCGAAGCCGACTTCGACGCGCTGCAGGCCAACATCGACGCGATGGCGCGTGCCGACGCGGCCGGCGACTTCGACGAGCGCCAGCGCCTGAACCGCGACTTTCACCTGATCCTGGCGTGCGCCACGCGCAACCCGATCGTGGCGATCACGATGGAAGGCGTGATGGCGGTGCTGGGCCAGTTCATCGCGCAGATCGGGCCGGGCAGCAACCCGTTCACGCTGCCGTCGCGCGAGCGCTTCATGCGCCACCTGCGGGCGCGCGATGGCGATGCCGCGGTGGCCGAGATGGCGCAGTTCCTGAAGCGCATGCAGCGCAGCTACCTGGCGCAATGGAAGGCGCGCGACGGGGGCTGAGGGCGGGCGCGGTCGGAAGCGCGTCGCGGCGTGCCGTGTAGGCTCCGCCTCAGAGCTTGGGCCGATGACCGGCCGCTGCTGGCTGTCAGGGTTGCAGCGTAAGCAGCCGTTCGGCTGCGTTGATCGACCGCACGCTATTCAGTAACCAGTCAGATCGATTCGGCCAAGTCGTGTGCAGGCTGCGGAGAAAACTGCCTCTGGGTCATCACCGAGGTAGACCGCTCGGTGAGACCCATTCTCGCGCCGGAGGACTACTCTAAGCGGCAAGCGAATGCTTCGCCCCCTCTCGTCCTTCGCGCGCAGTGCCTAAGTCGTGACGGCCGCCTGCAGTCCGCGCACCGTCGGATCGACGATGCCAAGCTTGAGCA
>JBGAII010000195.1:0-7476 GCA_044225625.1 Rubrivivax sp.
TGCCAGCATGTACCTGGGCAATCTGGTGGGCCTGTTCGTGGTGCTGACCACGGTGCCGCTGTTCGCCGCGATCCTGCGCATTCCGTTCTCGATCATCGCGCCGGTGATCATCGTCATCTGCGCGATCGGCGCGTACACGGTGCACGGCGCGATGCTCGACGTCTGGTTCATGCTGGCCTTCGGCATCATCGGCTACGTCTTCAAGAAGCTCGACTATCCGCTGGCGCCGCTGGTGCTGGCGCTGGTGCTGGGCGACAAGGCCGAGGATTCGTTCCGCCAGGCGATGCTGTCCTCGCAGGGTGACCTGCTGGTGCTGTGGTCGAACGGCCTGGTGGGCAGCATCACCACGCTGGCGCTGCTGATGCTGTGCTGGCCGCTGCTGTCGATGCTGCTGGCGCGCCTGCGCACACCCAAGGACGACGAGTTCGGCGCCCAGCGCCCCGTCGACTGACGCTCCAGGCGGACGGGTAGCATTCAGCCCATTCGGCCCCCTGCGGGCCCGGCGATCCGGTTTCTTTCACTTCCCTTAGGACTTGGCGATGAGCAAGAAGGCATTGGACGGCGTCCGCATCCTGGACTTCACCCATGTGCAGTCGGGACCCACCTGCACGCAGCTGCTGGCCTGGATGGGCGCCGACGTGATCAAGGTCGAGAAGGCCGGCGAGGGCGACGCCACGCGCGGCCAGCTGCGCGACATTCCCGGCGTGGACAGCCTGTACTTCACGATGCTGAACCACAACAAGCGGTCGATCACCGTCAACACCAAGAGCCCCAAGGGCAAGGAGATCCTGGAGCGGCTGATCAAGACCTGCGACGTGCTGGTCGAGAACTTCGCGCCCGGCGCGCTGGACCGCATGGGCTTCACCTGGGAGCGCATCAACGAGCTCAACCCGCGCATGATCGTCGCGTCGGTCAAGGGCTTCGGCCCCGGGCCGTACGAGGACTGCAAGGTCTACGAGAACGTGGCGCAGTGCGCCGGCGGCGCGGCCTCGACCACCGGCGAAGTGGACGGCATGCCGCTGGTCACCGGCGCGCAGATCGGCGATTCCGGCACCGGCCTGCACCTGGCGCTGGGCATCGTCACCGCGCTGTACCAGCGCACGCACAGCGGTCGCGGGCAGAAGGTGCTGGCGCCGATGCAGGACGCGGTGCTGAACCTGTGCCGCGTCAAGCTGCGCGACCAGCAGCGCCTGGAACGCACGCACACGATGCACGAATACCCGCAGTACCCGGACGGCCAGTTCGGCGACGCGGTGCCGCGCGCCGGCAATGCCTCGGGCGGCGGCCAGCCCGGCGCGGTGCTGAAGTGCAAGGGCTGGGAGACCGACCCCAACGCCTACATCTACTTCATCACGCAGGCGGCGGTGTGGCCGCAGATCTGCAAGGTCATCGGCCAGGAGGACTGGATCGACGACGAGGCCTTCGCCACGCCGCAGGCGCGGCTGCTGCACCTGAAGCCGATCTTCAAGCGCATCGAGCAGTGGACGATGACCAAGGACAAGTTCGAGGCGATGGACATCCTGAACAAGCTGGACATCCCCTGCGGCCCGGTGCTGTCGATGAAGGAGCTGGCCTACGAGCCGTCGCTGCGTGCCACCGGCACGGTGGTCGAGGTCGACCATCCGAAGCGCGGCAAGTACCTGTCGGTGGGCAACCCGATCAAGCTCAGCGACAGCCCGACCGAGGTCACGCGCTCGCCGCTGCTCGGCGAGCACACCGACGAGGTGCTGGCCGAACTGGGCTACCCGGCCGACAGCATCTCGGCGCTGCGCGCCGAAAAGGTGATCTGAGCGACGGGGGTCAGGCGGCCGGGGCCAGGCGCACCCGGCCGCCGGTCTCTTCCATCGACCGGGCCAGCAGCTTGACCAGCGCGTAGACCGCATCGATGTGCGGCGTCGGCGTGTTCGTCAGCCGCCCCAGCTCGACCACCGAGCCGACCAGCGCGTCGATCTCCGGCGCGCGGCCGGCCTCGATGTCCTGCAGCATGCTGGTCTTGTGCTTGCCCACCTTCTCGGCGCCGGCGATGCGCTTGTCGATCGACACGCGGAAGGTGATGCCCAGCTTGTTGGCCACGTCCTGCGCCTCGGTCATCATCGCCGCGGCCAGCTCGCGCGACGGCGGGTACTGGCAGATGTCCACCAGCGTGGCATGCGCCAGGCTGCTGATCGGGTTGAAGGTCAGGTTGCCCCACAGCTTCAGCCACATCTCCGAGCGGATGTTGTCCAGCACCGGCGCCTTGAAGCCGGCCTTGACGAAGCAGTCGGACACGCGCTGCACGCGTTCGCTGGGGCTGCCGTCGAGCTCGCCCACCGGGAAGCGGTCGCCCTCGATGTGCCTGACCACGCCCGGGGCGACCAGCTCGCTGGCCGGGTAGACCACGCAGCCGATCACCTGCGAGGCCGGGATCGCCGCCGCGATGCGGCCGGTCGGGTCCACGCTCTTGACCACGCTGCCGGCCAGCGCGCCGCCGTGCTGGTGGAAGTACCAGAAGGGGATGCCGTTCTGCATCGTGACGATGACGGTCTGCGGGCCGATCAGCTTCGGCAGATCGTCGACCACCGCCTCCAGCTGGTGCGCCTTCATCGCCAGGATCACCATGTCCTGCACGCCGGCCTCGGCATAGTCGTTGGTGGCCTTGACGTTGCGCGCGACGTGTTCGGTGCCGTCGTGCATGACCAGCTTCATGCCGTTCTTGCGGATGGCCTCCAGGTTGGCGCCGCGCACGATCAGCGTGACGTCCTCGCCGGCCAGCGCCAGCTTCACGCCCACGTAGCCGCCGATGGCGCCGGCGCCGATGATGGCAATCTTCATGGAAAGGTCCTCAGTCTGCAGTTTCGAAGCGGTTCGTCAGCCGGCCGATGCCCTCGATCTCCACCTCCACCGTCTGGCCCGGCTTCATCGAGCCGACGCCGACCGAGGTGCCGCACAGGATCAGGTCGCCGGGCTCCAGCGTCATGTCGTGCGAGATCAGGCTGACCAGCCTGGGGACGGAAAAGCGGATGTCGGCCACCGGGTAGTCCTGCCGCAGTTGGCCGTCGAGCCAGGTCTTCACCGACAGCGTGGCCGGGTCCAGGCCGGTGGCGATGCACGGGCCCAGCGGGCAGAAGCTGTCGTAGCTCTTGGCGCGCACCCACTGCGCGAAACTGGCGTCGCGGTTCAGCACCTCGGCGGCGGTGACGTCGTTGACGCAGGTGTAGCCGAACACATGCTCCAGGGCCCGCGCCTCGCTGACGGCCGTGGCGCGGCGGCCGATGACCACGGCCAGTTCGCCCTCGAAGACCACCTTGCCCTGGCCGCGCGGCGCGACGATGCGGCCGCCGGGGGCGAGCACGCTGCCCGGCGACTTCAGGAAGTACAGCGGTTCCGCCGGGTCGGCCAGGTTCAGCTTGGCGGCCAGTGCCATGTAGTTGTTCCACAGGCCGATCACCTTGCCCGGCCGCACCGGGGCCAGCAGCTTCAGATCGGCCAGCGGCAGCACCTGTCCGGTGGGCCGGGCGCCCGAGAACATGTCACCGTCGTGCACGGCCACGGCGGCCTGGTCTAGCGTGCCGAAGCCGGCCTGGCCGAGGTGTTCGAAGCGAATCCAGCGCGCGATGCTGCTCATGCGAGTGAAGGGGGACGACCGTTGCGGAAGAGCGCGCGATTCTACGGAGCCTGCCCGTCGCCGCAATGCACCGGCGTCGGCGCGTCCCGGGTGAAGCCCGGAGTGTGGCCGGCGACGGGCTCGCATACAGTTGCAACCCCCGAAGCATCGCCCGGCACGCCCGAGGAATACCCATGACTGCAAGATTGGCAGGCAAGACGGCCCTGGTCACCGCGGCCGGACAGGGCATCGGCCGCGCCGTGGCCGAGGCCTTTGCCCGCGAAGGCGCCCGCGTCGTCGCCACCGACATCAACGCCGGCGCGCTGGCCGAGCTGGCCCGCGTGCCCGGCATCGAGGCGCGGCGGCAGCCGCCTTCGTCGCCCGCCAGCCGATGGGGCGGCTGGGCACGCCGGCCGAGATCGCCGCGCTGGCCGTGTACCTGGGCAGCGACGAATCGGCCTTCACCACCGGCACCAACCAGATCATCGACGGCGGCTGGACGTCACCGACCCGCAGGCCATCCAGGCGCTGGCCGCCGAGCTGGGCGCGGTGCAGGTGCTGTTCAACGGCGCCGGCTTCGTCCACGCCGGCAGCGTGCTCGAATGCAGCGAGCAGGACTTCGACTTCGCCGTGACGCTGAACGTGCGCTCGATGTACCGGCTGATCCGCGCGCTGCTGCCGGCGATGCTGGCGCAGCACGACGCCGGCAAGGGCGGCGCGTCGATCATCAACGTCGCCTCGGCCGCGTCCAGCATCAAGGGCGTGCCCAACCGCTTCATCTATGCCACCACCAAGGCCGCGGTCATCGGCCTGACCAAGGCGGTGGCGGCGGACTTCATCACCCGCGGCATCCGCTGCAACGCCATCTGCCCCGGCACGGTGGAATCGCCGTCGCTGCGCCAGCGCATCGACGCGCAGGCCCAGGCCAGCGGCCAGACGCTGGCGCAGGTGGAAGCTCCAACTGACGCAACCACAACCACAACCACAGGAACCATCGAACCATGAAACTGCTACGCCATGGCGCCAAGGGCGCCGAAAAGCCCGCCCTGCTCGACGCCCAGGGGCGCGTGCGCGACCTGTCGAAGGTGCTGGCCGACATCGGCCCGGCGGCGCTGGCGCCGAAGAGCCTGCAGCGGCTGCGCGACCTGGATACCAACACGCTGCCGGTGGTGGACAACCCCGGCCGCCTGGCCGTGCCCTGGGCCGGCATGGGCAAGTTCGTCGCCATCGGCCTGAACTACGCCGACCATGCGGCCGAGTCGAACCTGCCGGTGCCGAAGGAGCCGATCGTCTTCATGAAGACCACCAGCTGCGCCGTCGGCCCCAACCACCCGGTGGTGCTGCCGCAGGGCAGCGTGAAGAGCGACTGGGAAGTGGAGCTCGGCATCGTCATCGGCAGCCGCGCGCGCTATGTGTCCGAGGCCGACGCGCTGAAGTACGTGGCCGGCTACTGCGTGGTCAACGACGTGTCCGAGCGCGAATACCAGATCGAGCGCGGCGGCCAGTGGGACAAGGGCAAGGGCTGCGACACCTTCGGCCCGATCGGCCCGTGGCTGGTGACCGCCGACGAGATCCCCGACCCGCAGAACCTGCACATGTTCCTCGAGGTCAACGGCCACCGCTACCAGAACGGCAGCACCAAGACCATGATCTTCGGCGTGGCCACGCTGGTGAGCTACCTGAGCCGCTTCATGACGCTGGAGCCGGGCGACTGCATCACCACCGGCACGCCGCCGGGGGTGGGCATGGGCGTCAAGCCGAACCCGGTGTTCCTGAAGCCGGGCGACGTGATGCGCCTGGGCATCGAAGGCCTGGGCGAGCAGCAGCAGACCGTGCACGCCTGGGACCCGGCGCTGATCGATGGCTGAGGGCCTTGCCATGGCGCACGGCCGCCTGCTGCGGCGGCCGCTCATGCTGGCGTGCTGCGCACTGCTGGCCTGGGCGGCCAGCGGCTGCAGCACGACACCGCCGTCCACGGCCGCCGCCACCGCCGCGCCCGCAGGGCCGGTGGTGCAGGGCCCGCCGCAGGCGATCCTCTGGGTCGGCAACAGCTTCTTCTATTACAACAACAGCCTGCACGGCCACTTCGGCCAGCTGGCGGCGTCGGGCGGCGTGCGCGTGCGCAGCACCTCCGTGACCATCAGCGGGTCGGGGCTCGATTGGCACGACATGGCCTCGCTGCTGCGCGTGGATGGCCTGGGCCGCTATTCCTTCGTCGGCGACAACGAGATCCGCTTCAACCCGCCCGGCCGCCAGTACGACACGGTGGTCATGATGGACTGCAGCCAGTGCCCCGTGCACCCGCAGCTGCAGGCGGCGTTCCACGACACCGTGAAGAAGGACGCCGAGCTGATGCGGGCGCAGGGCATCCGGCCGGTGCTGTTCATGTCCTGGGCCTACAAGGACAAGCCCGAGATGACGGCGCAACTGGCCGAGCAGTACAGCGCTGCCGGCAAGGCCAACGGCGCGGCGGTCATTCCGGCCGGCCTGGCTTTCGCCCGCGCCATGGCCATGCGCCCGGACGTGGAGCTGTACGTGGCCGACAAGCGCCACCCAAGCCTGGCCGGCACCTACCTGGCGGCCTGTACCAGCTATGCGGCGCTGTACGGCAAGAGCCCGGTGGGGCTGAGCTACACCGCCGGGCTCGACCCGCAGCTGGCCCGCCTGCTGCAGACCGCGGCCTGGGAAGCGGTGCAAGCCTACAAAGCCGCGCCATGAGCCTCGCGCCCGGCCATGCACCGCCGGTGATCCGCATCCACCCGGCGGACGACGTGGTCATCGCGCGCGTGCAGCTGCTCGGCGGCACGCGCATCGACAGCGAAGGCATCACCGTCGCCGGCCTGGTGCCGCCGGGCCACAAGATCGCCGTGCGCGCCATTGCCGCCGGGCAGCCGGTGCGCCGCTACAACCAGGTGATCGGCAGGCGAAGGTGGACATCGCGCCGGGCCAGCATGTGCACAGCCACAACCTGGAGTTCGGCAACTTCGCGCGCGACTACGCCGTGGGGCAGGGCGCCGCGCCCACCGCCTATGCGGCCGAGCCGGCCACCTTCCAGGGCATCGTGCGGCCCGACGGGCGCGTGGCCACACGCAACTACATCGGCGTGCTGACCAGCGTCAACTGCTCGGCCACGGTGGCGCGGGCGATTGCCGACCACTTCCGCCGCGACATCCGGCCGCAGGCGCTGGAGCGCTACCCCAACGTCGACGGCGTGGTGGCGCTGACGCACGGCGCCGGCTGCGCCACCGACAGCGAAGGCGAGCCGCTGCGCATCCTGCGCCGCACGCTGGGCGGCTATGCGCGGCATGCCAACTTTGGCGCGCTGCTGATGGTCGGCCTGGGCTGCGAGACCAACCAGATCAGCGGCCTGATGCAGCAGGAAGGCCTGCAGGAAAGCAACCGCCTGCAGACCTTCAGCATCCAGGACACCGGCGGCACGGCCCGGACCGTGGCGCGCGGCATCGAGCTGGTGGAGTGGATGCTGGAAGAGGCCGACCGCGTGCAGCGCCAGCCGGTGCCGGCCAGCCACATCACCGTGGGGCTGCAGTGCGGCGGCTCCGACGGCTACAGCGGCATCAGCGCCAACCCGGCGCTGGGCGCCGCGGTGGACCGGCTGGTGCGCCACGGCGGCACCGCGATCCTGTCCGAATCGCCCGAGGTCTATGGCGGCGAACACCTGCTGACGCGGCGCGCCGTGTCGCAGGCCGTGGCCGACAAGCTGCTGGCGCGGCTGCGCTGGTGGGAAGACTACTGCGCGCGCAACGGCGGCCAGATGGACAACAACCCGTCGTCCGGCAACAAGGCCGGCGGGCTGACCACCATCCTGGAAAAGAGCCTGGGCGCAGTGGCCAAGAGCGGCACCACCAACCTGGTGGACGTCTACGAATACGCCG
>JBGAII010000196.1:0-7353 GCA_044225625.1 Rubrivivax sp.
AGCAGACCTTCGACGACTATGAGCAGATGCGCCCGCTCGGCCTGAACGCCGTGGTCAACGTGCCCATGCTGAAGGACCGGCTGTGCTACGCCACGTTCAACGTCTTCGGCACCCGCGGCGGCTGGGCACCGTCGGAGGTGCTGGCGCTGCGCCTGCTGGCGATGGCCGCGGCGCGCTGGGTGTCGCCGGCGCCGGGCCTGTCGTATTCGCTGCAGTCCGCCTGAACATCGAAGCCACCAAGGAGAGAGCATGTTGCGCACCCCATTGATTTCCGCCGCGGCCGCCGGCCTGTTGCTGACGGCTGGCCAGGCCCGTGCCGACCTGGGTGACGACTGGCTCGCCGGCAAGGTCACCACCGGCAACCCGGCGATCACCTATGCCGGCCCGCCGATCGAGTTCAAGTACGGCCACCCGTCGCCACCGGCGTCGATCCTGGTGCCGGTGACGCAGGGCAACATCAAGCGCATCGCGGCGGCGAGCAACGGCAAGCTGATCATCAAGGAGTACGGATCCGGCAGCCTGTTCGGTGCCAAGGACGGCTTCAAGGGCGTGCGCACCGGCGTCGGCGAATGGGGGGTGTGCTACCCCACCTACGAAGGCCGCGGCATGCCGCTGTCGCGCGTCTGGGAGCAGCCCTTCGTGACGCCGTCGAACCCGATGGTCGCCACGCGCGTCGCCCAGGAACTGGCTTCCAAGTATTTCGTTCCCGAATTCAAGAAGCAGGGCGTCGGCTGGGGCATGCACGTCGCCTTCCAGCCCGCCGACATCCTGAGCAAGAAGCCGATCCGCAAGCTGGAGGACCTGCAGGGCCTGAAGGTCGGCGCGCAAGGCATGGCACCGGACGTGGCCAAGGCACTCGGCGTCGCGCTGGTCAACCTGCCCTACCCCGAGCTCTACACCGCGCTGCAGCAGGGCATCATCGACGCCGTGTTCTGGGTCGATGCCGGTTTCATCCCCTTCAAGCTGCAGGAGGTGGCGAAGTACCACACCACGCTGGGCCTGACCGGTGGCGGCGCGTGGACCTGCACCAACCCCGAGGCCGTCGCGAAGCTGCCGCCGGACCTGCAGCAGCTGTTCCTGCGCGGCCTGGAGCCTTTTGCGATGCAGGGCGCGAAGGTCTCGGGCATCGAGTTTTCGGCCAAGGCACAGGAGGCCTACAAGGCAGCCGGGGTCGAGATGATCACGCTGCCACCGGCCGAGCTGAAGCGTTTCAAGGACAAGCTGCAGCCGGTGGTCGACGCCTGGGCCGACGACCTGGAGAAGGACAAGATCCCGGCCAAGGCGCTGCTGAAGGACATCCAGACCTTGTCGGCCAAGTACCAGGGCCTGTCGCCGAACGATCTGATGAAGCTGTCGATCGAAACCCCGGTGGTGGTGCAGCAGTGAGCCGCTGCACGGCCGCCCCGAAAGCGGCTCGCACCGCGGTGCGACGCACGGAGGTTCCCAAGTGACTGACCCGGTCCTCGAATCGCAGGACGCGCGCGACCAGGGGCTGGCACCGCCGGCGCTGGACCCCGACGCGCTGGGCGGCCTGTGGCTCAACGTCGGTGTGCCGAAGATCCTGCGCGACATCGCAGCCTTCGTCTTCCTGCCGCTGATCGTGATCGTGATCGCGATCGACGTCGTCGGGCGCTACTTCTTCAGCCACCCGTTCCAGTGGTCGCAGGAGGTGGCCACGCTGGCGCTGCTGCTGCTGTTCGTCGCAGCGATCCCGTTCACCACCGCGTCGAACGGCCACGTACGCACCGAAACGCTGTACGAGATGTACTCGCCGCGCACGCGCGCCTTCACCGATGCCTTCGGCTCGCTCTGCGGCGCAGTCTTCATGGCGGTGATCGCCTACTGGCAGTTCCACGAGTTGCCCGGCATGATCGCGCGCGACGAAGGCGCCGAGTTCATCGACATTCCCTACTGGCCGATCAGCCTGTTCGTCGCGCTGTGCATGTTGTTCGGGCTGGTGCAGCTGCTGCTGCGCATGGTGCAGCGCGCCCGCGACGCGTTCGCACCGAAGGGGCGGGGGTGAGCCTGATCACCGTCGGCTACATCGCCATCGTGGCGATGTTGTCGCTGATCCTGCTCGGCGTGCCCATCGGCTGGTCGATGGCCATCGTCGGCGTGCTCGGCGAGTTCTACGTCACCGGCTTTTCCGCCGCGGCATCGAAACTCAGCCTGACACTGTGGGAGAACGGCACGCTGTTCGTCTTCATCGCACTGCCGCTGTTCCTGCTGATGGGCCAGCTGGCCTATCGCACCGGCATCACCGACGATCTGTACGACTGCATCAGCAAATGGTTCGGCCACATGCCCGGCGGCATCGCCGTGTCGGCGGTGCTGTCGAACGCGGCCTATGGCGCCGTCACCGGCAGCAGCATCGCGTCGGTGGCCACGCTCGGGCCGATGGTCATGCCCGAGTTCCGCAAGTACCGCTACAACCTGAGTCTGGCCACCGGCACGCTGGCCTCGGCCGGCACGCTGGCGGTGCTGGTGCCACCGAGCACGCTGCTGGTGATCTACGGCGTGTGGACCGAGACCTCGATCGCCGAGCTGTTCATGGCCGGCATCCTGCCCTGCGCGCTGCTGACGGTGGTGTACTGCGGCGTGCTGGCGCTGTGGTGCGCCGTCAAGCCCGAGATGGGCCCGAGCGGCCCCAGCTATCCGTGGCCGGCACGCGTGGCGTCGCTGAAGAAGCTGCTGCCGGCACTGGTGCTGATCACCGTCGTGCTCGGCGGCATCTACGGCGGCATCATGACACCATCGGAATCGGCCGCGGTCGGCGTGGTCGGCGTGCTGGTCATCGCGGTGGCCATGCGGCGTTTCCGCTGGACCGCGGTGGCCGACGCGCTGCGCCAGACCATCGCCACCTCGGGCATGGTGTTCGTGATCGTCGTCACCGGCATCATGTTCACGCGCTTCATGGTGCACACCAACGTCACCGCCGACTTCGTGTCGATGATCGGCAGCTGGAACCTGAGCACCACCGGGCTGTTGCTGGCGATGCTGGTGCTGTACTTCATCCTCGGCACCGCGCTCGACGGGCTGGGCATGCTCATCCTCAGCCTGCCCTTCGTGATGCCGCTGATGGCCACCGCCGGCGTCGACAAGGTGTGGTTCGGCATCTTCCTGTGCGTGATGATGGAACTGGCCGCCGTCAGTCCACCGGTCGGCATCACCGTGGCCGTGATGCGCAGCGTGGCGCCGGACGTGCCGACCAACGTGATCTTCCGCGGCTGCTACCCGTTCCCCGGGCTGACGATTTTGCTGACCTTCGCGCTGATCGCCTGGCCCGGGCTGGCGCTGTGGCTGCCCGCGGCCATGCGATAGCCCAGCCCGGAGTTCGGCACGACCGAGGAGAACAAGCCATGCCTGTGACCGCGCTGCACCACTTCACGATCCGCTGCACGCCGGAGGAGCTGCCGCCGCTGCAGGACTTCTACACGCGCGTGATGCGCCTGACCGTCGGCGCGCGGCCGGAGATTCCTGCACCCGGCGCATGGCTGTATGCGGACGGCCAGCCCATCGTGCACCTGTACGCCCATCTGGCGACGCCGGACCGGCCGATGGAACCGGCCACCGGTCACCTCGACCACATCTCCTTCCGCACCCACGGTCTGGCAGAGATGCGTACCCACCTTGGCAGGCTGGGCGTGCCTTTCACCGAGGCGCCGGTTCCCGGCTGGCCGCTGCATCAGCTGTTCCTGCACGACCCGCGTGGCCTGAAGATCGAGATGACCTTCTGGCTCGACGAGGAAGGAGGCGCTGCATGACCGACTTCGTGCAGGCCGGCGACGTGCGCATCGCCTACGAGCGCGCGGGCAGCGGGCCGCTGCTGCTGCTGATGCACGGCGCCGAGGCCTCGCGGCAGATGTTCGCGGCACTGGTGCCGCTGCTGTCGCCGCATTTCACGGTGGTCGCCTACGACCAGCGCGACTGCGGCGAAACCGAAGGGCCCGAGCGCGCGTCGACGCTAGCCGATCTGGCCGACGACGCCCATCGGCTGATCAATGCGCTGGGCTTCGGCCAAGCGCATGCCTTCGGCTCATCGTTCGGCGGCCGCGTGGCGCAGGCGCTGGCCCTGCGCTACCCGCGGGCGGTCGACCGGCTCGTGCTGGGCAGCACCTGGCCGCTGCCCCATGGCTATGACACGCTGTGCCCCGATGCCCCGCGCCTGGCCGCACTGCGGCAGGGCCTTCCGGCCACGGCCGAGGAACTGGCGACCTGGTTCTTCCCCGAGGCCTTCCTGGCGCAACGGCCGGAGCTGCGGCACCTGTTTGCGACCGCACGCCCGGAATCCCCGCGATCGGCGCGCCGCGCGGCCACCGTGCAAACCACCATCGAGCCGCACGCGACGGGCATCACCGCAGCCACGCTGGTGCTGGCCGCCGAACTCGACCGCGTGGTGCCGCCGGCCGTCACACTGGACATGGCCGACCGCATCCGCGGCGCGCAGTCCGTGCTGCTGCCCGGCGTCGGCCATGCCACTGCGCTGCAGGCGCCGGCTCTGCTGGCCCAGCACATCGACCGCTTCCTGCGGCCCGGCCGCAAAATTCAGGAGTAGCCCCATGGACGTCCTCATCTCCGGCGCCAGCATGGCCGGCCTGTCGGCCGCACACTGGTTCGCCCGCCTCGGCCACCGTGTGACCGTGGTCGAGCGCGCGGACGGGCTGCGCCCCGGCGGTGCGCCGATCGATGTGCGCGGTCGTGCGCTCGACACCGCCGAACGCATGGGCATCCTGAAGCTGATCGATGCCGAGAAGGTCTCGATCCTCGAGCCGATGCCGGTGCTCGACGCCCAGGGCACGCCGGTGGCATCACTGGACCTGCGCTGGTTCGCCAACGAGACCGACAACGACATCGAGATCACGCGCGACCGGCTGAACCGGATCCTGCGGCAGGCCGTGCCAGGCGGCGTCGAGTTCCGCTTCAGAGCGTCGATCGCCTCGATTGCCGATCGCCAGGGCGGCGCCGACGTCGCCTTCAGCGACGGTCACCGGGGCCGCTATCACCTGGTGGTCGGCGCCGACGGGCTGCACTCCAACGTGCGCCGGCTGGCCTTCGGGCCCGAGAAGGACTACGTGCGGCACTTCGGCTACTACGTCGCGCTGATCGACCTGCCGGACGATCGCCCGTGGCAGCGCGCGATGCTGAACGTGCCGGGCCTGACGATCGCCGTGCGCGACGCCGGCGACGGGCCGCAGGGCATGATGCTCGTCGCCAGCGCCGAGGTGGACTACGACCATCGCGATCTCGATGCGCAGCGCCGCATGATCGACGGCTTCCTCTCACGCGTCGACGCATGGCAGGTGGCGGCGCTGCGCGCGGCCTTCGCCGACCCCGCCGCCCGCGGCTTCTACTTCGACTCCGTGAGCCAGACGCACATGCCGAGCTGGACGCGTGGCAACGTCGCGGTCATCGGCGACGCGGGCCATTGCGCCGCGCTGCTGTCGGGCATGGGCACCACACTGGCCATGGTGTCGGCCGAGACGCTGGCGACCACCTGGACGGAGTTCGGCGGTGACCTGCAGGCTGCGTCAACCGCGTACCACGAACGTCTGCGCCCCTACGTCGACCAGTGCCAGGCCTTTGCGCACGAGGGCGCGCCGATCATGGTTCCCGCCACGCAGGCGGCGCTGGACGAGCGCAATGCGATGTTCCGTGCCTTCGCCGCGAAGGCTGCGGATGCGGTTGCATCCGCAACTTAGTTCGGCATGCCCAGCACCGACTGAAGCGCCTCCTTCATCGCCACGTTTCCGGCCGCGTTCGGATGGAAGGTCTCGGCGCCGCCGGAAGGCGGGCCGAACCACGGCTCCGCGCACATGTCGTGGCCGACGAAGGCGGCCGCGGTGGGCACGAAGGACACGCTGGTGGCCGCCGCAGCAGCCCGCACCTGGTTGTTCACTTCGGCCACGAGATCGTGGAAGAACTGCACGTCCAGCGCCCTCACCCCCAGCAGAGGGATCTTTGGATTGCGCAAACCCAGACAGCCGGTCGTGTTGTTGTCGGGGAACGGGTTCGGGTACTCGAGGATGCCGATCCGGGCCGACGGTGCGGCCTCCTTCACCGCCTGCAGCGCGCCTTGGATCTTCGGCGTGATGGCCCGCGCATCGGCAATGGCGGTCGGCCGCAGCGTGCTGCAGGGCAACGGCAGTGCGCCCATCATCACGCAGGTCTGCAGCACCGAGAACAGCTTTGCGTCGTTGCCGCCGATGGTGATCGAGACCTTGTCCGCGGTGTAGGGAATCTGGCTCGCCTGCGGCGAGTTGCCCTTGAACGAGCCGGTGATGGCATCGGTCGTCGCCGCGGAGCAGGCCGCGAAGATCGTGTTCTTCGGCGTCCGCGGATCGTAGAGCTCGATGTACGACTGCGGCGAACGCAGACAAGGCAGCGGACCGGTGGGCGGGGCGCCGGTGGCGGCCGAGAACGAGTCGCCCAGGCCGACGTAGGCCCCAGGAACCACACCGGAGAGCTGGCCGGTGACCGTCCATTCGCCGATGTCGATGCGCTTCGAACCGTCGCTGAAGACGCGCTCGAGCTTGCTGGTGCCCTGGTAGGCATCGGACCACAGCAGCTGGCTTGCGCTGGTGGTGAGCAAGGACGCGGGGAACTTCGCCACCCAGCCATCGGGCAGCGCGCGGGTCGGGAAGTCCGCAAGGCTGTTGATACTGGCAAAGGGCGGGTTGAAGCTGCTCAGGATGACGCCGGGTCCGGCCGTGTCGCAACCTGCCAGCAGCAGCGCGGGCAGCGTCAGCGGCACCATCGCCGTCCCGTTCTGCAGGTCGACGAGGCTCAGCTGCTGCGTGCCCAGCAGACCCACGTCGTACAGCACGGCGGGCTGATCGCACAGCGTGCCGCCGCCCTGCAGGCTGGTGTAATACTTGCTGCGCGTGCCCTTGACGCGGCTGCGGCTGGGGTCCGAGACGTAGGCACCGACCTTCGTGTCATAGACGTAGGTCAGCGTCCAGGTCGCCGAGCCCTCGTAGTGCATGACGAATTCGGTGTAGGGGTTCGGGTTGATCTGCCGGGCCAGGTAATGCACGCTGCCGCTGAACTGGAACTCGTTCGGTGGTGTCGGCAAGGCGAGCCGCGTCATCCGCTTCGGGGCCTCCCGGCTCGCCGTGGGCGAGGCCGAGGCCGGTGCGAACACCTGCACGCGGCTGGCACCGGACTCCGCCACCCACAGGTTGCCCGATGTGTCGATGGCCAGGCCCGAGGGCGCGCTGAGCGCCAGACCGCCCTCGTCTGCCCCGCCGATGCGGGCGGACCAGTGGCCATCGCTGCCGAACACCTGCACCAGATCGTTGCCCGTGTCGGCCACGAACACGCGGCCGGAGCCTCCCGTGGTCACCGCCGAAGGCG
>JBGAII010000197.1:0-8191 GCA_044225625.1 Rubrivivax sp.
CGACATCGAAGGCATCGATGCGATGCGACCAGGTATCGGCCCAGTAGACGGTGCGGCCATCGGGCGAGAAACCCAGGCCGTTCCCCACCGTCGCGTCGCCGGCCACGCGGTCGAGCCGCCCGTCGGCCCAGCGGTACAGCGCAGCCTTCGCGGCGTCGCGCGGCTCGTAGATCGTCGAGACCCACAGATGCCCCGGGGCGTCGCACTTGCCGTCGTTGAAGCGCTCGCGCGTGGGGTCGTAGGGCGGCTCGGCCAGCGCCGTGCGGCTGCCGGTGGCGGGGTCGAAACGCCAGAGGCCGTCACGCATCGGCACGAGCCAGGTGCCGCCCGGTACCGGGGCGATGCAGCCGGGCTCGGCGGGCAGCGGCCAGCGCCGATGCGCGCGTGTCGTGGCCGACCAGCACTCGATCTGCCGACCTGGGATGTCGCACCACCACAGCATGCCGCCGCCGTCGGCCAGCCACACCGGCGACTCGCCGAGCAGGCTCGGCGGCACGCCCGGCAGCGGCTGCACCGCCGGCGTGTCGACACGCGGTGCCGTCATCCGCGCACCGCGCCGATCTCCAGGCGCATCCAGGCCTCCACGCGTGCCGAGGGCGCCACGGTGGCGAGGCCGTGCGCGGCGGGGTCGCTCATGTGGATCGCGTTGGCGACATGGCTCACCGGCTCGACGCAGAAGTACTCGCGCAGCGGTGGCGTGAACACGACGAGGTAGGGCAGCGACGAGGTCATGCGCAATGACAACCGCTCGTCGCGGATGCGCGCGGCGCCGCCGCTGCCCTCGAAGCAGTGGTCGTAGTCGAGGTGCGCCACGTCGGCGTCGATGCCGCTGTGCGGCACGTGGCGCGTCGGCAGCCCGGTGGGGTCGGTCTCCCAGCGCTCGCGCGACTCCACGTGCAGCCGGCTGCGCGGGCGCTTGGGGAAGTACGGGTGCCAGCCCAGCCCGATCGGCTGCGGGTGGGCCGCCGTGTTGGTCACCGTCATGCGGCAGGTGAGCACGTCGGCAGTCAGCTCGAACTCCTGCTCGGCGCTGAAGGCGAAGGGCCAGTGCGCGTCGCCGGGATGGTCCAGCGCGAGCGTGGCGGAAGTGGCGGTGCTGGCCGCGACGCGCCAGGGCCGCTGCCAAGCCACGCCATGCAGCGAATGCGGGCTGTCGTCGAAGTTCGGCTGCGTGGCGTGCTCCTGCCCCATCCAACGGAAGCGCCGGTAGCCCAGGCGCCCGGAGTAGGGCACGAGCGGGAAACAGGCCGACAGCCGCGACGACGCGAGCGCCGCGGGCTCCGTGCTGCGCATCACGGCCCACTCGTCGCGCCACAGCCCGGCGATCGAGCCGCCGAGGTCGGGACGCAAGGCCAGGCGCAGCGGGCCCGCGCGCAGTTCGACGGCGGACGCGGCGGCATTCGGAGATTCGGTGGTCACAGGTCGGCTTTCAGGTAATGCGCCCCGGGAACGGGGTTGTGGTAGTACGGCGGCACCTCGACGAAACCGAGCGCGGCGTACATCTCGCGGGCGGCCTCCATGTCGTCGAGCGTGTCCAGCAGCAGCGTGGAATAGCCGGCCTGCGTGGCCGCGTCGATGAGCCGTTGCGCGATCTGCCGGCCCAGGCCCAGGCGCCGGAACGCGCTGCGCAGCAGCCGCTGTCGCTGAGCATCGAGGTCGTCGGCGATCGACGGCGACGGCGCGCCACGTAGCCAGCGCACCGTCGACGTAGGCCAGCAGCAGCGTGCCACCCGGCGCGCGGTAGTCGCCCGGCAGCGCGGCGAGCTCGTCGTCGAAGTTCTGGAAGCACAGGTCACGCCGAGGCCGGCGGCGTACTCGCGCGGTCGCGCGCGTCCTCCTGCTCGGCGGACGCGTGACGATCTCGACGGTAGGTATGCAGCTCGTCGGTGATCCGGCGCCGATCACCGCCCAGGCCCCAAAGAGCAGGCTGGGCAAGCCCGGCCCTGGGAGCCCGCAGCAACCAGTGCCGATGCATCACGGTGCCATCGCATCTGCCCCGCCGAACCCCAGCGCGACGCCGCGGCGGCGATCACCATCGCGACGCATGACCATGTCCTCCTTCACGCACCGCGCACCGGGCGGCGTGTCGGGCAGCGACAGCACTGTCGCCGCTGACCATCGGACCAGTCGGGTCGTTGCTGCCGTTGCGGTAGTAGAGGATAGCGCACACGTGCAGCAGAATCAGCAGGCGAGGATCCTGCCCCAGGTCTTGTGCAGGTAGTGGCTGGTCTCGGGCGCGACCAGCTTTCTTCGCCAGGCCGATGTTGGCGATCTCGTCGTCGGACTGGGCGAACACCTGCACCGCAGAGCAGCGTGATCAGCGCGTACACCGAAGCTGCCCATCGGTTGCTGGCCGACCTCGAAGTGGTCGCCCATGCGCGTCGCCGCGCAGGTAGCGCAGCACCGTCTGCGGAGGATAGAAGAACGACGTTGAAGGCGCGGCCCAGTGCCCGCCCCACGAAGCCCCGCACGATGCGGGGACACCAACGGCGCCGGCAGGTAGCGGCGACCGGAAGTGCCAGGAGCATCGCGTGCGCGTCGTATCACCGACCCGATCACGCTCGCTGCGAGCAGCCAATGGAACACGCGCGCGGATGCGCTCGAGCGGAAGGTTCGACATGCAGCGGCAACAGGCGTGGCGGCGACAATCGCAACCTTAACCGAGGCCCGGGGCACTCAACCAGTGCCGGCGTCGGCTTCAGGATTTGTCCCGATGTCGACGCGATCTGTTCGGCGTTTACGTATATTGCACCCCTTCCCGAATCCCCCACCCCTGAGGAGCCCTGCATGATTCGTCCGATGGTCGCCCTGACCGCCCTGGTGGCTGCTGCCGCTGCCATGCCCGCCGCGGCACAGTTCCAGAAGCCCGAAGACGCGGTGAAGTACCGCCAGAGCGCCATGTTCGTGCTGGCGAACCACTTCGGCCGGATCGGCGCGATGGTGCAGGGCCGCGTGCCCTACGACGCCGCGATGGCGTCGGCCAATGCGGACATCGTGTCCACCATCTCGCACCTGCCGTTCGCCGGCTTCGTCGAGGGCACCGCCAGCACCGAGAAGGGCAAGGCCAAGGCCAGCATCTGGTCCGAGCGCGCCAAGTTCGACGCCGCCGCCAAGAAGATGCAGGAAGAGACCGCCAAGCTGGCGGCCGCCGCCAAGACCAACAACCTCGACAACCTGAAGGCCGCCTTCGGCCCCGTCGGCCAGACCTGCAAGGGCTGCCACGACGACTTCCGCAACCAGTGATCCCCGGGGCTGCCGCGCTCTGCGGCGGCCACCCTGGATCGACGACGAGGCGCCCGCGTGGCGCCTCGTCCGCTTTCAGGCCGGTGTGTCGGCGCTCGCGGCGAACCCGAGCACCACGCGGCGCGTCATCGCCGACTTCTTCTCGAGCTTGGTGACGACCACGGCGCCGATGTCCGCCGTGTTGTTGACGTGCGTGCCGCCGCAAGGCTGCAGATCCACGTCCTCGATCTCGATGACGCGCACACGCCCCAGGCCGCGCGGCGGCTGCACGCTCATGCTGCGCACCAGTTGCGGGTTGGTGTCGAGTTCGGCCTCGCTGATCCAGCGGTGGCGCACCGGGTGCGCCTCGGCCACCAGGCGGGCGATGCCGGCGGTCAGCACGTCCTTGTCCAGCGGCTCGTTCATGTGGAAGTCCAGCCGCGCATAACGCTCGGTGATCGAGCAGCCGTTCACCGGATGCGGCACCAACGCGCACAACAGGTGCGTGGAGGTATGGAAGCGCATGTGGGCGCGGCGCCGTGCCAGGTCGATGCGGGCCAGCACCTCGGCGCCCGGCTGCAGACCCGCCAGGTCGCTGCCTTCGGCCAGCACGTGCAGGATCTCGCCCTGTGCCTCGCCCTTGCGCGTGTCCACCACCGCCAGCTTGCGGCCGTCGGCCAGCCGCAGCTCGCCGGCATCGCCGGCCTGCCCGCCGCCCTGCGGATAGAACACCGTGCGGTCCAGCTGCACACCATGCGCATCGACGGCCTGGATCACGGCGCGGCACTCGGCCAGCGACGCGTCCTCGCGGAACAGTTCTTCGGTCATGCGCTCATGATGCCGCAAGCACACGCGCATAGACCTCGCGGTCCACGTTGCCGCCGGTCAGCGCGAGACCGACGTGCCGGCCGGCCCAGGCGTGCCGTCGCTGCAGCGCGGCGGCCAGCGGCGCCGCGCCGGCGCCTTCGGCCACGTTGTGGGTGTCGCTGAAGTAGATGCGCATGGCCTCGGCCACCGCGTCGTCGCCGACGGCGACGATCTCGTCCACCTCGCGGCAGATGATCGCCAGCGCCGCCGCCTCGGGCACGCGGCAGGCCATGCCGTCGGCCAGCTCGGTGCTGACCGGCGCCTCGACCACGCGGCCGGCCTCGAACGAATCCTTGTAGGCGGTGGCATGCGCCGACACCACGCCGACGATGCGCGTGCGCGCCCCGGTGGCCGCGCGTGCTGCGGCGCAGGCCACGATGCCCGAGCCCAGGCCGATCGGCACCACCACGACATCGGGCTGTGCCCGCTCGAAGAACTCCAGCCAGTAGCTGGCCACGCCGCAGACCAGGTCTTCGTGGAAGGACGGCACCATGTGCAGCCCCTGCTGCGCGGCCAGCGCGGCCGCATGCTCGCGGGCCTGCTGAAAGTCCTCGCCGTGTTCGACCAGCGTGGCGCCCAGGGCGCGCATCGCGGCGTTCTTCTCCACCGAATTGCCGTGCGGCACGACGATGGTGACCGCCAGACCCTGGTGCGCACCGGCGCGGGCGATCGACTGGCCGTGGTTGCCGCGCGTGGCACTGATCAGCCCGCGCAGCTGCGGCTCGCGCTGCCGCAGCCGCTGCACGTAGACCGCGCCGCCGCGCAGCTTGAAGGCGCCGAGCTCGGTGTGGTTCTCGTGCTTGACATACACGGTCGTGCCCAGCCGGCGCTCCAGCAGCGGCCAGCGGATGGTGGGCGTGGCCGGCAGCTGCGCGCCGACGATCGCTCGGGCCTGGCGCAGTGCCTCGGCACCGGGCAGCCCTTGGGCCCCGCGCAGCCCGATGGCATCGGACCGCGGCTCAGTCATCGCTGGACAGCCGCACGCGGCCCCGCGCTGTGTCCAGCTCCGCGATCAGCGCGGCGCCCGTCTCGCGCAACGGCACGCCGGGCAGGGCCAGGGCCTCGCCGACCGCCGCCGGCAGCCCGCCCAGCGACAGCGCCGCCAGGCCCACCGGGCTGGCGGGCAGCATCGCGCTGGGATGCTGTACGCCCCATTCGATCAGCGTGGGCAGCGCGCCGCCGAACAGCAGCTGGCTATCGTCGCGCACGGCGATGCGCCAGCGCAGCACACCGTGGGCGTTGGCACGCTCGGCCGCCAAGGCGTGGCCGGCGTCCACGCCCAGGCCGGCCAGCCGCGCCAACGCCGCATCGAGCGTGTCGCAGCGGGCCACCGCATGCACCAGCTTCGGCCCCTGGCGCAAGCGCGCCTGCAGCGCCGGCCGGTCCAGGCCGAACCAGTACGGCCGCTGCGGCTTCGGGGCCGCCGGGTCGATGGCGATGATCTCCAGATAGGTCTTCGGGAAGGCCGCGCTGCCGATGGACAGCAGCCGGTTGTGCGTGCCCATGCCGACGTGCTGGCCGCCCGGCGCGGCCGTGACGCCCAGCACCTGCTCGCACCAGTCGGCGCCCTGCGCCAGCGAGGCCGCGGCCACCACCAGGTGGTCGATCGCCGCGCTCACAGCTGCACCTCGCCGCGAATGCAGGCGCTGACGTCGCCACCCACCCAGATCGTGTCGCCCTCGCGCTCGATGTACACCCGCCCGGCACGGCCCAGCGCATGGCCCTGGCTGGCGACGTAGCGCGCAGGCGCCTGGCCGCTGCCGATCAGCCACTGCGCCACGCTGGCATTCAGGCTGCCGGTCACCGGGTCTTCGTACATGCCGCCGCCGATCAGCGCCCGCAGCTCGAATTGCGTGTCGCGGCCGGCCGGCTGCGGGCCGACCACACCGAGCTTGAGCTCGCCCAGTGCGGGCCAGTCGGGCTGCAGCGCCCGTACCGCCTCGGCCGAGGCCAGCATCACCGCGCACCAGCCCGGCCCGTTGTCCACCCACTGGTGGTCGCGCAGCGCGGTCAGCGGCACGCGCAGGGCGCGCGCGATCTGCGCCAGCAACATGCCGTCCAGCGGCCCGCTGCGCCGCGTCGGTGGCGCAGCGAAGGCCAGGCGCCGGCCGTCGCGCCGCACCGTGACCCGGCCGACGCCGCACTGCTGCACCACCTGGCCTTCCTGGCGCGGCCGGCCGCCGGCGGCCAGCCAGGCGTGGCAGCTGCCGAGCGTGGGATGGCCGGCAAAGGGCAGTTCGCCGCCGGGCGTGAAGATGCGCACCCGGTAGTCGGCCTGCGGGTCGGTGGGTGGCAGCAGGAAGGTGGTTTCGGAGAGGTTGGTCCAACGGGCGAACGCGGCCATGCGCGCGTCGTCGAGGCCGTCGGCGTCGTGCACCACTGCCAGCGGGTTGCCGCGCAGCGGCTCGGCGCTGAACACGTCCAGTTGGTCGAAGCGCCGCTTCATGGCCGAGCCTCCAGCGCCGTGCGCAGCACGCCGGCGAGCGCGGCCACGGCCTGATCGATCTGCGCCGGCGACAGCGTGACGAAGCTCAGGCGCAGCGTGTTCGCACGCGGCGCATGGCAATAGAACGGCGCGCCCGGCACGTAGGCCATGCCGGCTTCCACGGCCCGGGGCAGCAGCGCCACGGTGTCCAGCGCCTCGGGCAGTTCGACCCAGAAGAACATGCCGCCGGCCGGCACGTTGAAGCGGCAGCCGGCCGGCAGGTGGCGGTCGAGCGCGGCACGCATCGCATCGCGCTGCACCTTGTAGCGCGCGCGCACCTGCGGCAGGTGCGTGGCCAGCAGGCCGCTGCGGATGACCTCGTAGGCCAGACGCTGGTTGAAGCCCGGCGTGTGCAGGTCGGCCGCCTGCTTGGCCTGCAGCAGCTTGGGGAACAGCGCCCTTGGCGCCGCGATGTAGCCCAGGCGCAGCCCGGGCGCCAGCACCTTGGAGAACGAGCCGAGGTAGATGGCGGCCTCGCCGGCGCTGGCGGCCAGCGGCGGCGGCGGCGCGGCGTCGTACCAGAGTTCGCCGTAGGGGTTGTCCTCGACCAGCGGCAGGCCCGCCGCGGCCGCGGCCTGCACCACGGCCAGCCGCCGCGCCGCGCCCATGCTGCGGCCGCTCGGGTTCTGGAAGTTCGGCAGCACGTACAGGAAGCGCGCGCCGGCGGCCGCGGAGAGTGCCGCAGGCAGCGGGCCCTCGCCGTCGCACGCCACCGCCTCGAAGACCGGCTCGTAGGGCGTGAAGGCCTGCAGCGCGCCAAGGTAGGTCGGCGCTTCCACCGCGACGCGGCTGCCGGCGTCGATCAGCACCTTGCCGACCAGGTCCAGGCCCTGCTGCGAGCCGGTGGTGATCCCAGTTGCTGCGCCACCCAGTCGCGCAGCGGGCCGAAGCCTTCGCTGGCGGCGTACTGCAGCGCTTCGCGCGGCGTGTCGGCCAGGACCCGCTCGCAGGCTTCGCGCATCGCCTGCACCGGGAAGCTCTCCGGCGCCGGCAGGCCACCGGCCAGCGACAGGATGCCGGGGCGTTCGGTGACCTTCAGGATCTCGCGGATCACCGAAGGCTCCAGCCGCTCGGCGCGTTGCGCCAGATGCCAGGGCGTGGATGCGGGCATGGGTCTCTCCTCGTGAAATTCAGGTGGCACCGACCGGCATGCGGCGCCCGATGAAGACGATGGCGATCACCGCCAGCGAACACAGCAACGTCAGCGGCTGCAGCGTCTCGCCCAGGATCGGCACCGCGAACAGCAGCGCCAGGAACGGCTGCAGCAACTGCACCTGGCTGACGCGCACCGTGCCACCCAATGCCAGGCCGCGATACCAGGCGAAGAAGCCGAGCCACATCGAGAACAGCGTGACGTAGGCGAAGCCCATCCAGGCCGACGCCCTCACCGGCTGCGCGGGCCACCACAGCAGCGCCAGCGGCAGCGTCAGCGGCAAGGCCCCGACCAGGATCCAGCAGATCACCTGCGAGGCCGGCAGCGTCGCCGACACACGGGCGCCGGCGACGTAGCCGACCGACGTGGACAGCACCGCCAGTAGCAGCCAGCCGTCGCCGGCCGACAGCCGCCCGCTGCCCTGCCAGGCGGCGAAGCCGAGCACCAGCGCGCAGCCGGCCAGC
>JBGAII010000198.1:0-7633 GCA_044225625.1 Rubrivivax sp.
CGTTGCTTCGCGCTGTGGGGCCTGGCCTTCAAGCCCAACACCGACGACATGCGCGAGGCGCCGAGCCGCGTGGTCATCGCCGAACTGCTGGCGCGCGGCGCGCAGGTCCAGGCCTACGACCCCATCGCCATGACCGAGGCGCGCCGCGTGCTCGGCGCGGCTTCCGGACTGCGTTTCGCCGACGGCGCGATGAACGCGCTGGACGGCGCCGACGCGCTGGTCATCGTCACGGAATGGAAGGAATTCCGCAGCCCCGATTTCGCGCGCATCGGCAGCCAGCTGAAGCAGCCGGTGATCTTCGACGGGCGCAACATGTTCTCGCCGGCCAACGTCGCGGCCGCGGGCATCGAATACCACGCGATCGGCCGCATCGGCACGGCGCAGATGGCGTAAGCCGCGGCGCGCTATGCTGGCTGACATGAGCCAGCCCGTGCCGCCGCGGCCTCCGAAGATTCCCCAGTCCGTGCTGGTGGTCATCCACACGCCGGCGCTGCAGGTGCTGCTGCTCGAGCGCGCCGACCATCCCGGCTACTGGCAGAGCGTCACCGGCTCGCGGGATACACCGGACGAGCCGCTGCTGCAGACCTGCCGACGCGAGGTCGAGGAGGAGACCGGCATCCGTATCGGCAGCGCCGACGTGCCGGAGACCGCGCTGCTGGACTGGGGCCTGCGCAATGTCTACGAGATCTATCCCGTGTGGCGGCACCGCTATGCGCCCGGGGTCACGCACAACACCGAACACGTGTTCGGCCTGTGCGTGCCGGCCGGCACGCCGGTGCGCCTGAGTCCGCGCGAGCACCTGGACTACGGCTGGTGGTCCTGGCGCGAGGCCGCCGACCGCTGCTTCTCGCCCAGCAACGCCGAGGCCATCCTGCAGCTGCCGCGCTTCGTGCCGTCCGCGCCGTCCGCAGCGGCCGCCGCCTCCTCATGGCCCCGCTGAACCCGTTCGCTTCCCCGGGCTTCGCGGCGTCGACGACGCTGGACCTGTCGGTGCTGCGCGTGGCCACCTACAACATCCACAAGGGCGTGCGCGGCGTCGGTCCGCGCCAGCGCCTGGAGATCCACAACCTCGGCCTCGGTGTCGAGGCGCTGGACGCCGACCTGGTGTTCCTGCAGGAGGTGCGGCTGTTCAACCACCGTGCCGCGCGCCAGTTCGAGCGCACCTGGTTCGGCTGGCCCGACGGCGGCCAGGCCGATTTCCTGGCGCCCGAGGGCTACGACGTGGCCTACCGCACCAATGCCATCACGCGCCACGGCGAGCACGGCAATGCGCTGCTGTCGCGCTGGCCGCTCGGCGCGATCGGCCACCACGACGTCAGCGACCACCGCTTCGAGCAGCGGGGCCTGCTGCACGTGCCGGTGCAATGGAACGGCTACACGCTGCACGCCGTGGTGGTGCATTTCGGCCTGGCCCATCGCAGCCGTGTGCGTCAGGTGCTGCGGCTGGCCGACTTCCTGGCCCAGCACGTGCCGCCGCAGGAACTGCTGGTCGTGGCCGGCGATTTCAACGACTGGGGTGAAAAGCTCGACCCCGCGATGCGTGAGCTGAACCTGCAGCGTGCGCGCGCGCCGACCGACCGCCTGACGCATCGTTCGACTTCCATCGCGTGCCGGGTGTTCGCGATGGACGACCGCTGCTGCTGCTCGGGTCTGCTGCGCCATCGCGGTGCTGCGTCACCTCGTGGGCGCGCATGTCGGACCATCTGCCGCTGCTGGCCGAGCTGCAGCTGCCGTAGTGCCCGACGCCGCCGACACCGACGCCGCCGCCCGCGAGGCGGCCCTGCTGATGGCGCCGGCCGGCTTCGTCGGCGGCAACCAGGTGCGGCTGCTGCAGGGCGGCGACGAGCTGTTTCCGGCCATGCGCCGGGCGATGGAGAGCGCCCATGGGCAGGTCTGGCTCGCCACCTACATCTTCCACGACGATGCCGCCGGCCTGGCGATGATCGACGCGTTGCGCGCGGCGGCGCGGCGCGGCGTCGTCGTACACGTGATGGTCGACGGCTTCGGCTCGCGCACCACGCTGCCGCGACTGCGCGACGAACTGGTGGCACACGGCGTGCTGCTCGACGTGTTCCGCCCGCTGGACCGCTGGACCGCCTGGCTGCAGCCGGCGCAGCTGCGCCGCCTGCATCACAAGCTGTGCGTGGTCGACGACACGGTGGCCTTCGTCGGTGGCATCAACATCCTCGACGACCGCTTCGACCTGGTGCACGGCCTGGGCGAGCGGCCGCGGCTGGATTTTGCGGTCGAGCTGCGTGGGCCGGCGGTGCGCCAGGTGCAGCGCCTGGCACAGGCGCTGCAGACGCGCGCGCGGCTGGGGCAGGAATGGCGCAGCGAGGTCGGCGCGCTGGTGCGCAGCGGGCACCCCATGTCGAACACGCTGCAGCTTTGGCGCCAGCTTCGTGGCCGGACGCGGCCGGACGAGGCTGTGCGCGATACCGGCAGGCCGGTGCGCGTCGCCTTCGTGGCACGCGACAACCTGCGGCGGCGCCGCGCGATCGAACGGCGCTATCTGGAGGCGGTGCGCTTCGCGCGCCACAGCATCGACATTGCCTGCCCTTATTTCTACCCGCGGCGTGCCTTCACGCGCCGTTTGCTGGCCGCCGCGCAGCGTGGCGTGCGCGTGCGCCTGCTGATGCAGGGCAAGGTCGACTATCCGCTGGCGGCGCTGGCCGCGCGTGTGCTCTACGACGAGCTGCTGGCCCATGGCGTGCGCATCTACGAATACACGCCGGCCTTCCTGCATGCCAAGGTCGCGGTGGTCGACGCTCGCTGGGCGACGGTGGGCAGCTCCAACATCGACCCGCTGTCGCTGCTGCTCAACCTGGAAGCCAATGCCGTGGTGCAGGACGAGGCCTTCGCTCAGCTGCTGCAGCAGCGCCTGGACGCGGCATTCGCCGAATCGCGCGAGATCAACGCGCCGCCGTTGGCCGAGGGCTGGCGTCGCTGGCTGTCGCGCGGTGTCGTCGCCTGGTGCGCCAACCTCTATCTGCGTGTCGCCGGCATCACCGGAAGGTACTGAGACCCTCCGCTGCGGACGGCCTGGTGGGGAGCGGGCTCGCGCCGAAGCGGTTCGGCCCGTCGGTGCCGGCCAGGAAACCGTTGTCGATCAGCGCCCACAGCCAGCCGATCACCGGCAGCAGGTTCAGCAGCACCCACCAGCCGGACTTGTCGCGGTCGTGCCAGCGCTTCACCGACACCGCGATCGCCGGCCACAGCAGCAGCAGGTTCACCACCAGGTCGGCCGTCTTCGGCGGCACGCGCGCGATGCCCAGCAGCACCTGGCCCAGCAGCGCCGCACCCAGCAGCGCCAGCACGCCGTACAGCCAGAACTGCCGCCGCGACAGGCGGCCATCCAGGCTGAAGAAGATGCGGCCGGGCGACATGGCGTCGGCAAACGGGTTGGAGCGGGGCGGGGTGGCGGTGGTCGTCATGGCGGCTGCGGCGAAGGCAGGCGCGATTGTCCGCTGAGCGGCCGCACAATGCCGCGATGCAGATCAACGCGGGCTCGGCGCAGGAGCTGGTCGTGCTGCGGCCGCAAGGCCTGTACTGCCCGGCCGGCGACTTCTACATCGACCCCTGGCGACCGGTCGACCGCGCGGTCATCACCCATGCGCATGCCGACCACGCACGCCCCGGCCACGGGCAGTACCTGTGCAGCGCCGAAGGCGCCGGCCTGCTGCGCGCGCGCCTGGGTGACGTGCGTGTGCAGACGCTGCCCTGGGGCGAAACGCTGGCCCTGCAGGGCGTGCGGCTGAGCCTGCACCCGGCCGGGCACGTGCTGGGCTCGGCCCAGGTGCGCATCGAAAGCCATGGCCAGGTGTGGGTGGCCTCGGGCGACTACTTCGTCAGCGGCGCCGGCGACCACAACCCCAGCTGCAGCGCCTTCGAGCCGCTGCGCTGCCACTGCTTCATCACCGAATCCACCTTCGGCCTGCCGATCTACCGCTGGCGCCCGCAGGCCGAGGTGCTGGCCGAGGTGAACGCCTGGTGGCGGCAGAACGCTGCCGCCGGCCGGCCCAGCCTGCTGATGGCCTACAGCCTGGGCAAGGCCCAGCGCCTGCTCGCCGGCCTCGACGCCAGCATCGGTCCGGTGTACACGCATCCGGCGGTCGAGACGCTGAACGCCGTGTACCGCGCGGCCGGGGTGGCCCTGCCGGCCACCACGGTGCTGCGCGACGACACCCGCCGCGATGATGTGGCCGGTGCGCTGGTCGTGGCGCCGCCGGCGGTGCATGGCAGCGCCTGGGCACGCCGCCTGGGCGACTTCAGCGACGCCTTCGCCAGCGGCTGGATGCAGCTGCGCGGCGCGCGCCGCCGCCAGGGCGTGGACCGCGGCTTCGTGCTCAGCGACCATGCCGACTGGCCCGGGCTGCAGCAGGCCGTCCGCGCCACCGGCGCAAGCCGCGTCGTCGTCACCCACGGCTACGAGGCCGTGATGGTGCGCTGGCTGCAGGAGCAGGGCCTGCAGGCCGGCTCGTTCCGCACCGAGTTCGGGGACGAAGGCGCCGACAGCGCCGCCGCGGGCGCGTGACACACTTGCACCCATTGCATCGCAGGGGTCCGAGATGAAGATTCTGTTGCCCGTGGACGGCTCGCCCGCCGCGCTGGAGGCCGTGCGCCAGGCGCTGCGCATGATCGACGAAGGCCTGCGCGCCAGCCTGGTGCTGGCCAACGTGCAGGAACCGGCCACGCTGTACGAGATGCTGCTGGCGCACGATGCCGAGGTCATCGACGAGGTGGCGGCCCAGGCCGGGCTGCACCTGCTGGAGCCGGCGCGTGCGCTGGTGCAGGCGGCCGGCGTCGAGCACGAGATCGAAGTCGCCTCCGGCGACCCGGCGCACACGCTGATCGACATCCTCGAGAACTTCGGCTGCGACATGGTGGTCATGGGCGCGCGCGGCATGGGCACGCTGCGCAGCGCGCTGCTCGGCTCGGTGTCGAACGAGGTGCTGCATGCGGCCGGGGTGCCGGTGCTGGTGGTCAAGCAGCCGCCGGAGCCGGAGACCGACGCCTAGCGGATGACCGCCGTGCCTGCGCCGGCCGACGGCGGCCATCGGCCTGCGCCGGCCCGCGGCGGCCGATGAAGGCCTTCGCGGCGCTCTATGCCGCGCTGGACGCCAGCACGGCCACCAACGACAAGGTGGCGGCGCTGCGCGGCTATTTCGCCAGCGCGCAGCCGGCCGACGCCGCCTGGGCGGTGTATTTCCTGGCAGGCGGCAAGCCGCGGCAGACCGTGCCCACCGCGCTGCTGCGCGCCACCGCCTGCCGCGCCGCCGGCTTGCCCGACTGGCTGTTCGAGGAGAGCTACCAGGCCGTCGGCGACCTGGCCGAGACCATCGCCCACGTGCTGCCGCCGCCGCGGTGGCGCAGCGAACTCGGCCTGGCCGAATGGATCGAGACGCGCCTGCTGCCGCTGCGCGGCCAGCCGCCGCAGGCCCAGGCCGACGCGCTGGCCGCCTGGTGGGACGAACTCGATGCGCCGGGCCGCTTTCTGCTGACCAAGCTGATCGGCGGCGGCTTCCGCGTCGGCGTCAGCAAGCTGCTGGTGCAGCGGGCGCTGGCCGAGACCTTCGGCCTGGACCCGAAGCTCGTCGCGCAGCGGCTGATGGGCTACACCGACGCCAAGGTGCAGCCCAGTGCGGCGCGCTTCGCGGCGCTGCACGCCGCGCAGGCGGCGGCGGACCCGGGCCAGCCTTATCCGTTCTTCCTGGCGCATGCGCTGGCCGGCGGCCCGGCGCCGCTCGGCCCAGCGGCCGACTGGCTCGCCGAATGGAAGTACGACGGCATTCGCGCGCAGCTGGTGCGCCGCGATGGCGGCTGCTGGATCTGGTCGCGCGGCGAGGAGCTGATGACCGAACGCTTCCCCGAAGTCGTGGCCCAGGCCGCGGCGCTGCCCGATGGCACGGTGCTCGACGGCGAACTGCTGGTCTGGGACGGCGCGGCGCCGGCACCGTTCCAGCGGCTGCAGCAGCGCATCAACCGCAAGACGCTGAGCAAGAAGCTGCTGGCCGACGCGCCGGTGCGCTTCGTCGCCTATGACCTGCTGGAAGGGCAGGGCCGCGACCAGCGCGACGAACCGCTGCGCCGGCGCCGCGAGCGGCTCGAGGCGCTGTGCGCCGAGCATGGACTGGCGCTGTCGCCGCGTGTGACGGCCGACGACTGGCCCGCACTCGCCGCGCTGCGCGAGCAGGCGCGAGCCCGCGGCGTCGAAGGCCTGATGCTGAAGGGCCTGGACTCGCGCTACGGCAGCGGTCGCACCAAGGCCGACGGCGCCTGGTGGAAGTGGAAGGTCGACCCACTCAGCGTCGACTGCGTGCTGATCTATGCGCAGGCCGGCCACGGCCGCCGCGCCAGCGTCTACACCGACTACACCTTCGCCGTGTGGAACCGGCCGCCGCGGGATGCGGCCGAGGCCCAGGCCGTGGTCGAGGCCATCGCGCGGCGCGAGCCGGCGCAGCCCGGCGCGCTGCAGCTGGTGCCGTTCGCCAAGGCCTATTCGGGCCTGAGCGACGCCGAGTTCGCGCGGGTGGACCGCGTCATCCGCGCGCACACGCTGGAAAAGTTCGGCCCGGTGCGCAGCGTGCGGCCGACGCTGGTCTTCGAGCTCGGCTTCGAGGCGGTGAACCGCAGCACGCGCCACAAGAGCGGCATCGCGGTGCGCTTCCCGCGCATGCTGCGCATCCGCGACGACAAGCCGCTGCACGAGGCGGATTCGCTGGAGCAGCTGCGGGCGATGCTCGCCGGGTGATTCGTTGTGACGACGCCTCAGGGCGACCCGCGCTACACTGACTGCGTCGCAGTTGCAACGCAATCATCCGCCATGAAGACCGCCACCTTTCCCTCGCTGCGTGTCGACGCCGAGCTGCGCGAGGCCGCGGAAAGCGTGCTTCGCGAGGGTGAGACGCTGAGCAGCCTGATCGAAACCGCCGTGCGCGAGGCGATTCACCGCCGCCGCGTGCAAGACGAATTCCTCGCGCGGGGGCTGCGCTCCAGCGAGGAGGCCAGGCGCACGGGCATCTACCATTCCGCTCGGTCGGTGCACGCCGCGCTGCAGCGCCGGCTGGATGCGCGGCGCAAGCAGGTGCTCGGGCGTGGAAAGTGAGTTCAGGCTTCGGTACACCGATGCCGCGCGCGACGACCTGAACCGATTGTTCGATTTCCTGCTGGTCCGTGCACAGTCGGTGGAGGACTTCGACGATGCTCAGCGCGCGATCGACAACCTGGTGGACGCCATCGAAGGGCAGCTCAGCCGCACGCCGTTCATCTATCGCAAGGCCGGCGAAAGCCCGTTCCTGCGCGAGCTGATCGTTCCCTCGCGTGCCGCGGGGTACGTGGTGTTGTACGAGATCGATGATCGCAAGACCGTCACCATCGTTGCCGTGCGGCACCAGCTCGAAGACGACTACCACTGAGCAGCCGGCACACCGGGGCTCATTGCCGACTAGCATCGATCCATGGCGCTGACCGGCATCACCGTCTTCCTCAGCGCCTTCCTGCTGTTCCTCGTGCAGCCGATCATCGCCAAGCTGATCCTGCCGGCCTTTGGCGGCAGCGTGGCGGTCTGGGCCACCTGCCTGGTGTTCTTCCAGGCGGCGCTGCTGCTCGGTTATGCCTTCGCGCACCACCTGGT
>JBGAII010000004.1:0-64456 GCA_044225625.1 Rubrivivax sp.
GGCGTCGCTGGGCGGACTCGCGGTGGATGCCGTGTGGCCGGCGGCCTGATGCCGTCCGGGCCATGGGCACCGGCGTCTCTCCGTGGCTGTCGTCGTCGGCCTGCTGCCGTCAGCCCTGCAGGGCGCGTTGCAATGCCTCGCGCCACGCCCGGCTGCAACCCAGCGTGCGGCCATCGCTCAGACGCACCGTGGCATTGCCATGGCCGGCCGCTTCGACCGCCACCACCGCCGCCAGCGCCACGGCGCGGCTGCGATGGATGCGTGCGAAGCCGGGCCCCAGGTCCGCCAGCAGGCCGTCGAGCGTGCGGCGCAGCAGGTGGCTGCGCTGCGCCGTGTGCAGCTCGACATAGTTGTCGGCCGCCTGCAGCCACAGCAGGCTGCGGCAGTCGATCACTTCCAGCCGGCCGCGCTCGCTGACCACCAGCCGCTGCGCCGCGGGCTGCGGGGCCGCCGGGCGACGGCCGCGCAGCCGCTGCAGGGCCCGGGCCAGGCGCGCCGGGTCGACCGGCTTCAGCAGGTAGTCGACCGCCGCGGCGTCGAAGGCCGGCAGCGCGTAGGCGTCGTAGGCGGTGACGAAGACCACCGCCGGGCCGCCCTGCGTCCGGTCCGGCAGCGATGCCGCCACGTCCAGCCCGCCGAGTTCCGGCATCTGCACGTCCAGCAGCAGCGCGTCGGGCTGCAGCGCTTCGGTCAGGGCCAGCGCCTGCAGCCCGCTGCCGGCTTCGCCCACCACCTGCACGCCGGGCTGCGCGTCCAGCAGGCGGCGCAGCCGCGCCCGCGCCGGCGGCTCGTCGTCGACGATCAGCAGGCGCAGCGGCTCAGCCATGGTGCGGAATCTCCAGCACCGCTTCGCAACCGCCGCCCGGCCGTGGGCGCAGCAGCAGCGCCGCGTCGTCGCCATACAGCGCCCGCAGGCGTTCGCGCAGGTTGGCCAGGCCGACGGCGCCGGCCCGGCCGGTCTCGTTTGCCAACGGCGGACCGGGACCGTCGTCGACCACCGTCAATCGCAGACGGCCGCGCCCGGCCTGCGCGCCGATGTGAACCGTGCTCAGCGCCGCCCGCTGCGCGACCGCATGCTCGAAGGCGTTCTCCAGCAGCGGCTGCAGCGACAGCGCCGGTACCGGTGTGGCGGCCAGGGCGGCGTCGGCATCGTCGATGTTCCAGTGCAGTTGCACGCGCTGCGGGCCGAAGCGCTGCTGCATCAGACCGGCGTAGCTGCGGGCCAGCGCCAGCTCGTCGCCCAGCGGGTGCAGCGGCCGGCGCGACACCTCGGTGGCGGCGCGCAGCAGCTGCGACAGGCGCAGCAGCGCGGCATCGGCCGCGGCCGGGTCGTCGTGCACCAGCGCGGCGATGGTGTTGAGCGCGTTGTGCAGGAAATGCGGCTGCATCTGCTGCGTCAGCTGCGCCAGCCGCGCTTCGGTGGACAGGCGTTCCAGCCGCTCGGCGTGCAGCCGTGCCGCGGCCAGCGCCTGGTGCGAGCGCAGCGCATATTGCACGCCGGCAAACAGCAGGTAGAAGACCGAGAACTTCAACCCCTCGTAGGCCAGCACCGCCGGCCAGGGCGGGTGTTCGTAGCCCAGCCCGAAGGCGGCGCGCGCCGCATGCCGCATGCCGTAGAGCAGCGCGACGAAGACCAGCGCCACCAGTGGCGTCCAGCGCAGCACGCGCCAGAACCAGCGCGCCGGGCGACCGAGCCAGGGGTCGTCGCGGGGGCTGCGGCGCCAGCGCCAGACGGCGATGACCGTGGCGGCGAGCATCGAGACGGCTTCGTAGAACACCGGCCACGGCCACAACGGCTCGCCGGCATGCCAGCGCTCCTGCAGCGCGACCAGCAGCATCATCAGACAGAAGACGCCCCATCCCGCCGCCAGACGCGGGGTGATCGGGGCCGGTGCCGGCGGTGCTGCCATCGTGCGCATCATGCCTGCGGCGGCCGGCGCTAAGATGGGCCGCACAAGGAGACTGTCGCGATGAGCATCTACGACCAGCATCTGGACAAGAACGCGGCCAACCACGTGGCGCTGAGCCCGGTGAGCTTCGTCGAGCGCAGCGCCGAGGTCTTCGGCGACCTGCCGGCGGTGGTGCACGGCGCGCGCCGCTACAGCTGGGCCGTGCTGCGCGAGCGTTCGGCGCGACTGGCGGCGGCGCTGCGCTCGCTCGGCGTCGGCCGCGGCAGCACGGTCAGCGCGATGCTGCCCAACACCCCGGAGATGGTCGAGGCGCACTATGCGGTGCCGGCGCTGAACGCGGTGCTGAACACGCTGAACACGCGGCTCGACGCGCCGCTGCTGGCCTGGCAGATGAACCACTGCGAAGCGGCCGTGCTGATCACCGACCGCGAGTTCGCGCCGCTGATGGCCGAGGCGCTGCGCATCCTGAAGACCGAGCATGGCCGCGAGCCGGTGGTGATCGACGTCTGCGACAGCGAATACACCGGCCCCGGCGAGCGGCTCGGTGCGCACGAGTACGAAGCGCTGCTGGCCGCGCACGCGCCGCTACCGAAGCTGGAAGGCCCGGCCGACGAGTGGGACGCCATCGCCGTCAGCTACACCAGCGGCACCACCGGCGATCCGAAGGGCGTGGTCACGCACCACCGCGGCGCGTACCTGAATGCGGTCAGCAATGCCGCCACCTGGACCATGCCGCATTTCCCGCGCTACCTGTGGACGTTGCCGATGTTCCACTGCAACGGCTGGTGCTTCCCGTGGACCGTGGCGATGCTGGGCGGCACGCACATCTGCCTGCGCCGCGTGGAGGCGGCGCCGATCCTGGCGGCGATGCGCGAGCACCGGGCCGACCACTACTGCGCGGCACCGATCGTGCACAACCTGCTGATCAACGCGCCGGCCGCGCTGCGCGAGGGCCTGACGCACACGGTGCGCGGCATGGTGGCCGGCGCGGCGCCGCCGGCGGCGATGATCGAAGGCATGGCCAAGCTCGGCTTTGACATCACGCATGTGTACGGGCTGACCGAGGTCTACGGCCCGGCCAGCGTGGCGGTGAAGCGGCCGCACTGGGCCGAGCAGAGCCTGTCGGAGCAGGCGCGGCTGAACGGCCGCCAGGGTGTGCGCTATGCGCTGCAGGAAGGCATGACGGTGCTCGACCCGGCGACGATGCACGAAGTGCCGGCCGACGGCCAGACCATGGGCGAGATCATGTTCCGCGGCAACATCGTGATGAAGGGCTACCTGAAGAACCCGGCGTCCACCGCCAAGGCCTTCGACGGCGGCTGGTTCCACACCGGCGACCTGGCGGTGATGGAGTCCGACCGCTACGTGAAGATCAAGGACCGCAGCAAGGACATCATCATCAGCGGCGGCGAGAACATCAGCTCCATCGAGGTGGAAGATGCGCTGTACCGCCACCCGGCGGTGATGGCCTGCGCGGTGGTGGCCAAGGCCGATCCGAAGTGGGGCGAGTCGCCGGTGGCCTATGTCGAGACCAAGGCCGACACACAGGTGACCGCGGCCGAGCT
Organism: Rubrivivax sp.; assembly: GCA_044225625.1. Classification (GTDB taxonomy): domain Bacteria; phylum Pseudomonadota; class Gammaproteobacteria; order Burkholderiales; family Burkholderiaceae_C; genus Rubrivivax. The sequence continues at coordinate 3,476 of JBGAII010000004.1, forward strand.
GATCGCGCATTGCAAGAGCCTGCTCGCCGGCTACAAGGTGCCGAAGGAGATCCGCTTCGAGCCGATCCCCAAGACCAGCACCGGCAAGATCCAGAAGTTCCAGTTGCGCGAGCGCGCCAAGAGCGCGTCGGCGATCGAGTAGGAGGGTGGCGATGGACGACGCACCGCTGGTGCTGAACAGCTGCGACGCCCGCGGCGTGGTGACGCTGACGCTGAACCGCCCGCAGGCCTTCAACGCGCTGTCCGAAGGCATGCTCGAAGCGCTGCAGCGCGAACTGGACCGTGTGGCGGCCGACGCGGCGGCGCGCGTGGTGGTGATTGCCGCGGCCGGCAAGGCCTTCTGCGCCGGCCACGACCTGAAGGAGATGCGCGCCGCGCCGTCGCTGGGCTACTACGAGCGCCTGTTCGCGCAATGCGGGCGCATGATGATGACGATCCAGAAGCTGCCGCTGCCGGTGATCGCGCGCGTGCACGGCATCGCCACCGCCGCCGGCTGCCAGCTGGTGGCGATGTGCGACCTGGCCGTGGCGGCGCGCGAGGCGCGCTTCGCCGTCAGCGGCATCAACGCCGGGCTGTTCTGCTCGACGCCCAGCGTGGCACTGTCGCGCAACGTGCCGCGCAAGCTGGCCTTCGAGATGCTGGTCACCGGCGACTTCATCGGCGCCGACGAGGCGCGCGCGCGCGGCCTCGTCAACCGCGTGGTCGAGGCAGAACGCCTGGAGGCCGAGGTCGACGCGCTGGTGGCCAGCATCGTCGCCAAGCCGGGCGTGTCGATCGCCCGCGGCAAGGCGCTGTTCTATCGGCAGCTGGAAACCGGCATCGAGGCGGCCTACGCCGATGCGGAAGAGACGATGGCCTGCAACATGATGGACGCCCCCGCGCTGGAGGGCGTGCAGGCCTTCATCGAGAAGCGGCCGCCGCGCTGGGACGGCCGCTGATTCGGCCGTAGCCGACGGGCGGGTGAAACTCAAAGCCGCCGGCCAAACGGTGCAGCCGCCACCAGGCGGACGGGCGCGAGGGGCACGGAAAGGCAAGGCCTCACAACCCGAACTGCGCCGGCCGTCACAACCGCCTTGCTCCAGCCCGCTACGCCAAATCGTGGCCTGGGCAACGTTGCACGCTGCGCCAGCGCGGCACCACCGGACTGCGGAGCACGCCCGCGATCCGAGGGGACTTCAGGCGCTTGGTAAGTCGAACGCAACCTGCTCGGCACAGCGAGCGTGACTCCGAGCACACGAGCCGCGCCGCAGGCGTTGCGCCAAGGGCCTCAGCGGGTTCCGGCTTCGTCCCCAGACGGGCCGACGTGGGTTGAACGGGGAATGCCGTAGAACTGCTCGGCGTTGCCACCGAGGACCGCGTCGCGTTCGGGGGCGGTGAATCCCGCCAGCAGTTCCTGAGTCTCGTACCACCACGCGGCGTAGCCAGCGGCGAGTTCCAGCACCGGCCAGTCGCTGCCCCAGACGACGCGGCCAGGACTGAAGCACGCCAGCGCGTGAGTGGCCCAACGCCGCACAGCGTCCGATCCCAAAGGCCGCTCCGCTTCGGTGAAAAGGCCCGAGAGCTTGCACATCGCCGACGTCCGGTCGGCGATGCGGGCCAGATCGTCCGCCCACGGCTGCCACTGGCCCTGTGCGATGCCGGGCTTGGCAGCGTGGTCGATCACGATGCGCAACGCAGGGTGCCGCTGGGCCAGATCCAGAATGTGCGGCAGGTGTTCGGGCTTGACGAGCGCATCAAACACCAAGCCACACTCGGTCATTGCGTCCAGGGCGGGCTTCAGCGCCGGCTTCAGAACCCAGCGTAGGTCGGCGATGTCCTGAAGCATCGGTCGAAGACCTTTCAGCAGCGGATTCGTCGCCAACTGTCGAACCCGCGCGGCCGCATCCGGTGCGAGCATATCGACCCAGCCGACTACGCCTGCCACCATGGCATGGGCGCGCCCCTGCGCCAACAGGAACGCCGTCTCGGCCTCGGTCGGTGCTGCCTGCACCAAGATGCCACACGCCACTCCGTGGGGCGCTGCCTGCTCGTACCAGTCGGCCACACCCACGTCGCGGTAGATCGGGGCGAGCGCGGGCGTGAGCCATCCGTAGTCGCCGCGCGCCAGGTGCCAGCAGTGGAAATGCGCGTCGACGATCACGCCGACACCGGCAGTGGCGCGTCTGTCGGCAGCAGGCCGCGCTCGCGCAGCGTCTGCCAAAAGCTTGCGGGGATCGGGCGTGCAAGCATCGTCCGCGCATCCAGCCATTCGGACGGGCTGCGCGCGCCGAGCAGCACGACGTCGATACATGGATGTGCGAGCGGGAACTGGAGCGCCGCCGCACGCAGGGGAACACCCATCGTTTCGCAGGCGTCTTCCAGCGCGGCCACGCGTGCGCGCATCGAAGGGGGCGCCTCTGTGTAGTCGAATCGCGCCGGTCCGCTGGCCCGCACGCCCGTGGCGAGGATGCCCGAGTTGAAGACGCCACCGAGCGCGATACGCACCTGCCGGCGTGTGCACAGTGGCAGCAAGGCAGCCAACGCCGTGTGGTCCACCAAGCTGTAGCGGCCGGCGAGCAGCAACACGTCCAGCGACGTCTCGTGCAGCACATCCAGGCACACCCGCACGTCGTTGACACCCAGGCCCACGTGGCGCACCAAGCCTTGCCGCTGCATCTGCCTCAGCGCGGGGAGGGTTTCATCCAGCACCTGGCGCAGCACCGCGGGGTAGCGGTCGACGCCGTGTGTCATTGCGTCGCAGTCGTGTACGTAGACCGCATCCAGCCGGGCTAGGCCGAGGCGTTGCAGGCTGTCCTCGACGCTACGGCGCGCGCCGGCAGCGGAGTAGTCCCAAGCCTGGGCGAACGGCAGGCAGGCGACGTAACCGTTTTCGTCGCGCGGCCCCCGGTCCGGCAAGAGCAGACGTCCGACCTTGCTTGACAGCGAGAAGCTGTCGCGGGGCAGGTCGCGCAGCACCGCGCCCATGCGATGTTCGCTCAGGCCGTTGCCATAGTGCGGCGCGGTGTCGAAGGTGGCGCAGCCATCGGCCAGTGCCCGCACGACGACAGCCCGTGCATCGTCGTCTCTGACGGCACTGAACAAGTTGCCAAGTGCAGCGCCTCCAAGCCCCAGGCGCGCGCCATCGCGCATCGGTGGGAAGACGGGTGCCACGTCCCGGCCTGAAGGCTGATTGCTCACAATCGATGGATCAAGTCGGCGCCACCACGCCCTTGCGCAGCAGCACATTGCCATAGGGGCGCGGATCGCCGGTCGCGACGATCACGAACGCGTTCGCGGCGCGTTCGTAGAACGCGTAGCGCTCCAGCGATCCAGTCGGTCGGCAGCCATGCTGTGCCAGCACGGCGTTGGCGCTCGCCACCGCCGGGGGTATCGACGCCGCATCACCGACCACCTGCATCGTCGATGCGGGCACGTCGACGAACGAGTCGAGCGGTATCACCGACAGCACGGCAGCCAGCACGTCGTCGAGCCGCGTGCCTGGCATACGCACCAGCCGCCGCGCGTGGCTCGCGGCGGGAAAGTTGGCGTCCGCCAGCACGATTTCGTCACCATGCCCCATCGATGCGAGGGCATGGAGCAGGTCGGGCGAGAGCAATGGGTGCAAGCCTTGCAACATGATGGTTTGCCGCGGTCCGGCTACTTGCGGCCGGTGGACTTGATCTGGGACACCGTGTACTTGAAGTTGGACCACCACCACCACGGGCCGTCGTAGTAGTTCTTCGCCGAGGGGAAGTTGTCCCAGTAGTAGGTGCTGACGGGCACGAACTTGGAGGTGCCGAACATCTCGATCGCCGGCAAGGTGCGCGCCATCTCCTGCAGGAACGCGGTGCCCGTCGGCACGATCTGCGGGTCGTTCAATGGCATGGCCGAGAGCTTGTCGATCAGCGCGTCGATCGCGGGGCTGCTCAGCCGCTCCTTGTTGAACGATGCCGGCGTGCCAGTCGGGCGCGCATAACGGCTGTGCCAGCCTTCGAGGCGCGCGAACAGGTCAGGGCCGATGGCGCACGACGAACTCCAGTACGAGCCCGCGTCGAAATTGCCGGTCGCATACGTCGTGTTGAACGGGCCACCCTGCATTTGCTGCACCGAGACGTCGACGCCGAAGCCACGCCACTCGTTCGCGACCGCGAACGCCAGGCGCTGCGACTGGATCTCGAAATCCGCCGGCGCGACCATTACCATCTTCCAGGGCGTTCCGTCGGGCTTCATCCACTGGTTGCCGTTCTTCTTGAAACCGACACTTTCGAGCAGGCTCGCGGCCTTGGCCGGATCGTGCTTCCACCAGCCGACACCGAACAGCGCGCGCACACCGGGCCCGTCGTTAGGGATGCTCTCGACCCCTTCCTTGCGCAGTCGCGCGGCCATACGGATAGCGTACTTGTCGTCGAACGGCTTGTAGCCATCGGGCAAGGCCATTGTCGCGAGCCAGGTTTCCATCGGCTCGTGATACGTCTTGCTGATGATGCTGATCGGCGGAGCAGCCAGCGGCGATGCGCGCAGCATGCCGCTCATCGTTCCCATGCTCACGTTCTCGATGTTGGTCGCGAGCGCGAGTGCCCAGCGCACCTGCCACTTGTCGTACGGCGCCGTCGTCAGGTTGAAGTGGATGCCCCGTTCGCACGGGTCGTCCATGTTGGCCCACGGAAACTTGTCGTACCAGGCGGCGACGTACTTGTTGCGCTTGCGCAGGATTTCGAGCCCTTCCGGCGTGATGTCGGTCAGCACGTCGTAGTCGTTCTGTGCCATCGCCAGCACCCGCTTCTCCTCGGGGCCATAGGAGCGGAAGAGCACGTACTGCGGCTTCGGCTCGCCCTTGAGTTGGCCGGCGTCAGAGGCTTTCCAGTCGCTGCGCTTTTCCCACAGGAACCAGGATCCGTTCGGATCGGCCTGCTTGAACTTGTACGGGCCGATGCCGACCGGCGGGTAGTTCGCAAACGTCGCCGGGTCGACGTCCTTCCAGATGTGCTTGGGCACCGGTCGGAACAGGTTGCCGTAGACGACCGAGCCGAGCGCCACGGTCAGGCGCGGGTACGGCTTGGTCGTCTCCATCTCAACCGTGAAGTCGTCGACCTTGTGAATCGACTTGATCACGTTCTTGATGTAGCCGCTGCCGGGAAGCTTCTCGTTCTTCATCAGCATCTCGGCCGTGAAGACGACATCGTCGGCGGTGAACGGCTTGCCATCGTGCCACGCAAGGCCTTGCCGCAACTTGAATCGGAACTTGGTGAACTCCTTGTTCAGCACCTCGGGCATGTTCGCTGCCAGCGCCGGGAACTGCTTGCCCGTCACCGTGTCGATTTCCCACAGCTGGCTGTAGGCGAGCTGGTGCAGGCCCTGACTGATCGTCACGCCCTCGATGAACGGATTCATCTGCGTCGGATTGGAGACCCGCGCGTTGAGCATGTCGACGATCAGCGTCTGTTCTCGCGGCGTGCCGACATCGGTATCTCGCGCGTGGGCGCCGCCGGCGCACAAGAGCGCGGCAGCCACTAACACGCCGGTCTTCAGGGTTCGCAGTTTCATCGCAGTCTCCTGTTGTCTCTGTCGGGGGGTGGCTATCGGGGTTGCACGCCCGCCGCCTCGGCGGTGGCGGGTTCTTCGAGCTCGCTCCAGCGCGCTCCGATCTGCGGCATCGATTCCAGCAGCGTGCGAGTGAACTCATGCGTGGGCGCGGCCAGCAATTGCGCGGGCGCGCCGCCTTCGACTACCTTGCCGTTGCGCATGATCGCGATCTGATCCGCGATGTAGTAGGCCGTCGACAGGTCGTGAGTGATGTACACGAACGATATGCCGCGCGTTCGCCGGATCTCGTTGAACAGGTTCACGATCGTCATGCGAAGCGACGCGTCGACCATGCTGACTGGCTCGTCGGCGACGATCAGGCGCGGACGCGGGATCAACGCACGTGCGATTGCGATGCGCTGCAACTCACCGCCGGAGAATTGCTGCACGTACTTGCCACGCACGCGCTCGAGCGCGAGGCCAACCGAGCGCAGCGCTTCGTCGACGACCGGCTCGGCGCTCGCCTTGTCCGCCGCCATCCCGAGGTTCACCGCGGTGCGGAACAGATAGAAGTCCACCGGCAGGTGAATGCTGTAGGCCTCGAACGGATTCTGGAAGATCGGCTGCACGAGGCGACGCAGATCGGCGTCGGTGATGCGTGGGCCGGAGCCCCCGTGCAGGTTGCGACTGTCGAGCGCGATGCTGCCGGCGCTCGGCTGTTCGAGCCGCAGGATCATGCGGGCGAGTGTTGTCTTGCCGCTGCCCGATTCGCCGACCACCGCGAGCAGGGACGGCTCGGCGGGCAGTTCCAGCGTCACGTCGTCCACCGCGGTGATCCGTTGGCCCGAGAACAGGCCGCCGCGACGAAACACCTTTCCGACGCCGTGGAGCTGCAACAGAGGCCCGCTCATGAAACTCGCTCCAGCGCGGCCAGTGCGCGCAACGGGAAATGACAGGCCACCGAGTGAACAGGAGCGAGTGCACTCAGCGCCGGAGCGTCTCTCCGACATGCGTCGACTGCGTGCGTGCAACGCGGCGCGAAGCGGCAGCCAGCCGGCGGCTTGGCCAGATCGGGCGGCCGGCCCTCGATGCCGTGGCGAACCGAGCGGTCGCCGATTCGCGGCAACGAATCGATGAGTGCGCGCGTATACGGATGCGCGGGGTTGGCGAAGACATCGCGCGTCGGTCCGACCTCTACGATGCGGCCGGCATACGCGATCGCGATGCGGTCCGCAACTTGGTAGTGCACGCCCAGGTCGTGCGAGACGATCACCAGCGTGTTTCGCTGGCGCCGCTGCAGTGCAACCAACAGCAGCAGGATGTTTTTCTGCACGACCACATCGAGTGCGGTCGTCGGCTCGTCGGCCAGCACCAGACGCGGGTGAAAGAACGACGCCATCGCGATCATCACGCGCTGTCGCATGCCGCCGCTCAGCTGGTGCGGGTATGCATCGAGTACCGATGCCGGCAGCTTCAACTCCGCGAAGAAGCCTTCGAGCTCGGCGCGCAGGGCCTTGCGGCTCCGCTGCAGCACGGCGGGCGGCAGTGCCTCGATCATCTGCGCGAAGACGCGCGTGACCGGGTTCATCACGCTCATCGACCCCTGCGGCACGTACGACAGCTGCTTCCACCAGAGCTGGCGCAACTCGTGCGCCGCGTAGCGGCGCGTGGCACCGGTGGTCGGATCGGGGAACGTTGCCTCGACGCTGCCGCTTTCCAACGACAGGCCGGCGTCGAGCTGGCCGTACAGCAGCTTGAGCAACGTGGACTTGCCGCAGCCCGACTCACCGGCGATGCCGAGGATCTCGCTGTCATTCACCGTCAGCGAGACGCCATCGACCGCGGCGACGAAGCCGTTCGGTGTGCGGTAGCCCGCGCGAGCGTTCTCGATGCGAATCATCGACCGCGCGCCTCCGCGGAACGCCGCTCCAGGCCCGATGCGAGCAGGAACAGCCCAACGAACAACAGCACGATCGCGACGACCGGCGGGCCGATCCACCACCACTGTTCTGCGAGCAGCGCCTGGTACTTCAGCGCCCAGTACACCATCGTGCCGAGCGTGGCCTCGTCGGCGCTCGACAGGCCGATCACGGCCAGGCTGCTCTCGACCGCGATGCCGACCAGCACGGTGTTGATGAAGTTGGCAGTCGCCCAGTTCCGCAGGTACGGGAAGATCTGGCGCAGCAGGATGGCCGTGAGCCCTTCGCCAGAGAACGATGCGAGGTGCACGAACTCGCGATCGCGCATGCTCAACGCCACAGAGCGGATCTGTCGCGCCGGAAACGGCCAATTGAACGCCACCAGGATCAGTGCGATCGTCAGCAGCGTCGCTTGGCCCTTCAGCAGCGATGCCATCAGGATCAGGATCGGCAGGCTCGGGATCACGAAGGTCGCGTCCATCATGAACGACAGCACGCGGTCGACCAGCCCGCCGCGAAAGCCCGCCACCAGCCCGGCCGCGACACCGATCACGGTTGAGAGGAAAGCGACCAGCACACCCAGCAGCAGCGAGTTTCGGATTGCCCAGGCGAGCAGCCAGAAGATGTCCTGGCCCAGGTTGGTGGTGCCCATCAGGTGCGACCAACTCGGGGCCAGATTGCGCGGGTAGGTCTGCCAGGCGCGCGGATCGGCCGGCGCGAACCACGGCAGCACGAAGCCGAGGACGAGGAACCCCAGCACGATGATCGTGCCGGCCGTTGCGCGGGGGGAGCGGAAGAGGGTGCGCATCGTCTCTAGCGGAAGCGCACGCGTGGGTCGATCAGGGGATAGATCAGGTCCACCAGCAACGTGGCGGTCGCAACGGCGAGGATCGAGGTCGCGACGGTTCCCATCAGTAGGTTGTAGTCAGCCTGAATCACCGCGGTGTAGATCAGGCTGCCAACGCCGGGGTATGCAAACAGGATCTCGCAGATGATCGAGCCATTGAAGATCAGCCCGAGTTGCAGCGCGAGGAATGTCACCTGGGGCAGCAGCGCGTTCGCACCCCAGCACGTAGGTGCTGCGACGGACCTCGCGTTCCTTGTGCCTTGATGCGCGCGTAGCCCAGACGAACTCTTCCTCGTTGATGCCGCTGGCCAGGGCGCGCATGCTCCAGCAGCCACCAGCCGAACGTGACGAGCACGATCGACAGCGCCGGCAGGAACGAGTTGTAGATCACGCTGCCTGCGTAGTCCCAGGTCCAGGGCCGGCCCTGGACCGACGTGGTCAGCGGGAACACCGGCCAGATATAGCTGAGAAAGATGCTCAGCAGCAGGCCAAGCACGTAGTAGGGAATCGGGTAGACGCAGATCGCCGCGCCCTCGATCAGGCGCGATATGCGCCAGCGCGGGCGCGTGCCGACGAGCAGCCCGAGCAGATTGCCCAGCACCCACGAGATCAGCACCGCGCTGAGCAGCATGCCGAAGGTCCACGGCAGTGAATCGAGGATCAGCTGACGCACCGGCGTCGGGTACATCGCGAGTGACGGGCCGAAGTCGCCGGTCAGCAGAACACGCTTCATGAAGCGGCCGTACTGCTCCAACACCGAGCCCTTCAGGCCGAATGCGTCGGTCAGTGACGACCGCAGCGCATCTACCTGCGCCTGCTCCATGTATTGGCCTTGCGACTGGATCTTTCCGAGCATGGCCTCGACCGGGTCGGTCGGAAGCAGGCGCGGCAGGAAGAAGATGAATGTCACGCCGAACACGATCACCGCCACGTACGCGGCCAGCCGGGAGGCGAGGTAGCGGAGCACCGGAAGACGTCGCCGCGTGGCGTCAGATCACTTCGAGGTAGTCGCGCCCGGGCAACTCGGGGAACTTCGCGAACGGCAGCGTCTGGTACCAGTACGCGACCGATGCGATGTCATCCTGGCGCGGCAGGTAGCGCCTGTCCTTGTCGGTGCGCCAGCCGATGTCCTGCATCGTCACACGCAGCTTCTTGTCGAAGCGGATCGGGTCCATCACATGCCAGCGGTACAGGCCGAAGCGCTGCGTCGAGCGGTAGGTGCCGTCGGGGCGGATCACCTGGGGTAGCCCCGCGTACGCGGTGGTGAACTCTGTGTACGCGACCGGGTAGTCCTTGGGTTCGTTCAGGCTGATGTCGAAGTCGTACGAGCCGCAGAAGTAGTCCTCGGTGCCGGTGCCGCAAATCGTGGGGAACTGGGTGTCGGCGTCCATGAAGAACTTGATTTCGCCTTCGCCCCACCAGCCGTTGCTGGTCACGCCCCAGGCCATGTAGGTGCCGACGTAGTGGCCTCGGCCGGTGATGCCGTCGACGATGGTGTAGTCGTCCATGAAAGCCACCGGGTTGGTGCGGCGAAACTGCGCGTGGAAGTAGGCGCAGTCGTCCGGCACCGGTGTCAACGTGTAGTTGATCTGGTAGTAAAGGATGATGCGTTCGTCGTCGCGGTTCTCGAGCGTTACCCTGGCGCGCGTGCGGAACGGCATCTCCCAGTAGCAGTTGAACGCGCGGCCGGGATTGACGCACACCGGCAGCGAGTTGACGTGTGCGTAGCGCTCCCAGCCATTGGCGAAGAAGTCGCCGATCGGGCACTCGACCGACGGGTGTTCGTTGCCGTCCCAGTGGATGCGCAGGATCAGGTTGCGCCAACGCCCGTACATGTTGGTCATCCACATCTGCTGGATTGCCCCCGGGCCTTCGATCTCGGCCAGTACGCGTACCTCGCCGGGCTGGATTTCGATCGACGGCGACACCTTCCAGCCCTGGCCCAGGCCGCGTGCGCGATGCGCGCCGGTGCCCTCGATGGCCTTGCCGCCCTGGCCCGGAGCACCGCTGAAGTTCTCGGGGCTGATGGAGCGCGACTTTGCGTCCGACAGGCGCGACAGCACGCCCAGGTGCATACCCAGTCCACTGAAACCGGCCACGGTGTCTCCTATGAATTGAATCGTTTAACTTATGAATCAAAGTATCGCGTGATGCGCAGCATTCGACAAGCGATTTGTCCTAGGGAATACGCCGAGGACGCAGCCTTCAACGTGAATCGCCGCTATGATTGAACCGATTCAATACCTGCATGGCAACGAACCACTCTCCCACCATCAGCGACGTCGCACGGCTCGCCGCGGTGTCGACGGCCACGGTCTCTAACGTCGTCAACGGTTCGGCCAAGGTGGCCCCGGCGACACGCGAGCGCGTGCTGAAGACGATCGACGCGCTGGGCTATGCGCCGCATCCCGCGGCGCGCCACATGCGCGGCGGCAGCAGCCACCTGCTCGGCCTGATCGTCGCGGACATCATGAATCCGTTCTTCACGGAGCTCGTGCACTGGATCGAGCGCGCGGCCAACGCGAGCGGCTATTCGGTGCTTCTGTGCAACAGCGACGAGGACCTGCAGCGCGAGCAACAGCATCTGAGGCTGCTACGCTCCCAGCGCGTGGACGGTATCCTGCTCGCAGCCACCGGCCACAGCTCCAAGGAGCGTGCATTCGCACTCGGGCGCTTGCAGGTGCCGGTGGTGCTGGTCGATCGCGGCTTCGAGGATTTTGGTCTCGACGCCGTTGTGCTGGACAACCGCCGCGCTGCGCTCGATGCGGTGCGGCACCTGCTCGGCTACGGCCACCGGCGCATCGCAATGGTCGGCGGGCCGCTCACGCTGAACACCGGTGCGCAGCGCCTGGCCGGTTATCGCGAGGGTCTGCTGGAGGCCGGCCTGCGCTACGACGCCCGGCTGGTGCGCGACGCCGCATTTCGCGAACAGCCGGCCTACGAGGCGGCGAGAACGCTGCTCGCCGCGCGCGACCGACCGACCGCAATCCTTGCAGCGAACACGCTGATTGCGATCGGCGTGATGCGCGCGATCACCGACTCGAACCTGCGTTGCCCCGATGACGTCTCGGTCGTCGGCATCGACGACTCGCCCTGGGTCAACGCCTTCCGGCCACGCCTGACGACGGTTGCGCAGCCGGTGAAGGCGATGGCGGAAACCGCGGTGCGTCTGCTACTCGAACGGTTACAAGGGGGGGCAGCGGGTGGCATTCACACCGAGGTCATGACGCCGACGCTGATGGTGCGGGATTCGTGCAGGGCGCCCGCGAGGGCTGCGTAGAGCGGGCGGCGGGCCGTGTGCGGCACTCACGGCGATATGGACAGGACCACGAGCGGGTGACCTGCCCGGCCTTTCGAGCAAGCTATTCCGGCAAGGCGGCTCGGTGCGAGATGGGTGATGTGGTTCCTTGACTCGATCGTGATCTCGTACTCCAAGCTGTCTTGACGCCGTCGGCCCGCAGCCGGACTCAGTTGGCGGCCTTGATGCCGCGCTTGCGGATCAGTTCGCCCCAGCGCTGGTATTCGCTGGCGATCAGCGCGTCGAAGGCCGCGCCGTCCAGCGCCAGGATCTCGGCGTCGATGGCTTCGAGCTTGGCGCGGGTGTCGGGCAAGGCCAGCGTCTGCATGAACTGCTCGACCAGCCAGTTGCGGATCGGGGCCGGTGTCTTGGCCGGTGCGGCGATGCCGTACCACGACTGCACCAGCGCTTCCGGGTAGCCGGCCTCGGCGATCGTCGGCACGTCCGGCAGCGAGCGCGTGCGCTTGTTGGCATTGACGGCCAGCGGCCGCAGCTTGCCGTTCTGGATCAGCGGCAGCGCCAGGCTTTGCGAGATCAGGCCGAAATGGACACGGCCTTCGGCCATGTCGATCAGCGACTGCGGCTGCCCCTTGTAGTTGACGTTGGTCACCTTGATGCCGGTGCGCTCGAACAGCAGCTCCTGCCCGAGGTGGATCGAACTGCCCGAGCCCGGGTTGGGCACGTTCAGCTCGCCGGGCTTGCTGGCCGCCAGCGCCACCAGTTCCTTCAGGTTCTTCACCGGCAGGCCGCTCCAGGCCACGAAGACCGACGGCGGCGCCGCAATCACGCAGATGCCGACGAAGTCCTTGGCGCGGCCGGCCATGTCGGGCATCAGGTGTTCGCCGACCGAGACGATCGGGGTGGCCGCCAGCAGCGTGTAGCCGTCGGCCGGCGCCTGCGCGGCTGCGGTCAGGCCGATGCGGCCATCGGCGCCGGCGCGGTTCTCGACGATCATGCGGTGCGGCAGCTCGGCCGACAGCGGGTCGACCGCGGCGCGCGTCACCACGTCGACGATGCCGCCGGCCGGGTAGGGCACGATCACCTTGATCGTCTGGCTCGGAAAGCCGCCGGGCCCCGGCGCGCGCATGGCGGCACGGGCGCTCCACGGCAGCATGGCGCTGCCCAGCAGCGCCAGGCCGCGGGCCTGGAAGTGGCGTCGGTCGATCATCGTTGTCTCCTTCGTCGGTCTTCTGGGGTCGGCGCAGGCCCGGTGCGTGCCGGGAGCGTGTGGGCGTCAGCTGCAGAACAGGTCGGGCTCGAAATCCAGGCAGGGGTGCGTGTCCATGGCGGCGGCCTGCTGCAGCAGGTGACGGCCGATCAGGTTCTTGTGGATCTCGCTGGTGCCTTCGCCGATCTGGTTCATCTTGGCGTCGCGCAGGAAGCGCTCCAGCGGATAGGCCTTCAGGTAGCCGTTGCCGCCCAGCAACTGCAGCGCGTCGACCACCAGCTTCATGCAGTCGTCGGTGGCGCGCATCTTGGCGATCGAGGCCTGCACCGCCACCTCCGGGTCGGCCTGGTCGTAGCGCAGCGCGGTGCTGTAGACCAGGCAGCGCGTGGCTTCCACGGTGGCGCCCATCTCGGCCAGCATCCACTGAATGCCCTGGTGGCTGCCGACCGTCTGGCCGAAGACTTCGCGGCGGTTGGCGTACTGGCTGGCGATCTGCAGCGCACCGCGCATGCGACCGAGCGCGATCGCCGCATGGCCGATGCGGGCGCGCAGCAGCGTGTCCTGCGCCAGCGCCATGCCGCGGCCTTCCTCGCCGAGTCGGTGGCTGGCGGGCACCCGCACGTCGTCGAAGCTGACCATCGCGATCGGCACACCGTACCAGCCCAGCTTGGGAATCATGTCCGAGACCGTCACGCCCGGCAGGTGGCGCGGCACGACGAAGGCCGACAGCCCCTTCGCGCCTTGCAGCCCGCCTTCGCGCCGGGCCACGACGACGAACATGTCGGCCGTGCTGGCGCGGGTGATGAACTTCTTCGTCCCGTTGAGGCACACGCTGCCGTCCGGCGTGTCGTTGAAGCGGCAGGCCAGCCGGGCGACGTCGCTGCCGGCGCCGGGCTCGGTCAGCGCGAAGGCCGATTGCGTGGCGCCCGAGGACAGGTCGGGCAGCAGCGCTGCCTTCAGCGCGTCGCTGGCACCGGCGACGATCGGGCGCGACGACAGGTCGGTGCCGGTGATGATCGACGCCGCGGTGCTGCAGGCGCTGGCCAGTTCCTCGATCAGGCCGACGCGCAGCAGCATCGAGGCCTCGCTGCCGCCCCAGGCGCGCGGGAAGGCCGTGGCGATGACCCCTTCGCGCGCCAGCAGCCTGAAGGTGTCCCACGCAAACACGTCCTCGCGCGCCACGCGCGCCGCATCTGGGCCGATGCGCTCGGCGACCAGCGTGCGCACGCGCGCCAGCATGGCCCGTTCCCCCGGTTCCAGCTGCTGCAGCAGCGGATGGGCCTGTGTGTTCAGCGGCATCGCCTTGTCTCCTGCGGTCGTGTTCACGTTGTAGGGGAGCAACTGTAGTCAGCCGCCGGCCGCAGCGCTATGCTTGAATCAGATAGCAGATATCCATGAACGACCACACCGAGCTGAACCTGCGCGCGCTGCGCACCGTGGCCGCGGTGGCGCGCAGCGGCAGTCTGAGCCGCGCGGCGGCCGCGCTGGGCATCGCCCAGTCGGCTGCGAGCCGGCACCTGGCAGAGGTGGAGGGGGTGCTCGGCGGCGCGCTGTTTCACCGCACCGGCCGCGGCGTCAGCGCCACCGAGCTGGCTGCCGAAGCGATGCCGCGCCTGCTGGCGTTGCTGGGCGAGGCCGATGCGCTGACGCAGTCACTGCGCGAGCGGCGCGGTGCGCCGGTGGGGCCGGTGACGCTGGGGCTGGTGCCGTCGTTGTCGGGCCGGCTGGCCAGTGCGCTGTGGTCGCGCCTGGCCGAGCTGCAGCCGCGGCTGCAGCTTCAGGTGCGCGAGGGCTACAGCGGCGACCTCGAGGCGGCGCTGGCCGAGGGCCGTGTCGACCTGGCGGTGCTGAACCGCTACCGGGCCCGCGGGCCGAACCGCTATCGCGCGCTGTTCGACACGCCGCTGTGCGTGATCGGCCGCCCTGCCGTGCTGGCCCGGGCGCTCGGCGGCCAGGCCGGCACGGTGCTGCCGCGCAGCGTGCGCCTGCCGGCAGTGGCTCGGCTGCCGCTGGTGCTGCCGGTGCCGCCGAATTCGCTGCGCAGTCAGCTGGACGAAGAGGTGCAGCGCCGCGGCCTGCGCCTGCAGGTGCCGGTGTCCGCCGGCTCGTCGGTGATCATCAAGCGGCTGCTGCAGGACCATGCCTGCGCCTCGCTGCTGCCGCGGCATGCGGTGGCCGACGAGGTGGCGTCCGGCCTACTGGCCGCGGTGCCGCTGGCCGAGCGGGCGCTGCAGCAGCACGTGGTGCTGGCCACGAGCAGCCAGCAGCCTTTCACGCTGGCCGCGAAGCTGGTGGCCGGCCTGATTCCGGAACTGGTGCGCAGCCTGATCGCGCCGCTGGCCGAAATGCCGGCGGGCGGCGCGACCGCGCGCGGCGCCTAGCGCGCGCTCTTCTTCGGCGCGGCCTTGGCGGCCGGCTTCGCCGCAACCGGCGCCGGCGTGGCACCGCCCAGGCCCTCGCTCATGCCGATCAGCACGCCGCTGACCATGGCCGCATAGCTGTCCATCAGCGCCTGCGTGGCCCGCAGGCTGGTGGCGCGGCCCTTGCGCAGCGCGTCCTGCGCCTGGCCCATCAGCTGTTCCACCGTCTGCGTCGCCGCGCCGCCGGTGGCGGTGCCTTCGAGCTTCATGGTCTTCAGCACCTGCTGCCATGGGCCCTGCAGCGGTGCGGCGACGCCTTGCGCCGCCTTGCCCACCGTGCTGAAGAACAGGTCTTCCATCTTCTCGACGCCGTCGAGCGCGGCCTTGACCTGGGTCTCGCGCAGGCCCGCGCCCTGGTCCAGCAGCTGCTGCAGCGCCTTGCGGTTGGCTTCCACCGCCTTCAGCAGCGCCGAGTCCATGCCGTCGAAGGCCTTGCGCAGCATGGCCTCCACATCCACCGCCGGCGCCGGGTTCTTCGCCGCGCCGGCCGACGTGGCCTGCGTCACGGCCTTGACCACCTTGCGCACGTTCTCCAACGTCAGCTCGCGGCCCTGCAGCGCCTTCAGCGTGGCATCGGCCACCGCCTTGCGCAGTTTCTCGCCCTGTTTGGCCGAGGCCTCGGCAAACATGTCGATGAGTGCGTCCTGGTCGATCCCTGCCTTGATCATGCGTGTCTCCTGGTGTGGGGCGGCAAAGGCCGCGTTGGCATTCTGGAGCAGTTTCAGTTGGGGAAGTGGCAGGCGGCCACGTGGCCCGGCGCCAGTTCGCGCAGCAGCGGGGCCTCGGTCCTGCACTGCGCCTGCGCGCGCGGGCAGCGCGGGTGGAAATGGCAGCCGCTGGGCGGGTGGATCGGGCTGGGCACGTCGCCTTCGAGCACGATGCGCTTGCGCGTCACCGTCGGGTCGGGGATCGGCACCGCCGACAGCAGCGCTTCGGTGTACGGGTGTTTGGGCGAGGTGTACAGCGCGCGCGACGGCGCGACCTCGACGATGCGCCCGAGGTACATCACCGCCACGCGGTGGCTGATGTGCTCGACCACGCTCAGGTCGTGGGCGATGAAGATGTAGGTCAGGTTGAACTGCTCGCGCAGGTCTTCCAGCAGGTTGATGACCTGCGCCTGGATCGACACGTCCAGCGCCGACACCGCCTCGTCGCAGACCACGAGCTTCGGGTTCACCGCCAGCGCGCGGGCGATGCCGATGCGCTGGCGCTGGCCGCCGGAGAACTCGTGCGGATAGCGCCGCATGTGGTCGGGCGACAGGCCCACGGTCTGCAGCAGCTGCACCACGCGGTCGTTGATCTCGCCGGTGCTGGCGGCCAGCTTGTGGATGACCAGGCCTTCGCCGACGATGGCGCCGACCGTCATGCGCGGGTTCAGGCTGGCAAACGGATCCTGGAAGATGATCTGCATGTCGCGCGTCAGTGCACGCAGTTCCTCGCCGGCCATGGCGCCGACGTCGCGGCCCGCGAACAGCACCTCGCCGGCGGTCGGCTCGATCAGCCGCAGCACGCAGCGGCCGGTGGTGCTCTTGCCGCAGCCCGATTCGCCGACCAGGCCCAATGTCTCGCCGGCCTGCAGCTCGAAGCTGACGCCGTCCACCGCATGCACGTGGTCGACCACGCGCCGCAGCAGCCCGCCGCGGATCGGGAAGTGCTTCTTCAGGCCCTTGACCTGCAACAGCGGTGTGCTCATCGCTACAGGTCCAGGATGCAGGCCACGCGATGGCCGGGGGCCACCTCGCGCAGCGGCGGCGTGGCCTGCCGGCATTCGGCGCGCACATGCTTGCAGCGTTCGGCAAAGCGGCAGCCTTCGGCGGGTTCGATCAGCTTGGGCACGGTGCCGGGGATGGCCTCCAACCGCAGCTTGTGCTGCGCGTCCAGGTCGATGCGTGGGATCGAGCGGATCAGGCCCTGCGTGTAGGGGTGCCGCGGGTGCGCGAACAGCGCCTTGACCGGCGCTTCTTCGACCACCTTGCCGGCGTACATCACGACCACGCGCTGCGCCACTTCGGCCACCACCCCCATGGCGTGCGTGATCAGCATCACCGCCATGCCCATCTCGTCCTTCAGCCGCTGCAGCAGGTCGAGGATCTGCGCCTGGATGGTGACGTCCAGTGCCGTGGTCGGCTCGTCGGCGATCACCAGCTGCGGCTTGCAGGCCAGCGCGATGGCGATCATCACGCGCTGGCGCATGCCGCCGGAGAACTGGTGCGGGTAGTCGCGCACGCGCCGCTCCGGCGTGGGGATGCGCACCAGCTTCAGCATCTCCACCGCCCGGTCCATAGCGTCCCTGCGCGACAGGCCCTCGTGCAGCCGCAGGCTCTCGGCGATCTGCTCACCCACGGTGTAGACCGGGTTCAGCGATGTCATCGGCTCCTGGAAGATGATCGAGATCTCCTTGGCGCGGATCTTCTGCATCGCCTCGGGCGGCAGCGGCACCAGGTCGCGGCCCTTCCACAGCACCTGGCCGGCGACGATCTTGCCCGGCGGCATGTCGATCAGCTTCATCACCGTCTTGGCGGTGACGCTCTTGCCGCAGCCCGATTCGCCGACCACGCCGACGGTCTCGCCGCGGTCGAGCGCGATGTCCACGCCATCGACGGCATGCAGCCAGCCGTCGTCGGTCTTGAAATGGGTCTTCAGACCCTTGATCTCGAGCAGCGCCATGGCTAGAGAACGCGCCGGGGGTCGAGCGCGTCGCGCAGGCCGTCGCCGATGAAGCTGATCGACAGCACGGTGATGAAGATCGCCAGCCCGGGGAACAGCGACCAGTGCATCGCGATGTCCAGGTAGTCCTTGGCGTCGAACAGCAGCCGGCCCCAGGTCGGGATGTCCGGCGGGAAGCCCAGGCCGAGGAAGCTGAGCGTGCTTTCCAGGATGATGGCCGCGGCCACGTCGATGGTCGCGGCCACGATCACCGGCCCCAGCGAGTTGGGCAGGATGTGGCGCACCATCTGCCGCTGCGTGCTGGCGCCCAGCGCCCGCGCGGCCTCGACGAACTCCTTCTCGCGCAGGCTGAAGAACTGCGCCCGCACCACCCGCGCCGCCGGCATCCAGCGGAAGCCGCCGATCACCAGCACGATCAGCACGAAGATGCCGACCTCGGGCCCGACCAGCGACTTCAACCCCTCGCGAAAGAAGAAGATCAGCACCAGCAGCATCGGCAGCTGCGGCATGCTGAGGAACAGGTCGGTGACCCACATCAGGAAGGCATCGACCCAGCCGCGCGACATGCCGGCGATGGCGCCGACGGTCACGCCCACGGCGATGGCCACCACCATCGAGGCCAGGCCCACCGCCAGCGAGATGCGCCCGCCGTAGAGCACGCGCGCCAGCAGGTCGCGGCCGAGGTCGTCGGTGCCCAGCGGATGCTTCCACGACGGCGGCGCCAGCCGCGCCTGGAAGTCCACGTCGTTGATGCCGACCTTGTAGACCAGCGGCCCGAGCACCACCGCCGCCACCAGCAGGCCCAGTGCCCACAGGCTCCAGTAGGCCAGGCGGTGGTGCTTGAAGCGCCGCCAGGCGTCGGCCCACAGCGATGCCGGCGCCGCGGCGGGCCTGCCCAGCGACAGCGCGTCACCGGTAGCTGATGCGGGGGTCGAGCCAGCCATAGAGCACGTCGGCCAGGAGGTTGAAGAAGATGACCAGCGCGCTGAGCACGAAGGTCACGGCCATGATCACGGGCGTGTCGTTGCGCAGGATCGCGTCGATCAGCAGCGAGCCGATGCCGGGGATGCGGAAGATCTGTTCGGTCACGATGGCGCCGCCGAAGAGCTGCGGCAGCTGCAGCGCCACCAGCGTGACCACCGGGATCAGTGCATTGCGCGTCGCATGCTTGAGGATCACCGCACGCTCGGTCAGCCCCTTGCTGCGCGCGGTGGCCACGTAGTCCAGGCGGATGACGTCCAGCACCGACGAACGCACGTAGCGCATCCAGCTGGCGGCGAAGGCCATGCCCAGCACGGTGACCGGCATCACCGACTGCTTGAACTGCTCGACCCACCAGCGCCAGCCGGTTTCGGACAGGTCGGCGCGGAAGACGAAGGGCAGCCAGCCGAGCTCGATCGAAAAGAGCAGGATGAACAGCAGGCCGATGAAGAAGGTGGGCAGCGAAAAGCCGATGAAGGCCAGCGTGCTGGCAATGCGGTCGAACCACGAATAGGGCCTGACCGCGGCCAGGATGCCCACCGGCAGCGCCACCAGCAGGCCGAGCAGCACCGCCGTGCCGACGATGGCAATGGTCACCGGCAGGCGCTGCAGGATCAGCGTGTCGACGTTGATGCGGCTGACGAAGGAGAAGCCCCAGTTGCCCTGCAGCATCGAACTGAGCCAGTGGATGTAGCGCTGCCAGACCGGATCGTCCAGGCCGAGCGAGGCGCGCAGCGCCAGGCGCACCTCGGGCGGCACGTTCGGGTTGGTGGCCAGTTCCTCGAAGGGGTCGCCCGGTGCCAGCGCCAGCACGGTGAACAGCACCAGGCTGATGCCGAGCAGGCTCGGCAGCGCGATCAGCAGGCGGCGCAGCAGGTAGTTGCCCAAGGGAGCGGCCGGTGGCGTCGTGGAGGTTGCTGCCTGCCGCGGCCCGCACCAGGCCGGCCGCGCTCAGGCGCCGGGCTCAGCTTTCCTTGAACCAGTGGGGCAGGGCCCACATGTCGTTGTCCCAGCCGGACAACGGCGCCACCAGTTTCAGCGTGGCGGCCGAGGGACGCGGGCGGAACACCACCGGGATGATGTAGCCGTCGGCGATCACCAACTCGTTCATCTTGATGTACATCGCCGCCCGCTTGACCGGGTCCATCTCGGACTGCGACGCGGTGTGCAGCTTGTCGTACTCGTCGCTGCGCCAGCGGGCGATGTTGCGCTTGGCCCACTTGTTGTCCTTCTGAGCGAACTCCCAGGAGCAGTACTGCTCCATGAAGGTCTGCGGATCGGGCTGGGTCATCGTGGTCGTGAACATCTGCATGTCGGACCAGAACTTCTGATAGGTGTCCGGGTTGGCGAAGTCGCCGCCGAAGAACACCGCGCCGGTCACGCTCTTCAGCTCCAGGTCGATGCCGGCCTTGGTGCAGGCATCCTTGACGATGGCCTGCGTCTTCTGCCGCGGCTGGTTGACGGAGGTCTGGTAGACGAACTTCAGCTTGACGTTGCCCTTGGCGCGGATGCCGTCGGGCCCCTTCTTCCAGCCCGCGGCGTCGAGGATCTGGTTGGCCTTGTCGACGTTGAACTCGAACTTCGTCGTCTTGCTGCGGAAGCGTTCGGGGTTGTTCAGGAAGTTGGCGGTGGCCACGCCGGTGCGGCCGTAGATGAAGTCCTGCACCGACTTGCGGTCCACCAGCAGGCCCATCGCGTCGCGCACGGCCTTGTCCTGGAAGGCAGGGTGCTTGCTCTTGGCGCTACCGCGCTCGCCGTCGACCTCGTTCCACGGGTCGGTGACATTGAGCATGATGAACTCGATGTTGCCGCCGGCAACGATCGCCACCTTGCCCTTGCCGGTGGCTTCCAGCCGCTTGAGGATCTCGTCCTCGACCTGCAGGTTCCAGGCGTAGTCGTACTCGCCGGTCTGCAGCACGGCGCGGGCGGCCCCGATGGCGTCACCGCCGCCCTTCATCTCGATGGCATCGAAATAGGGCCGGTTCGGCTGGTGGTAGTTCGGGTACAGCGCGCCGCGCACCATGTCGCCGGGCTTGAAGTCGACGAACTTGTACGGGCCGGTGCCGACCGGCGCCATGTTCATCGGCGCCTCGCGCGATTTGGCGCCGATGTACGGCGCGAACAGGTGTTTCGGGATCATCATGCCGTTGGTGCCGACGAAGGGTTCGGCCCAGAACGGCGTGGGTTTGGGGAAGGTGATGCGCACCGTGTACGCATCGACCTTCTCCACCACGATGTCCTTGTAGACCGAGATCACGGTGGCCGCGGTCGCCGGGTCCTTGGCGAACTCCCAGTTGAAGACCACGTCGTCGGCGCTGAAGGGCTTGCCGTCGTGCCAGGTCACGCCCTGCTTGAGCTTCCACGTCACGACCTTGCCGTCGGCCGAGACGCCGCCGTTCTGGGTCGAAGGCACCTCGGCGGCCAGCACCGGAAACAGGTTGCCGTCGTTGTCCCAGGCGGCCAGCGGCTCGTAGAACATCCGCGAGCCCTCCTGTTCCTTGGTGCCGGTCGCCCAGTACGGATTCAGGTGCACCGGGCCCTGCCACCACAGCAGCTTCAGCGTGCCGCCGCCGCCGCGCTTGGTGGGCTTGTAGGCTGGCAGGGCGCTCTGCGCCTGCGCCACGCCGGCATGCAGCAGCAGCATCGAAGCCGTCGGCGCCGCCAGGCCCAGACCGACCATCCGCTGAATGAAGTCGCGCCGGGCCAGCTTGCCGGTCTTGACCTCGTCGATCAGGCCTCTGAGTTGACGCTCGTTCATCTGCAACCTCCTCTTAACACTGGTGGCTTCGCCGTCCGTGGACGGGCCGCGGGCGGTTCGGTAGCGGCGAAGTAAATCCGATGCCGGTGCATCAAGCCATCCCCCCAAACCCTAGACCTGAGCATGGCTTCTACGACGCTCCCAACCCCCGCATCGGTCCATGCAAGTTCGGGGCCACGCGGGGGCATCCGATACAGTGGCGCCCCCATGACCCACCGCCTGCGCCTGCGACCGACGATGCTGTCCGACCTGGACTTCGTCACCTCGGTCGAACACGACAGCCGCAACCTGCCGTTCATCACGCCCTGGGAGCGCACCCAGCACGAAGGGGCGGTGCGCTTCCCCGACTTCCGGCACTTCATCGTCGAAGGCGGCGAGGACTATGCGCCGATCGGCTACGTGATCCTGCAGGGCTGCCGCAACCCGCACCGCAGCGTCGAGCTGAAGCGCCTGGTGCTGCAGGAAAAGGGCCAGGGCTACGGCCGCGCCTGCGTGCGCCTGCTCAAGCAGATGGCCTTCCGCGACCTGCATGCGCACCGCTTCTGGCTGGACGTGAAGCAACTGAACACCCGTGCGCTGGCGCTGTACGCGAGTGAAGGCTTCGTCGAAGAGGGGCGGCTGCGCGAGAGCGTGCGCCTGTCGACCGATGGGGCCGATGGCTACGATTCGCTGGTGCTGATGAGCATGCTGGACCGCGAGTACCAGGCGCGTCTGGCGCTGGACCTGGAAGGCCACGCGCCGCCGACGCTGCCTGGATCGTCGATCGCCGCTGATGGAGACAAACAATGATCGCCACGATGATGGACGTGCCGCTGTCGCTGAACCACCTGCTGGAGCGCGCCGGTACGATCTTCGCCCGCAACACCATCGTCTCGCGGCTGCCGGACAAGTCGCTGGTGCGTCACAGCTACGGCGAGTACCACCGCCGCACGCGTGCGCTGGCCTCGGCGCTGCAGCAGCTGGGCCTGCGCAAGGGCGATCGGGTGGCCACGCTGTGCTGGAACCACCATGCCCACCTGGAGGCCTACTTCGGCATTCCGGCGGCCGGCGGCGTGATGCACACGCTGAACCTGCGCCTGTCGCCCGACGAGATCGGCTGGATCGCCGCCGATGCGAAGGACCGGTTCCTGATCGTCGACGACGTGCTGCTGCCGCTGTACCGGCAGTTCGCCGGCCTGCATGCGTTCGAGAAGGTGATCGTCTTTTCCTTCTCCGGCGCACCGGTGCCCGACGGCTTCGTCGACTACGAACGCCTGCTGGCCGGCGCCGACCCCGACGGCTTCGTCTACGCCACGCACGACGAGCGCGACCCGACATCGATGTGCTACACCTCCGGCACCACCGGCCGGCCCAAGGGCGTGGTCTATTCGCACCGCTCGACGGTGCTGCATTCGCTGGTCGGCTGCCTGGGCGATGTCTGGGCGCTGAAGGGCACCGACTGCCTGCTGCCGGTGACGCCGATGTTCCACGCCAACTGCTGGGGCATGCCCTACGGCGCGGTGATGATGGGCGCGAAGATCGTCTTCCCAGGCCCGCACCTGCATCCGGAGGACCTGCTGGACCTGATGCAGGTCGAGCCGCCAACGCTGTCGCTGGGCGTGCCGACGATCTGGATGGGTCTGATCCAGGCCTACGAGGCGGCGCAGACGGCGGCGCCGGGCCGCTGGAAGCTGCCGGCGGGCATGCGCTCGCTGGTCGGCGGTTCGGCGGTGCCGGAGGCGCTGATCCGGGCCTTCGCGCGCCACGGCATCCAGCTGGCACAGGGTTGGGGCATGACCGAGACCTCGCCGCTGGCGACCGTGTCCTATCCGCGTGCCGAACTGGCGGCGGCCGGCGAGGACGAACATTTCCGCCGCGCCGCGATGGCCGGCACGCCGGTGCCGCTGGTGGACGTGCGTCTGCGCGACGACGAGGGCCGCGACGTGCCGCCGGACGGCCGCACGCCGGGCGAGATCCAGGTGCGCGGCCCGTACATCACCGGCAGCTATCACGAGGTTCCGGTCAGTGCCGAGAAGTTCACTGCCGACGGCTGGCTGCGCACCGGCGACGTGGCGACGATGGACGAGCTGCGTTACGTGCGCATCACCGACCGCACCAAGGACCTGATCAAGTCCGGCGGCGAATGGATCAGCTCCGTGGACCTGGAGAATGCGCTGATGGCGCACCCGGCCGTGGCCGAAGCGGCGGTCGTTGCGATTCCCGACCCGAAGTGGATGGAGCGGCCGCTGGCCTGTGTGGTGTTGAAGCCGGGCCAGACGGTGGACAAGACGGCGCTGGCCGACCACCTGGCGAAGCACGGCTTTGCCAAGTGGCAGGTGCCGGACCGCTTCGAGTTCATCGACGCGATCCCGCGCACCTCGACCGGCAAGTTCTGGAAGCTGAAGCTGCGCGAGATGTTCCCGAAGTAGGGCGGGCTGCCCGCCGCCGACGATCCTGATAGCGACCGATGAACCGCGATCCCGACCTTTTCGATCCCCCCGCAGCCGACCCCGACGACGCCATCGCGCTGGCCCAGTATGCCGAGCGCGCCTATCTCGAATACGCGCTCAGCGTGGTCAAGGGCCGTGCGCTGCCCGACGTCTGCGACGGCCAGAAGCCGGTGCAGCGACGCATCCTTTATGCGATGCAGCGCATGGGCCTGGGCTACGGCGCCGGTGCCGCACCGAAGCCGGTGAAGAGCGCACGCGTGGTCGGCGACGTGCTCGGCCGCTTCCACCCGCACAGCGACCAGGCGGCCTACGACGCGCTGGTGCGCATGGCGCAGGGCTTCGCGCAGCGCTATCCGCTGATCGATGGCCAGGGCAACTTCGGCAGCCGCGACGGCGACGGCGCGGCCGCCATGCGCTACACCGAGGCGCGGCTGGCGCCGATCGCGCGGCTGCTGCTGGACGAGATCGACGAAGGCACGGTGGACTTCGTGCCCAACTACGACGGCTCGACGAGCGAACCGGCGCTGCTGCCGGCGCGGCTGCCCTTCGCGCTGCTCAACGGCGCCAGCGGCATCGCCGTCGGCCTGGCCACCGAGATTCCCAGCCACAACCTGCGCGAGGTGGCGGCTGCGGCGGTGGCGCTGATCCGCAACGACAGGCTGTCCGACGATGAACTGTTCGAGTTGCTGCCGGCGCCGGACTTCCCCGGCGGCGCGCAGATCATCTCCAGCCGCGCCGACATCCGCGACGCCTATGCCACGGGCCGCGGCTCGCTGAAGCTGCGCGCGCGCTGGAAGATCGAGGACCTGGCGCGCGGCCAGTGGCAGCTGGTGGTGACCGAGCTGCCGCCCGGCACCAGCGCGCAGAAGGTGCTGGAGGAGATCGAGGAGCTGACCAACCCGAAGGTGCGAGCCGGCAAGAAGGCGCTGTCGCAGGAACAGCTGCAGCTGAAGGCGTCGGTGCTGGCGGTGCTGGACGCGGTGCGCGACGAGTCGGACAAGGAGGCGCCGGTGCGTCTGGTGTTCGAGCCGCGCAGCCGCAGCATCGGCCAGGACGAGCTGATCACCTCGCTGCTGGCGCACACCAGCCTCGAAGGCAGCGTGCCGCTGAACCTGACGATGGTCGGCCGCGACGGGCGGCCGATGCAGAAGAGCCTGCGCCAGATGCTGGCCGAGTGGATCGATTTCCGTCAGGCCACGGTGCAGCGCCGCACGCAGCACCGGCTGCAGCGCGTGCTCGACCGCATCCACGTGCTCGAGGGCCGGCAGCTGGTGCTGCTGAACATCGACGAAGTGATCCGCATCATCCGCCAGGCCGACGAACCCAAGGCGGCGCTGATCGAACGCTTCAGGCTCAGTGACCGGCAGGCCGAGGACATTCTCGAGATCCGGCTGCGCCAGCTGGCCCGGCTGGAGGCGATCCGGATCGAGCAGGAGTTGAAGGAACTGCGCGAGGAGCAGGGCAAGCTGGAAGAGATCCTCGGCAGCCCGGCGGCGCTGAAGCGCACGCTGATCCGGGAGATCGAGGCCGATGCCAAGGCACACGGCGACGCCCGCCGCACGCTGGTGCAGGAAGAGAAGCGTGCGGTCGCGGAGATCCGGCTGGTCGACGAACCGGTGACGGTGGTGGTCAGTGCCAAGGGCTGGGTGCGGGCGCTGAAGGGCCACGAGGTCGACCCGGCCACGCTGGCCTTCAAGGCCGGCGACGGGCTGTACGGCACCTTCGCCTGCCGCAGCGTGGACACGCTGGTGGTGCTGGGCAGCAACGGCCGAGCCTACAGCGTGGCGGTCGGCGTGCTGCCGGGCGGACGCGGCGACGGCACGCCGATCACGTCGCTGATCGAGCTGGAAAGCGGCACACAGCCGGCGCACTACTTTGCCGGTGCGGCCGATACCGTGCTGCTGCTGGCCGGCAGCGGCGGCTACGGCCTGCTGGCCAAGGCCGGCGACCTGCATGCGAAGCAGAAGGCCGGCAAGTCCTTCCTGACGCTGGACGCGGGCCAGACGCTGCTGAGGCCGGCGCTGGTGTCGCCGGGCCTGTCGCAGGTGGCCTGCCTGGCGCAGGATGGCCGCCTGCTGGTTTTCGCGCTCGACGAGCTGAAGCTGCAGTCCAACGGCGGCCGCGGGCTGACGCTGATGGACGTGGACGACAAGTCGCCGCTGATCGCGGTGGCCTGCTGCGACCACAGCCTGCATGTGCTGGGCAGTGGCCGTGGCGGCAAGCCGAAGGAAGAGATCCTCAAGGCCGCCGGCCTCGAGGCCCACGTCGGCAAGCGCGCGCGCAAGGGACGCAAGGTGGCCGGGCTGCTGAAGGTGTCGTCGCTCCTCGGCGGCTGAGCCGGGCTGCCGCTCGGCTCGCGGCACCGCGCCTGACCTCGATGGACCCGCCCGGGTGCGGCACGCGCGACGAGGTGCGTGCAGCAATCCCGGGATCGTGGTGCCACGAGGGTCGCCCTGGGGTTTGTACGGGGATGGGGCGAGCGTAGACTTCGCGGCCACGAAGAGCTGGGCTCGCAGCGGCGCGTCTCGTGCGCCCGGCCCTCGCCAGGAGACACGAATTGCGCCCCACCGACGTGAGCGATCCGACCTACTACCACAAGGTCGTCGATTGCCAATGGGCCTGCCCCGCGCACACGCCTGTTCCCGAATACATCCGCTTGATCGCGCAGGGCCGCTACGGCGATGCCTACATGGTCAACTGGGTCAGCAACGTGTTCCCCGGCATCCTCGGGCGAACCTGTGACCGGCCCTGCGAACCTGCCTGCCGGCGCGGCCGCGTGGAGGAGGAGAACCTCGCGAAACCCGAGCCGGTGGCGATCTGCCGGCTCAAGCGCGTGGCCGCCGACCACAAGGGCGACGTGCGTGCGCGCATGCCCGAGTCGGCACCGCGCAACGGCAAGCGCGTGGCCTGCGTCGGCGCCGGCCCGGCCTCGCTGACGGTCGCGCGCGATCTGGCGCCGCTGGGCTATCACGTCACCGTGTTCGACGGCGAGGCCAAGGCCGGCGGCTTCATGTGGACGCAGATCCCGCGCTTCCGCCTGCCCGAAGCGGTGATCGACGAGGAGACCGGCTACATCACCGGCCTGCCGCACGTGCAGTTCGTCGCCCACAAGCGCATCGATTCGCTGAAGGCGCTGCTGGCCGAGGACTACGACGCGGTCTTCGTCGGCTGCGGCGCGCCGCGCGGCCGCGACCTGGACATTCCCGGCCGCAAGGAGGCCGCGGACAGCATCCACATCGGCATCGACTGGCTGGCCTCCGTGTCCTTCGGCCACATCAAGAGCGTCAAGCCGCGGGTGATCGTGCTCGGTGGCGGCAACACGGCAATGGACTGCTGCCGCTCGGCGCGGCGCCTGGGCTCCAGCGACGTCAAGGTGATCGTGCGCAGCGGCTTCGACGAGATGAAGGCGTCCCCCTGGGAGAAGGAGGACGCGATGCACGAGGGCATCCCGATCATCAACAACCACGTGCCCAAGGCCTTCGTGCACGAAGGCGGCAAGCTGGTCGGCATGAGCTTCGAAGTGGTCGCCGCGGTCTACGACGACAAGGGCCGGCGCACGCTGCAGCCCACCGGCGAACCCGACGCCTTCTTCGCCTGCGACGAGGTGCTGGTGGCGGTGGGCCAGGAGAACGCCTTCCCCTGGATCGAGCGCGACGCCGGCATCGCCTTCGACAAGTGGGGCCTGCCGGTGCTGGACGAGAAGACCTTCCAGGCGACGCTGCCGCAGGTGTTCTTCGGCGGCGACGCGGCCTTCGGCCCGAAGAACATCATCACCGCGGTGGCGCACGGCCACGAGGCGGCGGTGTCGATCGACCGCTTCCTGCAGGGCGAGGACGTGGCCCAGCGCCCGCCGCCGCAGACCGTGCTGGTGTCGCAGAAGATGGGCATCCACGAATGGAGCTACGACAACGCGGTGTCCGACGACACGCGTTTCAAGGTGCCCTGGGCCAAGGCCGAGGCGGCGCTGGCCAGCATCCGTGTCGAGGTGGAACTCGGCTTCGACGCCGCCACCGCCTTCAAGGAGACGCAGCGCTGCCTGAACTGCGACGTGCAGACCCAGTTCACGCAGAAGCTGTGCATCGAATGCGATGCCTGCGTCGACATCTGTCCGACCGACTGCATCACCTTCACCGCCAATGGCGACGAGGCTGATCTGCGTACGCGGCTGAAGGCGCCGTCGACCAATACGACGCAGGCGCTGTACGTCAGCGACGAGCTGAAGACCGGCCGTGTGCTGGTCAAGGACGAAGACGTCTGCCTGCACTGCGGCCTGTGCGCCGAGCGCTGCCCGACCGGTGCCTGGGACATGCAGAAGTTCTTCCTGCAGATGACCCATGCCGGGCCGGCCTGTCGGGACAAGCAAGAGGCGGTGGAGGCTGCCGTATGAAGCGCATTCACGCCGTCAACGACTTCGTCGTCAAGTTCGCCAACGTCAACGGCTCGGGCTCGGCCTCGGCCAACGAGCTGTTCGCCAAAGCCATCATCCGCATGGGCGTGCCGGTCAGCCCGCGCAACATCTTCCCGAGCAACATCCAGGGCCTGCCCACCTGGTACGAGGCCCGCGTCAGCGAGGCCGGTTGGCTGGGCCGGCGCGGCGGCATCGACATGATGGTGGCGATGAACCCGCAGACCTGGGCGCAGGACGTGCGCGAGGTGGACAGCGGCGGCTACCTCTTCTACGACTCGACGCGACCGCAGCCGCCCAGCGCCTTCCGCGACGACCTCGTGACCATCGGCATGCCGATCACCGAGATCTGCAACGCCACCTATTCCGACCCGCGCCAGCGCCAGCTGTTCAAGAACATCCTCTACGTCGGCGCGCTGGCCCAGCTGCTGGGCATCGACATCGGCGTGATCGAGGCGCTGTTCGGCGAACAGTTCCGCGGCAAGGAGCGTCTGCTGGCGTCCAACGTGCGCGCGCTGCATCTGGGCCGCGACTTCGCCGCCGAGCACCTGCGCGACGTGGAAGTGGGGCTGCGCGTCGAAAAGCGCGACAACGTCGGCGAGCGCATCCTCGTCGACGGCAACACCGCGGCGGCGCTGGGCTGCGTGTACGGCGGCGCCACGGTCTGTGCGTGGTACCCGATCACGCCCTCGTCGTCGGTGGCCGAGGCCTTCGACAAGTACGCCTCCAAGCTGCGCACCGACCCGGCCACCGGCGAGCGCCATTACGCCATCGTGCAGGCCGAGGACGAGATCGCTTCGATCGGCATGGTCACCGGGGCCGGCTGGAACGGTGCACGCGCCTTCACCGCCACCTCGGGCCCGGGCGTGAGCCTGATGACCGAATTCATCGGCCTGGCCTATTTCGCCGAGATCCCGGTGACGATCATCGACGTGCAGCGCGGCGGGCCGTCCACCGGCATGCCGACGCGCACGCAGCAGGCCGACATCCTGAGCAGCGCCTATGCCTCGCACGGCGATACCAAGCACGTGCTGCTGTTCCCGCAGGACCCGCACGAATGTTTCGAGCATGCGGCCACCGCGCTGGATCTGGCCGACCGCCTGCAGACGCCGGTGTTCGTGATGACCGACCTGGACATCGGCATGAACCAGCGCCTGAGCGAGCCTTTTGCCTGGAGCGACGAGCGCCGCTACGACCGCGGCAAGATCATGACGGCCGAGATGCTCGAGGCCGGCCGCGACTTCGGCCGCTACAAGGACGTGGACGGTGACGGCATCCCGTGGCGCACGTTGCCCGGCACCCACCCCACGAAGGGCAGCTTCTTCACGCGCGGCACCACGCGCGACGAATACGCGCGCTACTCGGAGACCGGCCCGGACTACATGCGCAACGTGCAGCGCCTGGCGGCCAAGTTCCGCACCGCGGCCACGCTGGTGCCGCAGCCGGTGCCGCGTGCCGCCGCGCAGAAGACGCGCTATGGCGTCATCTACTTCGGCAGCACCAGCCCGGCGATGGACGAGGCGCTGCATGCCCTGGCCGGACAGGACGTGCACCTGGACGCGTTGCGGCTGCGCGCCTTCCCGTTCCCGGCCAGCGTGCTGGAGTTCATCGAGGCGCACGACGAGGTCTTCATCGTCGAGCAGAACCGCGACGCGCAGATGCGCAGCCTGCTGATCAACGAACTGGCCGTGGCGCCGTCGAAGCTGTTCGCCGTGCTGCACTACGACGGCACGCCGATCACCGCGCGCTTCATCACGCAGGCCATCCAGCGCCACATCGAGGCACGACAGAACGAGATCGTCCGCCGGGCCCGCAGCACATAGAAGACCGCACATGACCTACATCGCCAAGCCGAAGCTGCACCACCCCACGCTGGCCGCCAACAAGGTCGGCTACACGCGGCGCGACTACGAAGGCAAGATCAGCACGCTGTGCGCCGGCTGCGGCCACGACAGCATCAGCGCGGCCATCATCCAGGCCTGCTGGGAACTGGACATCGAGCCGCACCGCGTGGCCAAGCTGTCCGGCATCGGCTGCAGCAGCAAGACGCCCGACTACTTCCTCGGCGCCAGCCACGGCTTCAACACCGTGCACGGCCGCATGCCCAGCGTGCTGACCGGCGCCAACCTGGCCAACCGCGAGCTGCTGTACCTGGGCGTGTCGGGCGACGGCGATTCCGCGTCGATCGGCCTGGGCCAGTTTGCGCACGCCATGCGGCGCGGCGTGCGCATGGTCTACATCGTCGAGAACAACGGCGTGTACGGCCTGACGAAGGGCCAGTTCAGCGCCACCGCCGACCGCGGCTCGAAGTCGAAGAAGGGCGTGGTCAACCCCGATTCGCCGGTGGATCTGGTGGGCATGGCGCTGCAGCTCGGCGCGACCTACGTCGCGCGCGGCTTCTCGGGCGACAAGGCGCAGCTGGTACCGCTGATCGAAGGCGCGATCCGCCACGGCGGCGCGGCCTTCATCGACGTCATCAGCCCCTGCGTGGCCTTCAACAACCACGAGGGCAGCACGCGGTCCTACGACTACGTGCGCGAGCACAACGACGCCGTCAGCCGAATCGACTTCATCGACCTGGCCGCCGAGGTCAAGGCCGAGCCGGCGCCGGGCGAGGTGATCACGCTGCCCCAGGCCGACGGCAGCATGATGCGACTGCGCAAGCTGCATGCGGGCTACGACCCGACCGACCGCGTCGCGGCGATGAACCAGGTGCACGCGCTGCAGGCCGGCGGCGAGGTGGTGACCGGGCTGCTCTACGTCGACCCCGAGGCTTCCGACCTGCATGCCGCGCTGCGCACCAGCCGCACGCCGCTGAACAAGCTGGACGAGGCGTCGCTGTGCCCGGGCGCGGCGGCGCTGGCCAAGATCAACGCGTCGTTCCGCTGAGCCGCACGGCCACGACCTCGGCCTTTCCCCTATGGAATGGCCGGAGGCATCTGGAACACTGCCGGTCGAAGCCCTGCAGGAGTCCAAGAACATGAGTCGCATCCCTTTCAGAATGGTCGTGCTCGCCGTCGGCTGCTCGGCCGCGCTGGCCCAGGCCCAGACGACGGAGTTCAAGTTCGCGTCCTCCGCGCCGCCGACGTCGCCTTGGGCCAAGCAGATCGACCGGTCGGCCGCGCAGGTGGCCGAAGAATCCAAGGGCGCGGTCAAGATCACGCCGTTCTACGGGTCGCAGCTCGGCAGCGAGAACGACGCCATTGCGCAGATCTCCCGCGGCCGCATCGACATGGGCTCGTTCACGGTGGCCGCGGTGGCGCTGCAGGTGCCGGAGATCTCGCTGGTGAACCTGCCGTTCTTCTTCGAGAGTCAGTCTCAGCGGGACTGCGTGCTCGACAACCACCTGCAGAAGCACACGGCCGAGGCTCTGGCCAAGAAGAACCTGGTGTTCATCAGCTGGGGCGAAGTCGGGCCGGTGCATCTGCCGGGCAAGAAGCCCTACGCGACGCCGGCCGACGTCAAGGGCATCAAGGTCGGCGTGGTCGTCAACAAGGCCACCACCGATTTCTGGCGCGCGATGGGCGCGAACCCGATCCCCACCAACGTCGCCGAGGTCGCGTCGTCGTCGCAGACCGGGCTGATCGACACCTATCCCACGCCGCTGGCGTTCTACGTGCCGTCGGGCCTGAACAAGGTGCTGCCCACGCTGACCAAGCTGCCGCTGTGGGAATCGGCCGGTGTCACGCTGATCAACAAGGGTGTCTACGACAAGATGCCGGCCGACGTCCGGGCCTCCTTCGATGCCGGCATGCACAAGACGCCGGTCAGCACGATGCGCGCGGAGATCCGTGCGGTCGACACCGCGCTGACCGCCGCACACAAGCAGGCGGGTGGCACCGTGGTCGAGGCCACGCCCGAGCAGCGCGCCGAGTGGAGCAAGAACCTGGGGCCGGTCTGGGCGCAGATCGCCAAGGACACGGGCCCGGAAGGCGAGAAGTTCCTGGCGCTGATGGAGGCCGGCAAGAAGGCCTGCCCGAAGTAGTGTCCGGTTCCCGCGCATGACGGCCATGGGGGCGGTGCAGGCCACCACGCCACCTCCCGCGCCGCGGGCGGTGGTGGTTCTGCTGGCCGTGTGGCACAAGCTCGAATGCTGGATCGCCGTGCTGGCATTCAGCTTCATCGCGCTGGTGCTGATGGTCGACGTGATGGGTCGCGAGTTCTACGGCCCGCTGATGGCGGCCCTGGGCATCAAGGTGGGCGCCACCGGCCTGTTCGGCTCGCAGAAGCTGGCCGTTTTTGCGCTCGTCATCGGCTCCTTCGCCGGCATCGGCATCGCCACCGCGACCGGGGTGCATCTGGTGCCGCGCGTCGGCTTCAAGTGGGTGCCGGCCGCGTGGTCGCCGTACATGGACCGCATCGCCGACGTCTTCACCGGGCTGTTCCTGCTCGGCGTCACCTGGTACGGCATTCAGTTCGTCATCGCGTCCAAGGAGTCCGGCGTGCTGGCCGCGGTGATCAACGTATCGGCCTGGCCCATCCAGCTGGCCATTCCGCTGGGCTTCGCCTCGGCGGCGCTGCGCTACTTCATCTTTGCCGTCTGGCCCGCGGTGCGGCCGCTGCCGCCCGAGTTCCAGGAATGACCGGCACGCTCGTCCTGCTGGCCATGGTGCTGGCGCTGCTGACGCTGCGCCAGCCGCTGCTCGTCATCCTGCTCGCCGCTGCCGCGGTGGTGCACATCGTCTGGGGCAAGGGGCAGCTCGACTACATCCTGGAGGACATGTGGATCTCGCTCGACAAGGAGCTGATCCTGTCGATCCCGATGTTCATCCTCTGCGGCGGGGTCATGACGAAGGGCTCCACCGCCCGGCGGTTGATCGACATCGCCGCGTCGCTGACCGAGCATCTGCCCGGCGGCCTGGCGGTGGCCTGTGTGCTCAGCTGCGGCGTGTTCGCGGCGATCTCCGGTTCGTCGATCGTCACGATGCTGGCCATCGGCACCGTCATGCTGCCGGCGATGCTGAACGGCGGCTACAGCGACAAGTTCGCGCTCGGCGTGGTGATGGCCGGCGGCACGCTGGGCATCATCATCCCGCCGTCGATCCCGCTGATCCTGTACGGGCTGGTGACCGAGACCTCGATCACCGAGCTGTTCATTGCCGGCATCGGCCCGGGGATGCTGCTGCTGCTGGCCTTTGCCGTCTACGCGATGTGGGTCAACCGCAAGCTGCCGCGCAAGCGCTTCGACATCCGCCGCGTGGCCGGTGCGCTGCGCCAGGGCATCTGGGCGCTGATGATGCCGGTCATCCTGCTCGGCGGCATCTACACCGGCTACTTCTCGGCCATCGAGGCGGCGGCGGTGTCGCTGGTCTATGCGTTGATCGTCGAGACCTTCATCCACCGCGAATTCAAGCCGAAGGACTTCTACGCGGTGGTGCTCGACGCGTCGAAGCTCGGCGGCACGCTGTTCCCGCTGCTGGCCGTGGCGCTGAGCCTGAACCTGGTGCTGACCGAGCACCAGGTGCCGGGCATGATGGTCGAGATGATGAAGGGCGTGACCGAGAGCCCGATGGTCTTCATGCTGGTCGTCAACATCCTGCTGCTGATCATCGGCTGCCTGATGACCAGCGGCGAGGCCATCCTGATCCTCGGCCCGCTGCTCGCGCCGCTGGCGATGGCCTACGGCTACGACAAGGTGATGTTCGGCATCATCATGATCGTCAACCTGGAGATCGGCTTCCTCACGCCGCCGGTGGGCCTGAACCTGCTGGTCGCGATGTCGGTGTTCAAGCGCAAGTTCGGCGACCTGATCCTGGCCGCGGTGCCCTTCATCGTGCTGATGCTGGCCTGCCTGGCCGTGGTGGTCTGGCAGCCCTGGATCGCGCTGTCGCTGTTGGGCCGCTGAGGCGCACCGGGATGCGCGACGACGCGTTCCTGGATCCGCTGATCGGCGGCCCCGGCACCAAGGGCTACCCGCACGCGGCGCCGGCGCTGCACCGCTCGGCGATCGCGGCGCAACGCTGGAATCTGCTGCGTGGCGACCTGCCGCTGCCGGCGGCGGTGATCCGCCAGCGCGCGCTGCAGGGCAACCTGCAGTGGATGCAGCAGTTCGCGCGCGAGCAGGGCTTGGAGCTGGCGCCGCACGGCAAGACGCCGATGTCGCCGCAGATCTTCGCGGCGCAGCTGGCGGCCGGCGCCTGGGGCATCACCTTTGCCAACGTCACGCAGGCGCGGCTGGGCCTGCTGTCGGGCGTGCCGCGCTGCCTGATCGCCAACCAGGTGCTGGCGGCACAAGACCTGGCGGCCATCGCCGCGCTGCTGCGCGAGCATGCGGCGGCGCGCGTGCTGTTTCTGGTGGATTCGGTTGCTCAGCTGGAGCTGATCGAGGCCTGGTGGGCCGTGCAGACGCCGCCGCCCAGGCCTTTCGAGGTGCTGCTGGAACTGGGGCTGGAGGGCGGCCGCACCGGCTGCCGCAGCCACGACCAGGCGATCGCGCTGGCGCGCCGGCTGCATGGCAGTGCGGCGGTGCGCCTGGCCGGCATCGAGTGCTACGAGGGCCTGTGGGCCCAGGGCGACGGCGACGCCGACCGGGCGCTGGCGCAAGGGCTGATGCGGCGCGTTCAGGCGCTGGCGCAGCAGTGCGACCAGGAGCAGCTGTTCGACACCGAAGAAGTGGTGCTCAGTGCCGGCGGCTCGGCGATCTTCGATCTGGTGGCGCCCGGGCTGAGCCTGCGCCTGTCGCGGCCGGTGCGCGGCGTGCTGCGTTCCGGCTGCTACGTCACGCACGACCACGGCAACTACCGGCGCTACATGGCGGCGATGGACGCCCGACTGTCCTGCGCGCATGGCCTGAGCGCCGCGCTGGAGGTCTGGGCGCGGGTGCAATCCTGCCCCGAGCCGGGCCTGGCGCTGCTGAGCGCCGGCAAGCGTGACGTGTCCTACGACATCGAGATGCCGATCCCGGTCGGGTGGCATGCGCCGGGGCAGGTGGCGCCGGTGGCGGCGCCTGCCGACTGGCGGATCCCTGCGATGAACGACCAGCACGCCTACCTGCGTTTCGACCCCGCGGCCGCGCGTACGCCGCAGGTCGGCGAACTCGTCGGCCTGGGCATCTCGCATCCTTGCACCACCTTCGACAAGTGGCGCTGGATGGCGGTGGTCGACGACGCTTACGACGTGGTCGATGCGATCGTCACGTACTTCTGAGGCGGACTCGAGAGGGCGCCGGTGGGGCACGGCGAACCGTCGCCCGCCCCGATGTGCCCTGAGCGATCAGCCCGGCAGCTCGATCACGATCTTGCCGGCAACGCTGCGTGCGGCCAGGGTGCGGTAGGCCTGCCGGGCTTCCTCGAACGCAAAACGCGCCCCGATGGTCGGCCTGAACAGGCCGCGGGCCGCCAGCGCCTCGATGGCGCGCCGGTTCTCCTCGCCGCGCTGCGGGTCGCGACGGCCATACTCGCCGGCGCGCACGCCGACCACCGAGAAGCCCTTGATCAGCGCCAGGTTGCTGGGCAGCGTGGCGATGCGGCCGCTGGCGAAGCCGATGACCAGCAGCCGGCCGCCCCAGGCGATGCAATGCACCGACGCATCGAACAGGTCGCCGCCGACCGGGTCGAAGACCACGTCCGCACCGCGGCCGCCGGTCAGCTGCTTGACCTCGTTCGCCAGCCCGGCGGCGCCTTCGCGCAGCGGCAGCAGGTGGTCCGCGCCGGCCGCGCGCGCCGCCTGCAGCTTGTGCAGCGAACTGCCGGTGGCGATCACCGTCGCGCCCAGGTGGTGGCCGAGCTGCACGGCGGCCAGGCCGGTTCCGCCGCTGGCGCCGTGTACCAGCAGCGTCTCGCCGCGCTGCAGCGCGCCGCGGCGCACCAGCGCCACCCAGGCGGTGATCGCGGTCACGCCATAGGCCGCGCCTTCGGCAAAGTCCAGGCCGGCGGGCAGCGGATGCAGCTTCGATTCGTGCGCGACCAGCCCTTCGGTGAAGGCGCCGCCGTGCCCGCCGAAGCAGACGCGGTCGCCCGGCCGCCAGCGCTGCACCGCGCTGCCCACGGCGTCGACCACACCGGCGCATTCCATGCCCGCGACGAAGGGCATGACCGGCTTGTGCTGGTACTTGCCCTGGGTCATCAACAGGTCCGGAAAGTTCAGCGCGGCGGCGCGCACCCGCACGCGCACCTCCTCGGGGCCCGGCCCGGGCAGCGGCCAGTCGATCAGCCGCAGACCGGAGAGGTCCTCGCTGAGTTCGACACAGGCCCAGGCTCGATTGGAACGGTTCATGCCGCCATTGGACCATTGGTCCGGTGCTCTGCTAGCCTCGCGCCGCAATGACCCCAGACGCGCCCAGCGATGCCTTGCCCGAACACGGCCGCGACGCCGCCGACGTGCTGCAGCAGCTGCGCAGCTACGGGCGCGACGACCCGGCGTACAGGGACGGGCGGCTGTGGAGCCTGGTCTACCACCTCGACGCGGCGCACGAGGAATTCCTCGGCCGGGCCTATGGCAGCTATGCGGCCGCCAACGGCCTGAACCCTGCTGCGTTCAAGAGCCTGAAACGCTTCGAAAGCGAGATCGTCGCCGCCGCGGCGCGGCTGCAGCATGGCGGGCCGCAGACCTGCGGTGTGCTGACCTCCGGCGGCACCGAGAGCTGCCTGCTGGCGGTGAAGACCTACCGCGACCTGGCGCGCGCCACGCGGCGCGTGCGCCGGCCGGAGATGATCGTGCCGGCCACCGCGCACGTGGCCTGGTTCAAGGCCAGCGAGTACTTCGACGTCCAATTGCGCCTGCTGCCGCTGGACGACAGGCTGCATGCCGACGTGTCGCGCCTGGAGGCGATGGTCAACCGCCACACGGTGATGATCCTCGGCTCGGCGCCCGAATACCCGCACGGCAGCATCGACCCGATCGCGGCGATGGGCGAGATCGCACAGCGCCACGGCGTGCCGATGCACGTCGACGCCTGCGTCGGCGGCTTCATCCTGCCGTTCATGGAGATGAACGGCATCGCACTGCCGCAATGGGACTACCGCGTGCCGGGCGTCACGTCGATCTCGGCCGACCTGCACAAGTACGGCTTCGCGGCCAAGGGCGCGTCGACGCTGACCTATCGCAGCCTGGCGCTGATGAAGCACCAGATGTTCGTGCAGACCGACTGGCCCGGCGGCGTGTTCGCGTCGCCCGCCATGCTGGGCACGCGGCCGGGCGGCGCCTATGCGGCGGCCTGGGCGACGCTGCAGCGCTTCGGCGTCGATGGCTACCGTGACCTCGCGGCACGCACCATCGAGGCCTTCGGCCGCCTGCGCGCCGGCATCGAGGCGATGCCGGAGCTGCGCGTACTGGGCGAACCTTGCGGCCCGCTGCTGGCCTATGGCGCGGCCACGCCCGAACTCAACATCTTTGCCGTCGGCGACCAGCTGGACGCGAAGGGCTGGTCGGTCAACCGGCTGCAGTTCCCGGACGGACTGCACGCGATGGTCACCGCGCAGCATCTGGCGGTGATCGACGACTACCTGCGCGACCTGCGCGAGGCGGTCGCCGTGGTCAAGGCCGACCCGGGCCTGGCCGACAAGGGCAGCGCGGCCACCTACGGCATGATGGCCCACCTGCCGCTGCGCGGCATGGTCCGGCACAAGGTGCTCGAGCTGTTCGCCGACAGCTACCGCCTCGGCGGGCCGCCGCTGGGCCTGGGCCCGCCGCCTGCCGAGGCCGATGCGCCGAAGCCGCTGCTGGAACGCCTGGCGGCGCGCTACGTGGCCTGGCGCCAGCGGCGCTGAGCTTCAGCCGTC
This sequence comes from Rubrivivax sp., assembly GCA_044225625.1. Classification (GTDB taxonomy): domain Bacteria; phylum Pseudomonadota; class Gammaproteobacteria; order Burkholderiales; family Burkholderiaceae_C; genus Rubrivivax. The sequence continues at coordinate 41,589 of JBGAII010000004.1, forward strand.
AACCGCACCAACCGCGCCGACCACGCCGTCGACGCAGTGCGCCAGTTCGAAGACCTCCGCATAGGGCGCGTCCAGCCCCAGCGCCGCGGCCGCGTCGCGGTTCAGCTGCAGCACGCGCGCATCGAAGCCGCGGCCGCGCGTGCGCAGGTTGCGCTGCTGCTGCGAGCGGTGGTGCCGCAGCAGCGCGGCCTTCCAGTCGGCCAGCGCCGCGTCGAAGGCGGTGTACAGGTCGCTGCGCATCTGCAGCGTCTTCGGATCCTGGTTCAGGCAGATCCACAGCGTCAGCCGCTCGCCCGCGGCCAGCGCCTGGAAGCGCTCGTGCGTGCGGCGGTGCGTGGCATTGCTGTCGTTGCCGTGCGGCAGGAACACCAACTGAGGCTGCAGCGCCAGCACGTGCGCGCGCAGCCGCGCGTCGTCCTGCGCCGCGTCGGCCGCGTGCTGCCACAGCCGCAGGAAGCGGCAGCGACCGGCCGGCAGGCCGAAGAACGCGCAGCTCGCGCGCTGCTCGGCCTCGCGCAGCGCCACCTTCTGATCGCTGTCGATCGCGCCGTCGAAGCCATCGTCGACGCCGTTGGCGCCGCCGGTCAGTACGGCCAGGTGCAGCTCGTGTCCGTGCTCGGACAGCTGCCGCAGCGTCACGCCGATGGCGTCGAAATCGTCGGGGTGCGGCGCCAGCACCAGCACCCGCATCCGTGGCGGCCAGCCGGCGCCGGCCAGCGGCCGGGCCATGCGCTCAGCCGCCGGCGCGGCGGCGCCACAGCGTCCACACACCCACGCAGACCAGCGAGCCGATGAACGCCGACACCAGGTCGGCCATCGACACCGTGATCTGGCTCAGCCCGAAGTCGATGCGCAGGAAGCCGAACAGCAGCCCGCCGACGATCGCGCCGAGCATGCCGATCAGCAGGTGCGTCCAGCCGCCATAGCCCTCGCGGCTGCGCGTGACCAGCCGGCCGGCCAGCGTGCCGGCCGCAAAGCCGACCAAGGCCCAGACGATGAGCTTGCCGATCAGTATCCAGTCCATGCTGCTCCTTTCGTGGCGATGCGCCGCGCGTGATGCGTGATTTGTGGTGCGTGATGCTAGTGGCTACTGCGACGCGGGCGATCGAGGATAATGCCGAGCAAGCGCTTGCCAAAATTCAACCGGAGCCCGTGACCATGATCGAACGCACGCTGTTCAACGCCGACCACGAAGCCTTCCGCGACAGCTTCGCGCGCTTCATTGACAAGGAGATCGCGCCTTTCCATGCCGACTGGGAAGAGCAGGGCTACGTCGACCGCGAGGTCTGGCGCAAGGCCGGCGCCAACGGTTTCCTTTGCATGACCATGCCCGAGGCCTATGGCGGCGCCGGCGCCGACAAGCTGTATTCGGTGGCGCAGATGGAGCTGCTCAGCGCCGGCTGCTACAGCGGCATCGGCTTCGGGCTGCACAACGAGATCGTCGCGCCCTACATCCTGCACTACGGCACCGAGGCGCAGAAGCAGAAGTACCTGCCCAAGCTCGCCCGCGGCGAGATGGTCGGCGCCATCGCGATGAGCGAGCCGGCTGCCGGCTCCGACCTGCAGGGCGTCAAGGGCACCGCGCTGCTGAAGGGCGACCACTACCTGCTCAACGGCAGCAAGACCTTCATCACCAACGGCTGGCATGCCGACCTGGTGATCGTCGTCGCCAAGACCAACCCCGAGGCCGGCGCCAAGGGCACCAGCCTGCTGCTGGTCGAGCGTGGCATGCCCGGCTTCGAGCGCGGCAAGCGGCTGAAGAAGGTGGGCATGAAGGCGCAGGACACCTCGGAGCTGTTCTTCGACTCGGTGAAGGTGCCGGTCGACAACCTGCTCGGCGGTGCCGACCAGCTGAACCGCGGCTTCATCTGCCTGATGGAGCAGCTGCCGTGGGAGCGCATCCAGATCGCCATCGGCGCCGTGGCCTCGATGCAGTCGGTCATCGACCAGACCATCGCCTACGTCAACGAGCGCAAGGTCTTCGGCGCCGCGGTGGCGACCTATCAGAACACGCGCTGGAAGCTGGCCGAGCTGCAGACCGAAACGCAGGTGGCGCGTGTCTTCGTCGACAAGTGCCTGGAGCTGCTGATGCAGGACAAGCTCGACACCGCCACCGCGTCGATGGCCAAGTACTGGTGCAGCGACCTGCAGAACAAGGTCATCGACGAATGCGTGCAGCTGTTCGGCGGCTACGGCTACATGTGGGAATACCCGGTGGCACGCGCCTGGGCCGACGCCCGCGTGCAGCGCATCTACGGCGGCACCAACGAGATCATGAAGGAAGTGATCAGCCGTTCGCTCGGCCTCGGCGCACGCCGATGAGCGACGCCCGCGCGGCGGCGCCGGCGCGACGCCCACGCGGCCGGCCGCGCAAGCCGCCGGAGGCGCAGGACGAGGGCAACCGGCGGCAGGCGCTGCTGCATGGCGCGGCCCGGCTGTTCCGGCAGCACGGCTTCGCCGCCACCACCACGCGCGACATCGCGGCCGCGGCCGACATGCGTTCGGGCTCGCCCTTCTATCATTTCGAGAACAAGGTCGCGCTGCTGTACGCGGTGGTGGAGCAGGGCATGCGCGCCGCGCTGCAGCACCAGGCGGCGGCGCTGCAGTCGGTGGCACCGGGCGCCACGCCCGAGGCGCGGCTGCGCACGCTGGTGCGCGCGCATTTCGACGTGCTGCTCGGCCCGGGCAGCGACTTCATCCCGGTGATGCTCTACGAATGGCGCTCGCTGACGCCGGCGCAACGGGCCGGCATCGCCAGGCTGCAGCGCGACTACGAGGACGCCTGGGCCGGCGTGCTGCAGGCACTGGCCGCAGCCGGCCGCATCGCTGCCGACGCGCGCGTCGCCCGGCTGATGGTGCTGGGCGCGCTGAACTGGTCGGTGCAGTGGTACAAGCCGAAGAAGGGGCTGTCGCTCGACGAACTCACCGATCAGGCGATGCAGCTCTTTGTTCCCGCACCGCAGAGGAGACGAGCATGAACGACCGCGCGACCTTCACCCGCATGGACCAGAGCACGGCGCAGGACTGGGCGCTGATCGCCGCCGAGTTCCGGCCCTTCAGCCAGGCGCTGCCCGACCGCATCCTGGCGCACCTGAAGCTGCTGGACGGCGACTACGGCGGCTTCCCCATCGACCGCTACACCCATTGCCTGCAGACCGCCACGCTGGCGCTGCGCGACGGCCGCGACGAGGAATACGTGGTCTGTGCGCTGCTGCACGACATCGGCGACACGCTGGGCTGCTACAACCACCCGGACATCGCTGCGGCGATTCTCAAGCCCTTCGTCGACGACGCCAACCTGTGGATGGTGCAGAACCACGGCATCTTTCAGGGCTACAACTTCTTCCACCACATCGGCATGAACCGCGACATGCGGGACATGTTCAAGGGCCACGCGCACTACGCGCGTACCGAGGAATTCATCGAGCTGTACGACAACCCGGCCTTCGACCCGAAGGGCGAGACGCTGCCGATCGCCGAGTTCGAGCCGATGCTGCGCCGCGTGTTCGCGCAGCCGCGCAACACCATCTACAAGGCGGCGCTGGAGCAGCCGGCCGCCACCGCCTGAGCGCGCTTCGCGATGCGGCGGCGCGAGGCCCTGCCGAGCCTGGGAGTCTTGGCCCTGCTGGGCCTGGGCGGCCCGGCCGTGGCGCGCCCGGGCCCGTCCGCCGCGACGGCCGGCGTTGCCGACGCCGGTGACCTGCCCGCCGACCGCCGCGTGCCCGGCGGCGTCGCGCTGTTGCCGCTGGGCGCACACGCGCAGCGCCCGCAGGCCTGGTCCGGCGAGGTACCGGTGCTGGTGGCCGGCGGCCCGGCGGGCTGGACCGCGGTGGTCGGCATCCCGCTGGCCGCGGTGCCCGGCCCGGCGCAGCTGCGCTGGCAGGCCGACGGCGCGGCGCCGGCCGATCTGTCGTACCGCATCGCGCCGCACCGCTATGCCGAGCAGCGCCTGAAGGTGGCGCCCGGCACGGTCGATCTCTCGCCGGCGGACCAGGCGCGCTACGAACGCGAGCGGGTGCACCTGCAGGCGGTGATTGCCACCGTCAGTGCGCCGCTGCCGGCGGGGCTGCGGATGCAGGTCCCGGTGGATGGACGGCGCTCCAGTTCCTTCGGCCTGCGCCGCGTCTTCAACGGCCAGGCACGCAATCCGCACAGCGGCATGGACATCGCGGCGGCCGCCGGCACGGCGGTGCGCGCGCCGGCCGCGGGCACGGTCATCGACTGCGGCGACTACTTCTTCAACGGCCAGACGGTGTGGCTGGACCACGGCGGCGGGCTGCTGACGATGGTCTGCCATCTGAGCCCCATCGACGTTGCCGCCGGCGAGCGGGTCCACGCCGGCCAGCGCATCGCCGCCGTCGGTGCCTCCGGCCGTGCGACCGGGCCGCACCTGCACTGGTCGGTGAGCCTGAACCGGGCGATGGTCGACCCGGCGCTGTTCATCGGCTGACCCGCTTCGGCGCTCAGCCGAGGCGGATGGCCACCGCGCCGGCCGTGGCCAGCGCCACGGCGCCCAGCACGCGCGCGTCGACACGCTCCTTCAGCACCGTCACCGCGATCAGCGTCGCGAAGATCGCGCTGGTGTCGCGCAGCGCCGAAGCCGGCGCGATCGGCACATGCGCCCAGACCCACAGGATCAGCAGGTACGACGCCATTGCCGCCACGGCCAGCAGCGCCGACCGCGGCAGCTGCGGCCGCAGCTCGTGCAGGCGCAGCCCGCGCTGGCGCTGCCAGGTGGTCCACGTCAGCGCATTGATGACCGCCATCGTGCTGCCGTAGGCCAGTGGCGAGCCGGCGCGGCGCACGCCGAGACCGTCGCAGACGATGTAGCCGGCCGTCAGTGCGGCGGCCAGCAATGTCCAGCCCAGCCCGGCGCGCGACAGGCTGCCGCGCGGGCCGCGCGCCAGCAGCAGCACGGCCAGGCTGACCAGCGCCACGCCGGCCAGGCTCAGCGGCCGCGGCCACTCGGCGGCCATGGCTGCGGCCAGCGGCAGCACCAGCAGCACCGAGGCCGAGCGCGCCATCGGGTAGACCATGCCGAAGCTGCCGGCCGCATAGGCGCGCAGCGTGGCGGCGACCGACGCGATGCCGAACAGCGTGGACAGGCCCATCCACGGCCAGGCGGCGGCCGCCGGCCAGCCGGCCCAGGCCATCAGCGGCAGCGAGAACAGCGCCGAGACCAGCATCTGCGCGGTCATCGCATGGCCGGGCTGCGCGCTGGTCTTGACCGCCGCGTTCCAGCACGCATGCAGCGCGGCGCTGAACAGCGCGGCCGCGACGTAGAGGCTGTCCAAGGGCGCGCGTCAGTCCAGCCGACGATAGAAGAAGGTGGTGTCGCACAGGCCGCCCCGCGGCCACAGCGCATAACCCGGCACGGTGCCGCAGCGCACCCAGCCGGCGCGCTGGTACAGGCGTTCGGCGTCGGCACTGGCGGTGTCCAGCACCAGCAGCGTCCTGCCGTGCGCGCGTGCCGCGTCCTCGGCCGCGGCCAGCAGCGCCGCGCCGGTGCCATGGCGGCGCGCGCGCCGGTGCACCAGCATCTTGGCCACGTCGGCGCGGTGCGGCTGGTTCTCCGGCTGCTCCAGCACCAGCTGCACCGTGCCGCAGAGGCCGGCGGCGTCCTCGGCCACCAGCAGCGCGCGCGCACCGCGCGCCACGTCGGCGGCGACCTGCTGCCAGAAGGCGCGGGCGCGCGGCAGCGACAGCGGGTGCATGAAGCTGACCGACGCGCCGCCGGCCACGCAGTCGACCAGCACCTCGGCCAGGCCGTCGATGTCGGCGGCGCTCGGGGCTGGCAGCAGGCGGACGTGGGGCATGGCGTGTTCTCAGGATGGCGCTAGGTCCGTGCCGCGCCGTCGCTGCACAGCACGACGGCATAGCGCGCGGCCTTGCGCGTGGGGTTGTGGTAGCCGATCGGCTGGTCCAGCGCCATCGCCAGGCAGTCGCCGGCGTCGAGCCGGTGGCGCTGCGTGCCCAGCGTCAGGTCGATGCGGCCTTCGAGCACCCACACCTGCTGAAACACGCGCGGCTGGCGCGGGCCGGTTTCGTAGGTGACGCGCGCACCGGGCGGGAAGCTGACCTCGACGATCTGGATCGGCGAGCCCACGCCGGCCGGCGAGACGTTGCGCCGCAGATAACCCGACGCGGGGTCGCGCCATTCCATCTGATCGGCGCGCCGCGACAGCGGCTGCGCGCGCGCTTCGGCCGGCTCGAACAGCGAGGCCAGCGACACGTTCAGGCCGACCGCCAGCTTCTCCAGCAGCACGGCGGTGGGGCTGCTTTCGCCGCGCTCGATCAGCGAGATCATCGAGCGGCTGACCCCGCTGCGGCCGGACAGGTCGTCCAGCGACAGGCCCGTCGCCGCGCGCAGCGACCGCACGCGCTCGGCGATGCGCTGGTTCAACGGGTCCGTGCTCTCCTTCATGGTGGATGAATCCTCCAATATCCTGGATGATCCGTCAAGCTGCTCTTGGCGGCCGCACCCGGCGCGCGCCGTCACAATGGCCGCATGAGCACACGCCACACCCTGTTCGGTTTCCATGCGGTCGGCGTGCGGTTGAAGACCGCGCCCGCGTCGGTGAGCGAAGTGCAGGTGGACCCGGCGCGGCGCGACCAGCGCATGCGCCAGCTGGTGGAACGTGCAGCGGCCGCCCACGTGCGGGTGGTCGAGGCCGACGACGCGCGGCTGACGCAGCTGGCCGGCACGCCGCGCCACCAGGGCGTGGTGGCGAAGGTGACGCCGCTGCCGCAGACGCATTCGCTGGACGACCTGCTGGACGCCGTCGAAGGCCCGCCACTGCTGCTGGCGCTGGACGGCGTGACCGACCCGCACAACCTGGGCGCCTGCCTGCGCGTGGCCGACGGCGCCGGCGTGCACGCGGTGGTGGCGCCGAAGGACCATGCGGTGGGGCTGAACGCCACCGTCGCCAAGGTGGCCAGCGGCGCCGCCGAGACCGTGCCCTACCTGATGGTCACCAACCTCGCGCGCAGCCTGAACGAGCTGAAGGAACGCGACATCCGCATCGTCGGCACCAGCGACGACGCGCCGATCACGCTGTACGAGGCCGACCTGAAGGGCCCGCTGGCGCTGGTGCTGGGCGCCGAGGGCAAGGGCATGCGCCAGCTGACGCGCAAGACCTGCGACCTGCTGGTGCGCATCCCGATGCTCGGCGCGGTGGAGAGCCTGAACGTGTCGGTGGCCGCCGGCGTGTGCCTGTACGAGGCGCGGCGCCAGCGCGGGGACTGATGCCTGACGCCGCCATCGCCGCGGTGCAGGCGCTGGCCCAGCGCGCCACCCGCGTCTGCGTGCTGACCGGCGCCGGCATGAGCGCCGAGAGCGGCATCCCCACCTTCCGCGATGCGATGAGCGGCCTGTGGAGCCGTTTCGACCCGGCGCAGCTGGCCAGCGAAGAGGGCTTCCGCGCCGACCCGGCGCAGGTCTGGGCCTGGTACGCCGAGCGCCGGCAGGGCGTGCGCGCTGCGCAGCCCAACGCCGGCCACCTGGCGCTGGCCGACTATGGCCGGCGCCGCCCCGGCGTGCTGACCCTCGTCACGCAGAACGTCGACGACCTGCACCAGCGCGCCGGCTGGCCGCAGACGATCCGCCTGCATGGCGACATCCTGGCCGCGCGCTGGCTGGACGACTGCCCGCGCGGCCTGGGCTGCAGCCCGGCGACGGCCGTGCCCGGCACGCCGCCGCATTGCGCCGACTGCGGCAACCTGCTGCGGCCGGGTGTGGTGTGGTTCGGCGAGATGCTGCCCGAAGACGCCATCGACGCCGCCGAGCGCGCCGCGCGCGGCTGCGAGCTGATGCTGGTGGTCGGCACCTCCGGCGCGGTGTGGCCTGCGGCCGGCCTGGCCGCGGTGGCGCGGCGCGCCGGCGCAAAAGTGGCGGTCGTCAATCCGCAGGCCAGCGAGATCGATGGCGAAGCGCATTGGACCTTGCGCGGGACGGCGGCCCGGGTGTTGCCGCTGCTGCTGGAAGGCAGCTGACCCGACCGGCGTTCGGGGCCGGGGCCGCGAGGGTTCTCAGGTTCTGGACACGCACCGCGGAGCCGCGGCAACGTCCTGCGTGATCAGTTCCGCTTCGACCTCGCGAACAAGCTCCATGAACTTCAGCGCGGCCGGCGAAGGCGTGCGGTTGCGCATGCGTATCAAGGCCGGCTGTGTGCGCAGCTCCGGGCCGTCGAAGTCGAGCCGTACGAGCTCGCCGCGCGCGAAATCCGTGGCCAGCATCGATGCGCTGCCGGGGAACAGGGCGTCGCTGCGCCGCGTGACCTGTTTGGCCGTGTCCAGCGAGTTCACCTCGATGGCCGGGGCAAAGCCGTTTCGCGACAGATCTGCGGAGCCTGCGTCGCCGTCGCCCATCGCAGCGACCTTCGCGGTGCGCCCGTGCATGAAGACGGTCACCAGCGGGTAGCCGAGCACCTGCTTGAGCGTCGGTTGGCTGCCGGCCAGGGGATGGGCGGCGCGGCAGGCCAGATACAGACGCCGCTCGCGCAGCGGCACGATGCTCAGCTCATCGTGTGGTGCCTGGCTGTCCAGGCCGCCCAGGCCAAGCTCGTGCCGTCCGGACAGCACCTCGCGCTGGATCTGGTCCGGAGCGACCACGGTCACTCGCACGCGCAGGCCCGGCCGCGCGCCCACGAGGCGCGCCACGGCCGGGCCGACCAGATCGTCCGCGGCATAGGGGCCGGCCGCGATGTTGAGCTGGCCGGTCTCCAGGCCGGCCAGGGCGTGCAGTTCCGCCAGCAGCGCGTTGGAATCACGAACCAGGGCACGGCCGCGCTCGATCACGGCAAGGCCGAAGACGGTGGGCACGGCGCCGCTGCGGCCGCGGTCGAACAGCCGCAGTCCCAGCTTGGTCTCGAGCGCCGCGATGTTGCGGGTCAGCGTCGGCTGGGTGATGCCCAGGCGTTCGGCGGCGCGAGCGAAATTGCCGGTCTCGCCGAGGACCACCGTCTGCTCGACCAACAACAAGGAGACCAAGGACATCGACATTCACGGACTGTATCGAATCGCGGCACGGCATCAATTGGACGCCCGTGGGGCGACTGCAGATACTCCCGCACCGTGTGCAAAGGGGCCCTGTGGCCGACAGGGCCGACGGCCTGCATCAACCCATGCAACAGCCCAGCGCACCGCCAATTTTCCGGGCCCGGTCCAACGATCTTCAGCCATGACTCTCAACAGAAAACAGGTGACCCTTGCGGCGCTCGCCGCCTTCGTCAGCGGCGCGTCGGCGCAGTCTTCGGTCACCCTGTTCGGCGTGGTCGACCTGAACGGGCGCTGGCTGGACAACAACGGCGTCAGGCAGTACTCGATGTCGCAGGACGGCCTGTCGCCCAGCCGACTGGGCTTTCGTGGCGTCGAGGACATGGGCGGCGGCCTGAAGGCCGGCTTCTGGCTCGAAGCGCCGCTGAACCCCGACATCGGCAACTCCGGTGTCGGCTTCTTCTTCACGCGACGGTCCACCGTGAGCCTCAGCAGCAACGCCTGGGGTGAAGTGCGGCTCGGTCGTGACGAGACGGCCACCTACTACAACACCGGTCACTTCGATCCCTTCGGCGACACCGGCATCGGTGCTGCCGGGAACCTGACCGTCAGGCCGCCGGCCGTGCCGTTCGGCGGCGCGTACGACACGCTGGTTCGTGCCAACAACATGGTGGGCTACTTCACGCCCGCCGATCTGCTGGGCGGCCTCTATGGCCTGCTGCAGGTGGCCGCGGGCGAGAACACCTACGGCAACAAGTTCTTCGGCGGGCGGCTCGGCTATGCAGCCGGCCCCTTCGATGTCAACGTCGGCTACGGCCAGACGCTGGTCGCCTATGACACCTATGCCGACAACTTCAACCTCGGTGGTTCGTGGGTCGTCGGGCCGGTCAAGGTGTCGGGTTTCTATGGGCGCATCAGCGTGGTCGACGACAAGCAGGACAACTGGTTCGTCGGCGGCAGCATGCCGCTCGGTCAGTGGACCTTGCGCGCGTCGTACGGCCACGTGGCGCGCAGCGGCACCTCGCCCGACAACGTCGAAGGCCAGAAGGCCGATCAGTTGGCCGTCGGGGTGGTGTACTGGCTATCGAAGCGCACGGCGCTGTACGGCACCTATTCCACGCTGAACAACAAGGGCGGCGCCAGCTTCATCGTCGGCAGCTTCGCCAACGTGCCCGGCGGCGGTGCCGTTGCCAACGGCGATTCGCAGGGCGCCGAGTTCGGCCTGATGCACTCGTTCTAGGGCCGCAGGCCGCACCACTCCCGCACGACCCCCAGGAGAAAGCAGATGCATGTCTTTGCCACCGCTGCGGCTGTGCGACGGTCTCGTCGCGCGGTACTCATCGTCGGCCTCGCCCTGGGCGTCGCACAGGCCTGCCTGGCACAGGGCGCCGCGGCGCCGGCCGAAGCGCGCGACCCGGCGGTGCTCGCCCGCCTGACGCAGATGGGCGACTACCTGCGCTCGTTGAAGTCCTTCACCGTCAGTGCCCAGACCGCCAAGGACGAGGTGCTGGAAAGCGGACAGAAGGTGCAGTTCGGCGGCACGGTCGAATACCGGTACGCCGCGCCCGACAAGCTGCGTGCGTCCTTCCGCACCGACCGCAAGTGGCGCGAGTTCTACTTCGACGGCCGGACCCTGACGCAGGTGGCGCCGCGCATGGGCTACTACGCCAGCGTCGCCATCAGCGGCAAGGTCGGCGAGCTGATGACCGATCTGGCGCAGCGCTACGACATCGACATGCCGCTGGCCGACCTGTTCTACTGGGGCACGGCCGCGTCGGGCGTGGACGACATCACGGCGGCGTCGCTGATCGGTCCGGCGCGCATCGACGGCGTCGAAACCGAGCACTTCGCGCTGCGCCAGCCTGGCGTCGACTGGCAGATCTGGATCGAGCGCGGCGCCCGGCCGCTGCCGCGCAAGCTGGTCATCACCACCACCGACCAGCCCGAACAGCCCCAGTACAGCGCCACGTTGAGCTGGAACCTGACGGACAAGACGCCGGCGGCAGCGTTCACCTATGCGCCACCGAAGGGAGCGCATCGCATCGAGCTGACGCCGCTGGCCAAGACCAACTGAACGGAAGCCGACGTCATGAATTCCGCATCTCCTTCCCCGGTCATGAACGGCCGTCGCCATCGTGCCGGCGTGAGCCTGCTGACCGCAGCGCTGGCGACGCTGGTGCTGGCGACGCTGCCCGATGCCGCTCTGGCCGACCGATCGGTCAAGAACAACACCCGCACCTCGGTCAACAAGAACAGCAACACCAACCGCAATACGAACGTCAACCGCAACACCAACACCAACACCAACACCAACGTCAACCGGAACACCAACGTCAACGTCGACCGCAACGTCAATGTCAACGCCCGCCGCGACGTCGACATCGACGTGGACGTGGACCGCGGGTGGAACCCGGTGGCCACGGTGGCGGCCGTGGCGGTGACCGCGGCCGTGGTCGGCTCGGTCGTCCACACGCTGCCGCCGAGCGGCTGCTACCCGGTGCAGATCGGGCCCACGCTGTACCAGCAGTGCGGCAGCTACTGGTACCAGCCGCAGTACGTCGGCACCACGGTGCAGTACGTCGTGGTCAATCCGCCGCGCTGAGATGCGCGGTCACTGGCGCATCGCGACCCGCGGCATCCGGCCGAGCGGCATCGGCGGTGCCGGCACCGGCGCGTCGGGGCCTGCGCCAGAAGGGACAGACCGCCTGGCGCCCGCTGCCGAGCCGGCCCGCAGGGATGTACGGGCGCGCAGCCTGCTGGCCTGCGCGCTGCTCGCGGCCGGTCTGGGCATGTCGCAGCCCAGCCATGCCGGCGAGGGCGGCACCTCGCACATCCTGCCGGGTGCCAATGCCACGCTCGTCGACCTGCCACCGGCCTCGCCGGGCGGATTCGTCAAGCCGATGCTCATCCACTACCGGGGTGACGCTTCGGCCAAGATTCCCACGGCGGCCGGCGTGGTCGCCAACCTGGACGCCGAGTCCAGCACCTTCGTGCTCGGCGGCGGCTACGGCTTCGAGCCGACGATGCTCGGCGGCGCCCACTATGCCGTCGCCGCGTTCCTGCCCTATACGTGGCTGTCCATCTCGGGCAACTCGCAGGCCCTCGGCGGCATCGGCATTCAGAACCGCGTCAGCGGGCTCGGCGACCTGACCGTCGTGCCGGTGATGCTGGCCTGGAAGGACGAGTACTGGCAATACGACTTCCTGATGCCGGTCTACGCGCCCACCGGCAGCTACCAGACCGGACGGCTCGGCAACACCGGGCTGAACTACTGGACCTTCGACCCGATCGCCGGCGCCGCCTACAACAACACCCGGACCGGATTCAACGCCGCCGCCCACCTGGGCTACGCCATCAACACCGAGAACGGCGCCACCCAGTACAAGAGCGGCAACGTGCTGCACCTCGATACGTCCGCGCAGCAGATCGTTCCGCTCGGGTCCGGGCTGGTGACCCTCGGTGCCGAAGCCTGGTACTTCCAGCAGCTGACCTGCGACAGCGGCGCCGGCGCCACGCTCGGCTGCTTCAAGGGCCGCACCGCGGGCATCGGTCCGGTGCTCGGCTACATCCAGCCGATCGGCAACGAGAAGCTGCTGTTCGAGTTGAAGTGGCTGCCGGAACTGGACACGCAGAACCGTTTGAAGGGCGACTACTTCTGGCTGAAGGTGGTCTACACCTTCTGACGCCCAGCACGCCCAGGGCCAACCCGCATGGAACGAAGCCCCATCGATCTGCAACTGCGCGATGCGGTCGCGCAGGCGCGGCCCCTCGGCCGGAAGACCCTGCTGAATCGCCTTGCGCGCGAACCTCTGCTGCATTTCCTGCTGCTGGGGGCGCTGCTGTTCGGGCTGTCGGCATGGCAGGGCCGCGGTGGCGCGGGGGCCGGCTCGGAGCGCATCGTCATCACCCCCGGCGTGGTCGAGCATCTGGCGTCGGGTTTCAGCCGCACCTGGCAGCGACCACCGAGCGACATCGAACTCAAGGGCCTGATCGACGAGCACGTCAGGCAGGAGATTGCCGCGCGCGAGGCCCGGGCCCTGGGCCTGGACCGTGACGACATCGTGATCCAGCGGCGCCTGCGCCAGAAACTCGAGTTCGTGCTCGTCGACGATGCCGCGGCCGCGCCGCCCACCGACGCCGAGCTGGCGGGCTGGCTCGAGCGGCATCCCGAGGCCTTTCGCACCGAAGCGCAGCTGTCGTTCCGGCAGGTGTGCTGCGCACGGATCGGCGCGGGCGTCGGCCCAGGCCGACGCAACCCGGCTGCTGGCGCTGCTGCGCTCGGCCGGGCCCGCTGTCGACACGGCTGCGCTCGGCGACGCCTCGATGCTGCCCGCCGAGCTGCCGATGCAGCCGCTGCGCGACGTGGCCACGGCCTTCGGGCCGGACTTCGCCGACGCGTTGCTGAAGATCGCGCCCGGCCAATGGAGCGGCCCGGTCGCATCGGGCTTCGGCCTGCACCTGGTGCTGGTACGCGAGCGCAGCGACGGTGCGCAGCCGATCCGGCCACGGTGCGGCCACTGGTCGAACGCGAGGTGCTGGCCGAGCGGCGCAAGGCCGAGATGCAGGCGCTGTACGAGCGCTTGCTGGCCAAGTATTCGGTGAGCATCGAGCGCCCGAAGCTGCCGCCCGCCGTGGCCGAGAAGCCCGGGGTGCGCCGTGATGCGGCGCCTGCTGCGCTGGCCACCGCGCTGGCGCTGTGCGCTGCCAGCGTGGCCATCGCGCACGAGGTGCGCCCGGGTTTCCTGGAAATCACGCAGACGGCCGCAGACAGCTACGGCTTCCTGTGGAAGAAGCCCAGCGGCGGCGAGGTCGAGCTGCAGATCGCACCGGTCGTGCCGCCGCCATGCCGGCTGGTCGTGCCCGGCGCGCAGCAGCTCGCCCCCGGCGCCGTCGTCGTGCGCGGCACGCTGACATGCCCGGAAGGCATCGCCGGCAAGACCATCGCCATCGCCGGTCTGCAGTCGACGATCACCGACGTGCTGGTGCGTGTGAACCATGCCGACGGCCGCAGCGAGAGCCACCTGCTGCGCCCGAGCGCGCCGTCGGTCACGCTCGATGGCGCCGGCGGCGGCCTGATGGAGCGTGTGCTCGGCTACGTGCAACTCGGCTTCCAGCACATCCTGTTCGGCCCCGACCACCTGCTGTTCGTGTTGGGCTTGATGCTCATCGTCGCCGGCCGCTGGATGCTGGTGAAGACGCTCACCGCCTTCACCGTCGCGCACAGCATCACGCTGGCGTTGGCCACGCTCGGCCACGTGGCGGTGCCGGCGGCGCCGCTGGAGGCGGCGATCGCACTGAGCATCCTGTTCCTGGGGCTGGAGGTCGTGCGCACCTGGCGCGGCGACACCAGCTTCACGTTGCGCCACCCCTGGGTCGTGGCCTTTGCCTTCGGCCTGCTGCACGGCTTCGGTTTCGCCAGTGGCCTGGCGGCCATGGGGCTGCCGAAAGACGAGATCCCGCTGGCGCTGCTGCTGTTCAACGTCGGCGTCGAACTGGGGCAGCTCGCCTTCGTGCTGGTGCTGCTCGTGCTGGCGCGTTCGGCCCGCTGGGCGGGCCTGCGTTGGCCGGCGGCCTTGCAGCGTCTGCCGGGCTACCTGGTGGGCGTCCTGGGCGCCTTCTGGACCATCGAGCGCACCCTGGTGCTGCTGGGCGTGACGGGAGCACTGCGTTGAGTTCGAGTCCTCACCACGGGAGAACACCATGAAGCATCGCAACCGCCTGCGCGCTGCGCAACGCGCGCCCGTGTCGGCACTGCTGTTGAGCCTGGCCTGCGCCGGCCCGGCCGCCGCGCAGCAGCCGGCGGCGGCCGACGACGTGGTCGTCAAGGGCGCGGTCGACCACTACGACGGCGAGGACCACTCGCGCAAGCCCGAGACCGCGCAACAGATCGAAGTGAAGAAGAAGTACTCGCCCTATGCCGGGCGCAAGTACCCGACCCGCGTGTTCTTCGGCGACACGCACCACCACACCAACAACTCCGGCGACGCCTTCATGGGCGGCAACACGCTGACGCCGGAACAGGCCTACCGCTTCGCGCGCGGCGAGGAGGTGGTGTCCTCCAGCGGCGTGCCGGCCAAGCTGTCGCGCCCGCTCGACTTCCTGGTCATCTCCGACCACGCCGAGGGCCTGGGCCTGATGACGCAGGTCGCCGCCGGCAACCCCGCCTTCGCGTCGGACGCGACGCTGATCCGCTGGGGCCAGGCGCTGAAGGCCGGCGGCAAGGCACAGCAGGACGCGATGAACGAACTGGTCTCGGCGCAGGCCAACGACAAGCTGCCGCCGCCGATCAAGGACCCGAAGGTGGTCGGCCCGATCATGAAGTCGGTGTGGCAGCAGTACACCGCCACCGCCGAGAAGTTCAACGAGCCCGGCCGCTTCACCGCGATGATCGGCTACGAATGGACCTCGGTGCCGGGCGGCAACAACCTGCACCGCAACATCCTGTTCCGCGACAACAAGGACAAGGCGGATCAGGTGATGCCGTTCTCGGCCTGGCAGAGCGAAGACCCCGAGAAGCTCTGGGCCTGGATGGCGCAGTACGAGGCCAAGACCGGCGGCCGGCTGCTCGCCATCCCGCACAACGCCAACCTGTCGAACGGCCGCATGTTCGAGGCGGTCGACTTTGCCGGCAAGCCGATCACCAAGGACTATGCCGAACGCCGAGCGCGCTTCGAGGTGCTGCAGGAAATGATGCAGACCAAGGGCGGCAGCGAGACGCACCCGCTGCTGTCGCCGAACGACGAGTTCGCCGACTTCGGCATCGCCGGCTGGGAGTACGGCAACCTGACGCTGGAAGGCAAGCCGCTGTCCCGGGAAATGATGCCGACGAACTACCTGCGCTCCGGCCTGCTGCAGGGCCTGCTGCACGAGCTGCAGCTGGGCGTGAACCCGTTCAAGTTCGGCTTCATCGGCGGCACCGACATCCACAACTCGCTGACCGCGATCGAGGAAGACAACTTCTACGGCAAGCACGTCAACCAGGAGCCCAGCCCGAAGCGCTGGGAGCACGTGTCCAAGCAAGGCTTCGGCAAGACGCGCTATACGTGGCACTACACCGCCGCCGGTTATGCCGCGGTGTGGGCCACCGAAAACACGCGCGAGGCGCTGTGGGACGCGATGAAGCGCAAGGAGGTGTACGCCACCTCGGGCACGCGCATGACGGTGCGCCTGTTTGCCGGCTGGGACTTCAGGCCCGAGGACGCGCGCTCGCGCTACCTCGCCGAGACCGGCTACGCCAAGGGCGTGCCGATGGGCGCCGACCTGCCGAAGGCGCCGGCCGCCGCGAATGGTGCCAAACCGGCACCGACCTTCCTGGTCGCGGCGATGAAGGACGCCATCGGCGGCAACCTCGACCGCATCCAGATCGTCAAGGGCTGGGTGGACAAGGCAGGCAAGCCGCAGGAGAAGATCGTCAACGTGGTCTGGAGCGACGCCAGGACCCGCAAGCCGGGCAAGGACGGCAAGCTGCCGCCGGTGGGCGACACGGTGGACGTGGCGCACGCCACCTGGACCAACACCATCGGCGCGGGTGAGCTGGTCGGCGTGTGGAAGGACCCGGCCTTCGACCCCGCGCTGCGCGCCTACTACTACGCGCGCGTGATCGAGATTCCCACGCCGCGCTGGACTGCCTACGACGCCTATCGCTTCGGCATCCAGATGCCGCCCGAGGTGCCCATGAAGCACCAGGAGCGCGCCTGGACCTCGCCGGTCTGGTACACGCCGATCTGAATGCCCCGCGCGGCGACGGCGTGAACACAAGGCATCAGGAGGCCGCAATGACGCAGACACCCAGCTCTCGCGTGCAGCGGAAGACCTTCGCACGGTCGGCGCTCGCGGTGGCTGCGAGCCTCGGCGTGCTGTTGGCTAGCGCCTGCTCGAATCGCGCGGTCGACGCCCCGGCCAAGGCGGTAGCGGCACCCGTGGCATCGCCGGCCAAGGCCATCCCGACGAACCCGCTGAAAGAGGCCTACTTCGGCGAACAGCACCTGCACACCGCGTACTCGCTGGACGCCTACATCGGCGGCGCGCGGCTGATGCCTGCCGACGCCTACCGCTTCGCCAAGGGCGAGGAGGTCGAGGTCAGCGGCATCAGGTTCAAGCTCGCGCAGCCGCTCGACTGGGCCGCGGTGACCGACCATGCGGAGTACATCGGCGAGATGTACTCGGCGCTGAACGAGGGGGTCAAGGGTTCGGACAACGAGCAGATCAGGCAGCTGCGGGCGCTGAAGACGATCGACGAGCGCGAGAACTGGTTCCTCGAATACGTGGTCAAGCCCAACCGCGGCACACCGGCGCACCCGCCGTTCTTCGCCGGCTTCGACACCACGGTGAGCGCCTGGAAGCAGATCCTCGCCGCCACCGAGGCGGCCTACGAGCCCGGCCGGTTCACCACGCTGCCGGCCTTCGAATGGAGCAGCGCACCGCAGGGCGGCAACCTGCACCGCAACGTCTTCTTCCGCGACATGAACGTGCCCGAGCGGCCGATGGGTGCGGCCGAGTTCAGCCAGCCCGAAGCGCTGTGGCAATGGCTGGCCGGGCTGGAGCAGCAGGGCATGAAGGTCATCGCCATCCCGCACAACTCCAACGCCAGCAAGGGCACGATGTTCAGCGCATGGAAGGCCGACGGCCAGCCGCTGGACCGTGCCTATGCCGAGATGCGCAACCGCTTCGAGCCGCTGATCGAGATGATGCAGATCAAGGGCAACTCGGAGGTGCACCGCAAGTTCTGGGCGGCCGACGAGTTTGCCGGCTTCGAGAACGCCGACTCCATCGGCGACTACAGCGGCCGCGATTTCGCCAAGTTCGGCAGGAGCAACTGGGTGCGCTGGGGCGTGACCAAGGGCCTGGCCTACGAGAAGACGCTCGGCATCAACCCCTACCACTACGGCTTCGTCGGCGGCACCGACAGCCACAACGGCACGCCGGCCAATGTCGCCGAAGACAACTTCATGGCCGGCAGCCACGGTGCGGCCGACGGCACGGTGGAGCGCCGCCGCACCAGCGAGGTCGGCGGCTGGATCAAGGGCCCGGACCTGAACCCCGGCGCGCTGACCGGCGTGTGGGCGCCGCAGAACACGCGCGAGGCGATCTTCGACGGCCTGAAGTCGCGCGAAACCTTCGCCACCAGCGGCCCGCGCATCAAGGTGCGCTTCTTCGGCCGCATCGGTGCCGCCGCCGCGCCGGCCGATGCGAAGAGCCTGGTCGAACAAGGCTATGCGCAGGGCGTGCCGATGGGCGGCACGCTCAAGGCCGGCGGCCAGGGCGCGCCGAGCTTCACGGTCTGGGCGATGAAGGAGCCGGCCGGCGCCAACCTCGACCGCATCCAGATCATCCAGGGCTGGGTCGACGCCCAGGGCGAGCCGCAGGACCGCGTCTTCGACGTCGCCTGGTCGGGCCCGCGCAAGCCCGATGCGCAGGGCCGGCTGCCTGCGGTGGGCAACACCGTGGACCTGAAGACGGCGGCCTGGCAGAACAGCATCGGCGCGGGTGAACTGATGGGCCACTGGACCGACCCGCAGTTCGACCCGAAGCAGGGCGCCGTGTACTACGTGCGCGTGCTGCAGATCCCGACGCCGCGCTGGAGCACCTACGACGCGGTGCGTGCCAGGCTGCCGCTGCTGCCGGGCGTCGCGGCCACGGTGCAGGAGCGCGCCTGGACCTCGCCGATCTGGGTCACGCCGCAGTCCTGAAGCCGAGGCCCGCACCATGACCGCAACCCTGCTGCTGCTGCTGAAGGCGGCCGTCGGCGTGATCATCTTCGCCATCGGCATGGATTCGACTGCCAAGGACGCGACGCACCTGCTGCATCGGCCGGGGCTGCTGCTGCGCTCGGTGCTGGCGATGTACGTGGCGGTGCCGCTGGCGGCGCTGATGCTGGTCGGCCTGCTCGACCTGGCGCCGGGCGTGCGGCTGGGCCTGCTGGTGCTGGCGGCCTCGGCCGGCGCGCCGCTGCTGCCGCGCAAGCTGCTGCGCATCGGCGACGGCGCCTACATCTTCAGCCTGGTGCTGCTGTCGTCGCTGCTGGCCATCGTCGTCGTGCCGGCCTGGCTGGCGCTGCTCGGCCCGCACTTCCGCACGCCGCTGGACCTGGGCCCGACCGACGTGGCCTGGGTGCTGGCCAAGTCCTTCCTGCTGCCGCTGACGGCGGGCATGGTGCTCAGGGCGGTGCTGCCGGGCTTTGCCGGGCGCTGGTCGTCGCGCCTGATCGGCGCCGCAGGCAGCGTGCTCACCGTCTGCGCACTGGCCTTGCTGGCGTTGCACTGGGACGTGTTGCGGGTGGCCCGTTGGGACGGCGTGCTGGCGCTGATGGTCCTGGTCGCCATCGCCCTGGCCATCGGCCACGCGCTCGGCGGGCCGGCGCCGGACGACCGCACCGCGCTCGCCGTGGCCTGCGCATCGCGCCACATCGGCATTGCCGTGCTGGTGGCCGCATCGCTGCCCGGGCCGCGCACGGCGGTGATCATCGCCATCTACATCGTGGCCTCGGCCATCGTCTGCATCCCCTACCTGCGCTGGCGCCGCCGTGTCGCCGCGCGGACCTCTTCAACCACCGGCTCGAACACCCCTCAAGGAGCAGCTTCATGACCCCCAGCACGCTTTTCGCCGCCTGCGGCCTGGCCCTCGTGCTCGCCAGCTCGGCCGCACGGGCCGGCATCGTCGACCCCGACTGCACGCCGGAGAAGGCCGCCAAGAGCGCGGCGGCCAAGTCCACCGTCGGCGTCGGCGGCCGCTGCGATGCCAAGGAGGCCGCCAAGGATTCCGGCAAGCGGGCCGCCGGTGTCGACGACACGGGGCCTATCTAAAAGAAGAAGAGCACGAACGACTCGCCCGTCGACAAGGCCAAGGACGCCGTCAAGAACTGATCCGGGCATCGGCCGAGGCGGCGGAGAACGCGCGTCGCGCGGCCGCGAACTGATGATCAGCGGACCGGTTCCACCTCGCTGGGCCGCCAGCTCTTCTCGAAGAAGGGCTCGAGCGGGCTGTACAGCCGCAGGATCACGAACCAGCCCTTGCCGGGCGTCGTCTGGATCCAGTTGCCGCGCTTGACCCCGTCGGGCTGCTTCGGCCCGAAATACACGGTCGTGACGCCCGCGGCGTCCGCCTCGGCGGCCGGCGACGGGAAGTTCTGGCTGCCGGCGCGCGGGTAGCCCTGCGGCGTGTCCAGCATCGAGCGCGTCTGGTTGTCGTACAGCGTCAGCGACCAGAACTTGGCCTCGGGGATGCCCTTGGGCAGCGTCACCTTGTAGGTCTTGGCGCCGTCGAAGAACTGCTTGTTCGCGTCCTGGAAGGCCAGCAGATACTGCGAGCCGATGCCGGGCAGCCGCATCGCCATGGCCGGGGTGATGCCGGTGATGCCGTAGAAGAAGGCCGAGCGCGCGTCGAGCGTGCGGTAGCCGGTGGCCGGGAAGGGCTTGACGCCCTGCGGCGTGATCAGCGGGATCGGCGTCTCGAACTCATGGCCGCTGACGAACAGGAAGTTCGACCAGGCCGAGCCGGGGTAGTAGTACCAGTCGGCCGCCCGCGGCGCCATGAACAGGCTGCGCGAGGTGGCGTTGCCCACGGCCAGCGCATCGTTCAGGATCTTGCGCATGCGCGCATCGGGCGCGAAGGGCTTGCCCTTGACGATGCCGATGGCGGCGATCGGGCCCATCAGCTCGGGGTCGATGGCGGTGGCCGGCTCCTGCTGCACCACCTCGTTCAGCATCTCGAAGTAGCTGAAGTCGTTGGGCGGGATGGTGTTCATCACCTTGCCGCTGCCTTCGTGGAACACGGTGGCCGGCGGTGCGGTGATCGGGCCCAGCCGGGCCTTGCCGCTCAGGAACTCGGCCACGCTGGTGCCCACGCCGCCGGCGTTGTACGGGTAGATCTTGGTGAACTTCTTGATGGCATCGACCGCCGGTGCCGGGTTGTCGTTCTCCATGAACATGCGGCCCAGGATCAGCACCCGGGTGGTCTTGGAGCGGGCGACGTAGAAGCCGCCCTCGGGAACCGGACCGTCGTAGCCCGGCGGCAGGATCAGGTACTTGCCGCCGGCGCCACGGTCGGGGCCGGGGGCGCCGAAGTCGATGACCCAGCGCCACCACATGTCGTCCAGCGTGCCCAGCGCGTTGGGCGGCGTCTCCAGCACCATCGGGCCCTTGCTCAGGTCGAGGGTGCCGATGAAGTACACGGTGTCGGCGTTGGCGGTGAGGAACAGCGACTTCGCGTCCATCAGGCGCGAGAACACCATGATCTCGTTGTCCTTGACACCGACGTCCATCATCCCCTTGCGGATGGCGGCCGCATTGACGCCCTGCATGGTGTTGACGAAGGCCTCGAAGGCGCGGGTGTAGTCGAGGTTGTCGTACACCTTCTCCAGCGTCGCCGCGCTGGGGGCGCCGTCACGGAACTGCAGCGTGCCGATGCGGCTGTCGACCCGGTCGGGCGTGCTGATCGACGGCGGGATCGGCGCGGGGGCCTGGGCCTGGGCGGCGCCGGCAAATGCCAGCATGCCAACGGCGGCCAGCGCCGCCAGGGACCGAAGGGCTCGGCTCATCAACTTTTCTCCTCGTTGGACGGACAGATCGGTTTGGGCGCTGACGCGGTGCCGCCACTTTTCACGGCAGCAGGGCGCTCAATTCTGGCGCGGCTGCTTCGAGGCGACTCGCGCAGGGCCTGAATCATAGGCAAAAGCGGACGCCTCGCCGGCGCAGGTCGGCGCGAGGTTGCAGGGTCCGGCAAGGGTGGCCGAGGTGGCCGCCACGCTGGCGGCCGGCGCGATGGTGAAGGCGGCCCACGGCGGGGGCCGAGGGCCGCCGGCGAGACGACGCTTCGTCAAGCCATGGCGGCGTCGATCAGGCGCTCATCAGCACCGCGCGGATGTGCTCGCCCGCCTCGAGGCCCTGCAGGGCGTCGATCATCCAGTCGACATCGACGTAGCGGTCGGCGATGCGCACCGGGCCGTGCGCGATGACGTACAGCTGCGTGCCCGCGGCCAGCACCAGCTCGCCGTTGCGGCTGCCCCCGGGCAGGTAGACGTAGTCGCCTTCGCCCAGCGCGCCGCGCTCGAACTGCAGGCTGCCGGCTTCGACGAAGATCTCCATCGCGCCGCTGAGCCGGAAGCCGGGAATCGTCGCGCCGCCGGGGGCGTTGAGCAGGAACGTGGCCTTGTCGAAGCTGCGGTCCACGTCGAGCAGCTTGAAGCCCACGTTGCGCACCGCCCAGGGCGTCCACGCCAGTTCGCGGGCGCGCACCAGCGACGAACCGTCGGGGAACACATAGGAGCCCGAGCGGGTGGAGGGGCTGTTCAGCAAAGCGCTCATGCCGTGGCTCCGATCAGGTTGCGCGTGCGCGCCGACGCGGGCAGGTGGGCATGCAGGCCATGCTGCTCGGCGACGCCGTAGTAGAAGGCGTTGTCGATCACGCCGGCCAGCTGGCCCTTTTCGTCGAAGCCGTGCAGCGTGCCGTAGTTCATGCCGAACAGCACCAGGCCCTTGTCGCCGGTCTTCGGCACGTGGGCGATGCCGCCCTGTTCGCACAGGTAGTCGCCCGCGGCGCCGCCGCCGTGTTCGTAGACGAAGTCGCCTTCCAGCAGGTAGGCCTCGGCGTCGCCCAGGTGCTGGTGCTCGCCCAGCGGCGTGTTCGGGTCGACCTTGATCATCAGCGTGGTCTTGGCATGCGACATGTCCATGTGCAGCACCTTGCAGTAGGTGCCGGGCGCGGCCCACGGCATCCACGGCAGGCGCTGCGTGCGCACGATGACCGCGCCGTCCGAGAACCGCTTGCTCACCTCGTCATCGCCGATCCGTTCGGTCGGCGGCCTTTGCGTGTCGCTCATGTTGTCTCCTGTGCGTGCGGCCGGGCCGGCCGCGCGGCGGGAGCATAGGCACGGAGGC
>JBGAII010000199.1:0-7061 GCA_044225625.1 Rubrivivax sp.
GCCTCGACGATGCCGGCGCCTTCCATGCCCAGCGCCAGCGGCAGCGGGTTCTGGTACAGCCCGGTGCGCTGGTAGACGTCGATGAAGTTCAGGCCGCAGGCATGGTGGCGGATGCGGATCTCGCCCGGCCCGGGCTCGCCCACCGGCAGCTCGACCAGCTGCAGCACCTCGGGGCCGCCGTACTGGGTGATCTGGATGGTGCGGGCGCGTGAAGTCATGGGCTCTCCTCGACGGTGGTGCAAGGCCGCGAGCTTAGGGCATCCGGCGCCGCCGTTGCAGGCGGCGCCACGCGACCCCATAGAACAGCAGGTTGACGGCCAGCAGCAGCAGCGCCATGCGCCACTGCGCCGCCGGCGTCAGCCCGTCGGGATAGATCAGCGCGCCCAGGTAGTGGTCGACGAAGCTGCCGGCGTGGCCCTGCTGTCCGGCATGTCGGCGCAATGCCCACTCCAGCGGCGTCAGCGGGCACAGGCCGGCGCTGGCCTCGATCCACACGCCCCAGGCCAGCGCAGGCAGGTGCAGCCAGGCCAGCCCGGGCCGGACGCAGACCGCCAGACCACCGAGCGCAACCCAGGCGATGAACAGGCCGTGCAGCAGCAGCACCGCGTCGGCGAGAATGGACCAGCCCATCGCCCGATTGTGAAACTCCCGCCCTTGCGCATGAAGCGTCTCGTCGCCGCACCGAACCTGGCCCTGGCCACGCTGTGGGCCGACCAGCTCTGCGGCGCCGGCGTCGATGCCACGGTGCAGCGTGCGTGGGCGGGCAGCATCGCCGGCGAGATTCCCGTGGATCAGGCTCTGCCCGAGGTCTGGGTGATGGACGAGGCCCGGCATGCCGAGGCGCTGCAGTTGCTGCACGAGCTGCGCCACCCGCCGTGGCGCCACTGGGTGTGCCGGGCCTGCCTCGAGCAGGTGGAGGGGCCCTTCGAGCAGTGCTGGAACTGCGGCGCGGCGCGCGAAGGAGGCTGAGGCCGCATGGACATCCTGGCCTACGGCGAGGCGATGGTCGAGTTCAACCAGACCGGCGAGGGCGGCGGCCGGTCGTACCTGCAGGGTTTCGGCGGCGACACCAGCAACTTCGCCATCGCCGCGGCCCGCCAGGGTGCGCGGGTCGGCTGCTGGAGCGCACTCGGCGACGATGCCCACGGGCGCGCACTGCGCGCGCTGTGGGACGCCGAGGGCGTGGACCACACGCTGGTGCGCACGGATGCAAGCGCCTTCACCGGCCTGTACTTCGTCACCCACGGCGATCGCGGCCACGAGTTCCACTTCCAGCGCAGCGGCAGCGCGGCCAGCCGCGTCGGGCCGGCCGACGTGCCGAGGGCCGGGATTGCCGCCGCGCGGGTGCTGCACCTGTCGGGCATCTCGCTGGCCATCTCGCGCAGTGCCTGCGAGGCCGGTTATGCGGCCATCGGCGCGGCCCGGTCGGCTGGCGTGCAGGTGTGCTTCGACACCAACCTGCGCCTGAAGCTGTGGTCGCTGGACCTGGCGCGCGCGGTCATGGGCGACGTGCTGCGCCTGGCCGACATCGCGCTGCCCAGCTGGGACGACATCACGGCCATCACCGGGCTGAGCGATCCCGATGCCATCGTCGACCACTGCCTGCAGCGGGGTGCGAAGGTGGTGGCGCTGAAGATGGGTGCCGAGGGCGCGCTGGTGGCCAGCGCCGACGAGCGTCACCGCATCGCGGCCTACCCGTGCACAACTCTGGATGCCACCGGCGCCGGCGACACCTTCGGCGGCGCCTTCGTCGCGCGCCGCATCGCCGGCGACGGGCTGCGGGAGGCCGCCCGCTACGCCGCGGTGGCGGCCGCCTTGTCGACACAGGGTTACGGCGCCGTGGCGCCGATCCCGCATGCCGCGGCCGTGCGCGCCGCATTGAAGGAGTGGCCTTGAGGAAGATCCTGATCACCGGCGGCACCAGCGGCATCGGCGCCGGCATCGCCGCCGCCTTCGCGGCCGGGGGCGACCAGGTCTGGGCGACCGGCGCCACCGCGGCCGAAGTCGATGCCGCGGCGGCGGCGCGCCCGGGCATCGAGCATCGCCTGCTCGACGTGCGCGATGGCGATGCGGTGCAGGCGCTGCTGCAGTCGCTGAGCGACCTGGACGTGGTGGTCAACTGCGCCGGCATCATCCGCCGCGGCCAGGAGCACGAGCCCGAGGCCTTTGCGCAGACGGTGGACATCAACCTCAACGGCACGATGCGCGTCTGCGCGGCAGCACGGCCGGGGTTGAAGGCGCGGCGCGGCTGCATCGTCAACACCGCGTCGATGCTGAGCTTCTTCGGCGGCGGCCTGGTGCCGGGCTACAGCGCCAGCAAGGGCGGCGTGGCCCAGCTGACCAAGAGCCTGGCCATCGCCTATGCGGCCGATGGCATCCGCGTCAACGCGGTGGCGCCGGGCTGGATCGCCACGCCGCTGACGCAGGCGCTGCAGGACGACCCGGCGCGCAGCGCGCCGATCCTGGCGCGCACGCCGCTGGGCCGCTGGGGCACGCCGGAGGACATCGCCGGGCCGGTGCTGTTCCTGGCCAGCCCGGCGGCGCGCTTCGTCACCGGCGTGGTGCTGCCGGTGGACGGCGGCTACCTGATCACCTGAACGAGGACTTCGCGATGAGCCCCATCCTGCAGCTGCCGGGCATCCAGCCCGAGATCGCCATTCCCGCGATCCCCGAAGACGAACGCGTGTGGGTGCCGCAGGCGCCGCTGGTGTGGTTCCGGCCGCTGCTGCTGAACACGGTGACCGGCAGCTGGTGCAACCTGCTGCGCGTGCGCCAGGCCGGCGTGCTGTCGCGCCACATCCACCCCAGCTGGGTCACGGGCTACGTGATCCGCGGCGCCTGGCGCTACCTGGAGCACGACTGGGTGGCGCACGAGGGCAGCTTCGTCTACGAGCCGCCGGGGGAGATCCACACGCTGGTGGTCGACGAGGCGGCGGGCGGGGCCACCGAGATGATCACCTTCTTCAACATCCACGGTGCGATGGTCTACGTCGACGAGCAGGGCCGGACCACCGGCTATGAAGACGTGTTCACCAAGATCGAGATGTGCCGGCGCCACTATGCCCAGAACGGTCTGGGCGCCGGCTACGTCGACCAGTTCGTGCGCTGAGCGCGCGCCGGCGGCGCGGGCCCTGTCAAGCCTGGCGTGCCAGCGCGGCGTCGATCCCGGCGCGGATCTCGTCGAAGCTGTTCAGCGGCTGCTCGGGTTGCGCCAGCGGCACGACCTGCAGCGTCTGCAGGTCGGCCTGTACCGCGCCGTAGATCGCAGCAAGCCCGGTCCTGGCCAGCACCTGTTCGTAGGCGTCGCCGCTGGAGTAGTGCCAGAACTCCCATGGGTAGTCGACGAAGCCGTGGCGGCGCATCAGCGCGCTGATGTCGCGGCGGTTCCGGCGCGCTTCGTCGGAAATGAACGGTGAGTCCATCGGCGTCAGCGCCGACATCTCCAGATAGGGTGCGCCGCGATCGACCTCGCGCGTCGGTTCGTCCAGATGCATCACCGAGATGTCGATGGCACTTCCCGACATGTGCGTGCCGAACTTGGGCACGCTGGCCACCAGCGTGGAGCAGCGGCGGAACATGAACTCCGGCGTCGGCCGCTGGCCGCCCAGCTCCCATATCACGCTGCGCAGGACGGCGTCGAACACGCCGGGCATCAGGCCCAGGTGCTTCTGCATCTGCGGTGTGCGATAGCCGTCCTCGACGCGCATCACCCAACCGCGCTCGTTCATCTCGGCCGCCGCGCCGATGAAGCCGGGGATCTGTCCGTCGCGCAGGTAGAACAGCCGCGGCAGGCCCAGCGCATGCGGCCGCGTCGAGAACTGCACCACCACGTCGGCTTGTTCCGCGGCCTGCTGCAGCGACACCATCGGCTCGTGGCATTCGGCCACCGGATAGGGCAGCACCTGCTCGAACATGAAGTGGTGCGCAGCCTCCAGCTGCTCGGTCCAGTAGGTGCGCATGGCGGCGTCGGTGTCGTGTCCGGACATGGGTGCCCCGGGGCTGTGGCGAAGGCTGCAGTTTGCGTGAGAATGGTTCTGCAGCCCGCATGCATGGCGGGCGTCACCTAGGAGACACCGATCATGGGAATGCTCGACGGCAAGGTGATCATCGTCACCGGCGCGGGACGCGGCATCGGGCGCGACATCGCGATGCTGGCCGCGGCCGAAGGGGCTCAGGTGGTGGTCAACGACCCCGGCGTGTCGGAGTCCGGCGCAGGCCACGACGACGGCCCGGCGATGCAGGTGGTGAACGAGATCCGTGCGGCCGGCGGCAGCGCGGTGGCCAACACCGACAGCGTGGCCGAATGGGAATCGGCCAACCGCATCATCAAGTGCGCCACCGACGCCTTCGGCACGCTGCATGCGGTGGTCAACAACGCCGGCATCCTGCGCGACCGCATCTTCCACAACATGTCGGTGGACGAGTGGAAGGCGGTGATCGACGTGCACCTGCACGGCAGCTTCTACATGGCGCGCGCGGCGGCCTCGATCTTCCGCAGCGAGGAGCGTGGTGCCTTCGTGCACATGACCTCGACCTCGGGCCTGATCGGCAACTTCGGCCAGGCCAACTATGCGGCGGCCAAGCTGGGCATCGTCGGCCTGTCCAAGTCGATCGCGCTGGACATGCAGCGCTACCACGTGCGCAGCAACTGCATCAGCCCCTTCGCCTGGAGCCGCTTGATCGGCACCATCCCCAGCGACACGCCCGAGCAGGCGGCGCGGCTGGCGCGCATGAAGGCGATGGAGACCAACAAGATCGCGCCGCTGGCGGTGTACCTGATCAGCGACCAGGCCAAGGAGGTCAGCGGCCAGATCTTCGCGGTGCGCGCCAACGAGATCTTCCTGATGGGCCAGAGCCGGCCGATCCGATCGGTGCACCGCGAAGAGGGCTGGACGCCGCAGACCGTGGCCAGCCATGCCATCCCGGCGATGAAGGCCAGCTTCTTCCCGCTGGACCGCTCGGCCGACGTCTTCAGCTGGGACCCGATCTGATGAACACGCCGGACCGCTCCAAGTGTTCATGCTCCCGCCTGGCGGGACGGCGCGCAGCGCCTAGGGTGCTGTCATGAGTGCGCAGGACTTCGGCATCCTGTCCTTCGGCGCCTACGTGCCGCGTTCGCGGCTGCAGCGCGCGGTGGTGGCCGCGGCCAATGCCTGGTTCGCGCCGGGCCTGAAGGGCCTGGCCAAGGGCGAGCGCGCCATCTGCAACTGGGACGAGGACGCCATCACCATGGGCGTGGAGGCGGCGCGCGACTGCCTGGGTGACCGCGACCGCGCGGCCCTGAGCCGTCTGGTATTGGCCTCGAGCAGCCTGCCCTTCGACGACCGGCTCAACGCCGGCGTGGTGGCCAATGCGCTGATGCTGCCGTCCGCGCTGCGCGGGCTGGATTTCACCGGCAGCCAGCGTGCAGGCTCCAGTGCCTTGATGGAGGCACTGGAGGGCGCCGGTGAGCAAGGCCCGACGCTGGTGGTGGCCGCCGATGCGCGCAAGGCCAAGGCCGCCAGCACGCAGGAGCTTCACTACGGCGACGGCGCAGCCGCGCTGCTGGTGGGCCGCGGCACGCCGCTGGCCACGCTGGTGGCGGCGCACAGCGAGACGGTGGATTTCGTCCACCAGTACCGCATGCACGACCGCGCGCACGACTACGCCTGGGAAGAGCGCTGGGTGCGCGACGAGGGCTACCTGAAGATCGTGCCGCACGCCATCGACGCGGTACTGAAGAAGGCCGGCGTCGAAGCCGGCGCGGTGACGCACTTCTGCCTGCCGGGCACGCTGTCGCGCATCCAGGCGGCGGTGGCCAAGCGCTGCAATCTGCCCGAGGCCAGCGTGCGCGATGCGCTGGCCGCCGTCTGCGGCGACACCGGCGTGGCGCATCCGCTGCTGATGCTGGCGGCCGCGCTGGAAGACGCCAGGCCGGGCGACCTGATCCTGGTGGCCGCGTTCGGCGAGGGCTGCGACGCGCTGCTGCTGCGTGTGACCGACGCCATCGGCAGCGCCAAGCCGCGCTTCGGCGTGAAGGGCGCACTGGCCCGCCGTCGCGAGGACGGCAACTACCTGCGCTACCTGTCCTTCAACGGCCTGCTGGACATGGAGCGCGGCATGCGCGCCGAGCCCGACAAGCCCACGCCGCTGACGGTGCTGTACCGCAACCGCGACATGATCCAGGGCCTGGTGGGCGGCAAGTGCCGCGCCTGCGGCACGGTGCAGTACCCGCGGCAGCGCTACTGCGTCAACCCGGAGTGCAACGCGTTGGACAGCCAGGACGACTACCCCTTCGCCGAGCGCGGCGGCAAGGTTCTGTCCTATACCGCCGACGCGCTGACCTACACGCCCGACCCGCCCACCTACTTCGGCATGGTGGCCTTCGACGGCGGCGGGCGCATGCTGATGGACTTCACCGAGATCGAGGCCGGCAAGATGGACGTCGGCCTGGAGCTGCGGATGGTGTTCCGCATCAAGGACCAGGACCCGCTGCGCGGTTTCCAAAGGTATTTCTGGAAAGCCACACCCGCCTGACGAAGGAGTTGCGCATGGCTACGGGCATCAAGGACAAGGTCGTCATCCTCGGCATGGGCTGCTCGAAGTTCGGCGAGCGCTGGGACTGCAATGCGCAGGACCTGATGGTCGAGGCCTTCGAGGAAGCGCTGGCCGACGCCGGCATCGAACGCAAGCAGATCGAGGCCGCCTGGCTGGGCACGGCGATCGAGGAGCAGCATCTGGGCAAGTCGGCGGTGCCGCTGGCGATGACGCTGCGCCTGCCCTACATCCCGGTGACGCGGGTGGAAAACTACTGCGCCACCGGCACCGAGGCGCTGCGCGGCGCCGTCTACGCCGTGGCCTCGGGCGCGGCGGACATCGCACTGGCGCTGGGCGTCGAGAAGCTCAAGGACACCGGCTACGGCGGCCTGCCGCAGCGCGGCCGCGGCGCGCTGAACGACCTGTTCTGGCCCAACCTGTCGGCGCCGGGCTCCTTCGCGCAACTGGCCGCCGCCTACCGGGCCAAGCACGGCGCGGACAAGAACGACCTGAAGCGCGCGATGGCCCACATCTCGGTGAAGAGC
>JBGAII010000200.1:0-6980 GCA_044225625.1 Rubrivivax sp.
GGCGATGAAGGGGCCGTTGGCGCGCGGGCTGTGCTTGTGCAGCGCGCGCGCCACCAGTTCCTTGCCCGAACCGCTCTCGCCGGTGATCATCACCGTCACCGTGCTCTGGCTCAAGCGCCCGATGGCGCGGAACACGTCCTGCATCGCCGGCGCCTGGCCCAGCATCTCGGGCATCGGCGCGGACGCGGTGTCGCGCACTTCTTCGCGCAGGCTTTCTTCGACGGCACGGCGGATCAGCTCCACTGCCTTCGGCACGTCGAAGGGCTTGGGCAGGTATTCGAAGGCGCCGCCCTGGAAGGCGCTGACGGCACTGTCCAGGTCGGAATAGGCCGTCATGATGATGACCGGCAGGCCGGGCAGCCGCGCCTTGACCTTGGACAGCAGGTCGATGCCCGAACCGCCGGGCATGCGGATGTCGCTGACCATCACCTGCGGTTCATCGCTGTCCAGCGCGGCCAGCACTTCGCGGGCGTTGGAGAAGCTGCGCACCGCGAACTGCTCGCGCGCCAGGGCCTTCTCCAGCACGAAGCGGATGGAGTGGTCGTCGTCGACGATCCAGATGGGTTTCATGTCTTCGCCGTTGCCTCAGGGCAAGGGGATCAGGATCTTGAAGTCCGTACGGCCCGGCACGCTGTCGTATTCGATCGTGCCGCGATGCTGCTGCACGAAGGTCTGCGCCAGCGTCAGCCCAAGCCCCGAGCCTCCCTCCCTACCCGATACCAATGGGTGAAAGATCCGGTCCCGAATGGCCTCGGGCACCCCCGGTCCGTTGTCCTGAACATGCAATTCCAGTGCCAGTCGGAAGCGCTGCTTGCCGATGGTCACCTGCCGGGCGATGCGCGTGCGCAACGCCAGCCGGGCGGTGCCGGCGGCGATCTGCTCGCCGAGGGCCTCGACGGCATTGCGCACGATGTTCAGCACCGCCTGGATCAGCTGTTCGCGGTCACCGCGGAACTCGGGGATCGAGGTGTCGTAGTCGCGCTCCACTTCCAGCCCGCGCGGGAACTCCGAGCTGATCAGCAGGCGTACCCGCTCGCAGACTTCGTGGATGTTGACGTCGCCCACCACGTGCGGCTTGCGGTGCGGCGCCAGCAGCCGGTCGACCAGCGCCTGCAGCCGGTCGGCCTCGTGGATGATGACCTGCGTGTATTCGGTCAGGCCGCGGGCAGCGCCGGCGCGCTTGCTGCGGCCAGCGGCCAGGCCGAGCGCACCGCGCACGCGCGCACCGGTGCTGCGGCTGGCGAGTTCCATCTCCAGCAGCTGGGCCGCGCCGCGAATGCCGCCCAGCGGGTTCTTGATCTCGTGCGCCAGGTTGCGCAGCAGCTCCTT
The DNA here is from genome assembly GCA_044225625.1 of Rubrivivax sp. GTDB lineage: Bacteria > Pseudomonadota > Gammaproteobacteria > Burkholderiales > Burkholderiaceae_C > Rubrivivax. The sequence continues at coordinate 1,330 of JBGAII010000200.1, forward strand.
GTTGGCCTGGGCCAGGTCGAGCGCGCGCTCCTCGCGGTCCTGACGCGTCTGCTGCTCGATCTCGACGATCTCGAGCAACACGCCGTCTTCGGGGTCCATCTGGCTGGCGCTGACGCGCACCAGCAGCGGGTCGGCGAAACCCAGCGGCGCGCGCTTGAGCTGCGCCTCGAAGCGGCCGCTGGTCACCTCGTTGCGGCTCAGCGCCAGCAGCGTGTCGCGCATCGGCTGCGGGTCGATGAACCAGTCGGTCACGTTGCCGCGCAGCAGCGCGCGCCGCGACACCGCGACGGCGTTCTCCAGCGTGGAGTTGGCAAACAGGCAGTGCCCGTCGCCGCGTGCGACGGCCACCATCGTGCTCAGCTGGTCGTAGGCCTCGTAGTCCGGAGGCAGGACGTCGCCGCTCATCGGCCCGCGCTCCACGCGGATCGAGCCCGCCTGGCCGGCCCGCTGCGGCGCAAGGCCAGCGGCGGGGTCAGGGCGCGGGAAGCTTGCCCAGCTCGCGCTTGATGGCGGCGATGTCGCTTTCCTTGCGCGCGATGCTGCTCTTCAGGTCGGCGACGCGATCCAGGTACTTCTGGTAGTTGCGTTCGTTGCCCTGGCGTTCCGGTTCGCCGTTGTTGTACTCCCGGCGCAAATCGGCCAGCCGGTCTTCCTCGCGCCGCAATTCGGCTTCCAGGATGCGCCGCGAATCGCTGTCGCGCGCGCGCTGCGCCGCGGGGTCGATGCGGGCGTCCGGCGACCGCGATGCGGTGGCCGGCACCGCGCCGGCCGCACCGGCCGCGCTGGCGGGCCGCGGCGTCGGCGGCCGGCCCTGGATCACGGTGATCGGTGTGCCCTCGATCACCTTGCAGCCCTGTTCGTTGGCCTGCTTGGTGCTCAGCTCCCGGTCGCTGGTGTAGACGTTGCCCGGGCACTTGTAGACGACGGTCGACGCCGGCTGAGCCAGCGCCGCTCCCGCCAGCGTGGCGAGCAGCGCCGCTTGCAGTTGCAGGAACCGGGGTCGTTTCATGGGCGCGCCTTCGTGCCAAGCCAGGGTCGGCCCCCATTCTGGCGCACTGCGAATGGCCCCGATCCAATAAAAAGGGGCGGCCCGGGGCCGCCCTTTGTCGCTTCATCCCAGGGCCCGCATCAGAGGCTGTAGTACATGTCGAACTCGACCGGGTGCGTCGTCATGCGGAAACGCTGCACTTCCTGCATCTTCAGTTCGATGTAGGCGTCGATGTAAGCATCGGTGAACACGCCGCCCTTGGTCAGGAACGCCCGGCCCTTGTCCAGGTATTCGAGCGCCTGGTCCAGGCTGTGGCAGACGGTCGGGATCTTCGCGTCTTCTTCCGGCGGCAGGTGGTACAGGTCCTTGGTGGCTGCTTCACCGGGGTGGATCTTGTTCTCCACGCCATCCAGGCCGGCCATCAGCAGCGCGCTGAAGGCCAGGTACGGGTTGGCCGAAGGATCGGGGAAACGCGCCTCGACGCGGCGGCCCTTCGGGTTGGCCACGTAGGGGATGCGAATCGAGGCCGAGCGGTTCTTCGCCGAATAGGCCAGCTTCACCGGCGCTTCGAAGCCAGGCACCAGGCGCTTGTAGCTGTTGGTGCCGGGGTTGGTGATGGCGTTCAGCGCACGGGCGTGCTTGATGATGCCGCCGATGTAGTACAGCGCGAACTCGCTCAGACCGGCATAACCGTCACCGGCGAACAGGTTCTTGCCGTCCTTCCACACCGACTGGTGCACGTGCATGCCGCTGCCGTTGTCACCGACGATCGGCTTGGGCATGAAGGTCGCCGTCTTGCCGTAGGAGTGCGCGACGTTCTGGATGACGTACTTCTGCAGCTGGGTCCAGTCGGCGCGCTGCACCAGCGTGCTGAACTTCGTGCCCAGTTCCATCTGGCCGGCGTTGGCCACCTCGTGGTGATGGACCTCGACCGGGATCCCCAGGGATTCGAGCACCAGGCACATTTCCGAGCGCATGTCCTGGAAGCTGTCGACCGGCGGCACCGGGAAGTAGCCGCCCTTGACGGCCGGGCGGTAGCCGGAGTTGCCGTGCTCGTATTCCTTGCCGGTGTTCCAGGCGGCTTCTTCGGAATCGATCTTCACGAAGCAGCCGGACATGTCCACCTGCCAGCGCACGCTGTCGAAGACGAAGAACTCGGGTTCGGGGCCGAAGTAGGCCGCATCGCCCAGGCCCGAGGCCTTCATGTAGGCCTCGGCACGCTTGGCCAGCGAACGCGGGTCGCGCTCGTAGGGCTTGCCGTCGGTCGGATCGATGACGTCGCAGGTGAGGATCAGCGTCGGCTCTTCGTAGAACGGGTCGATGTTGGCGGTGCCCGGATCGGGCATCAGCGTCATGTCCGAAGCCTCGATGCCCTTCCAGCCGGCGATCGACGAACCGTCGAAGGCGTGGCCGGCACTGAACTTGTCTTCGTCGAAGGCCGAGATCGGCACCGAGACGTGCTGTTCCTTGCCGCGGGTGTCGGTAAACCGGAAGTCAACGAACTTGATTTCGTTGTCCTTCACCATCTTCATCACGTCGGCAACAGTCTTTGCCATCTGGGCTCTCCTAGCTTTCGTTCGGGAATTCGGTGGGTGGAATGTGTGGGTGACGGCCCTGGGGGAGGGCCCCGCAAAGCACAGCGGAACATAGCAGAAACCATGCCCACGACCGGCCTTCGCCAAGGGCGCGGCGCGCCGCGCGCCTTGTGCATCGAGCGCGATGATGCACCATCACGGAACAGAAATACGCCCAATATTGGGGCAAACTCCGGAGAAAATCGCACCAATACAGGCCCAGCGGAGACATTCCGCGCCGGCAACGGGAACGGGGCACCACAACGGACTCCCTGATCTGCGGGCGTCGTGGCCGATGAAGCACGGGCGCACCCGCGCCTCCTCGAGAGCCGCCTGCTCAAGCTGGCGGCAGCGCCGCAGGCGGCGGCGTGTCGGCGGGCGGCTTGTCAACGGGCGGCAGGGCGGGCGCCGGCGCGAGGGCCGGCGCCGTCTGGGCAGCCGGCACCAGTGGTTCCAGCGTGATCGCGGCCTGCTGGCGCATCCGCTGCAATGCAGCCAACGCGAAGTGCGCGAACCACAGCGCGGCAAAGGCGAAGACCAGCGTGTACAGCCAAACCGACAGCACCACCAGCACCGGTGCCAGCACCAGCGCAGCGGCGTTGACTGCCCACAACAGCGACGGCGCGGCGCCGAGGTAGCCGGTGATGATGCCGATGGCCAGCAGCGGCCAGCGCTGCTCGCGCATCAGCTGGCGGCGCTCGTCGCCGCTGGCATGCTCGGCGAGCACGTCGTAGCTCATCACCCGGTAAGTCAGCCAGCCCCAGATCAGCGGCGGCAGCACCAGCACCAGCGGCGGAATGAACCACAGCGGCAGGCTCAAGCCCAGCAGTAACAGCGCGAACAGCATGGCGCCGAGCGACCACAGTGCGGCGCTGAACCAGCCGGCGCCATGCTTGCGCTCGAGCTGTGGAAAGCGCCGCGCCGCCACCAGGTTGACCAGCGACGGCGTCATCAGCCAGGCCACCAGCAGCAGTGAGCCGACGACGATCACCGGTACCGCCAGCGCGACCACGATCAACGGCGCCAGCACGGCCGCAAAGCCGGTGGCGCCGATCGATTCGAGCCAGTTCAGGAAACTGACCACCAAAGACCACTGCTCCAGCGTGCCGCGCACCGCGGCGACCGCGGCTTCCCAGTAGATGCAGGCAATAGGCGGCAGCGCGCCAGAACGAGTCGATCAGGTCCCTCATGGCTTCGCAGCATAGGGCATGGCCGCGGTGAAGCATCCTGTTGCAATGCTGAAGGTTCTGCAAACTGCAGGCGTGCCGGCCGCGCGCAGAATTTGGCGCATGGATCCGTTGACGCCGACGCTGCTGCTGTGTCTGGCGGCGCTGCTCGTGGGCGCTGGCGCGCTGACGGCCTTCGAGTGGACCCAACACAGCTATCGGGGCTTCCAGTGGTGGCTGGGCGCGTTGTGGCTGAACGTGGCCGGCGCGGGCCTGATCGCCGCGTTCGGCAGTGCGCATCCGCTGCTGCCGGTGCTGCAGCTTCTGTTCATGCCCTGGCCCTTGCTGTGTCTGGTCGGGCTGCGCCGCTTCCACGCCCGCCGCCCGCTGCCCGGCGATGCGCGGGTCGATCTGGGACTGCTCGGCCTGCTGCTGGTGGCGGGGCTGATCGGCGTGCAGCTCATCGGCGATAGCCGATTGGTGCCACTGCTGGCCGCCGGCGCGGCCGCGCTCCATGCCGCGGTGGTGTGCATCTCGGCCACGCCGCACGAGGAAGGCAGCGGGCTGCGCTCGTTTGGCGCGCTGTGGCTGCTGCTGGCCGTCCTGCCGCTGCTCGCCGGCACCACGATGCCCGAGTGGCCGCCTGCCGTGCTGCAGCTGTGCAGCGTGACGCTGGCCTCGATGGCGCTGGCCTTCCTGGTGCTGACACTGAGCAGTCGTCGCACCGAGCGCGAGTTGCGCCAGTCGCGCCGCCGGCTGCGCGTGCTGGCGAACATCGACATGCTGACGCAGGTGCCGAACCGCCGGCGCTTCGAGGAACTGGCGCGGCGCGCGCTGCAGGCCGAACCCCCGGACAGCGCGACGCTGCTGCTGGTCGATATCGACCATTTCAAGCAGATCAACGACAAGCTGGGCCACGCTGCCGGCGACCGCGCGCTGAAGCTGGTGTCGCGCTGCACGCTGGACATGCTGCGCGCGCACGACGTCGCCGGCCGCCATGGCGGCGACGAGTTCGTGCTGCTGCTGCGCCGCACGACGCCGCAGGAGGCGATGCAGGTGGCCGAGCGGCTGGTCGCCCACCTCCAGCTGCAGTCGCACGCACATGCGCTGCCGCGGCTGAGCCTGAGCTTCGGCATCGTGCAGATGCGCAGCGGCGAGAACATCGACGACACGCTGCAACGCGCCGACCTGGCGCTGTACGAGGCCAAGCGTCTGGGCCGCTCGCGTGCCGTCGCCGACCTCGGCGAGGACGTCGACGAGCCGCAGTTCCAGAGCAGCGAACGACTCGGCTTGACCTCGTCCTGACCCTGGCGCCCGGGGCGGGCGCATCTTCAGGCAAGATGCGGCGCATCTGCATTGCGCAACTGCCATCCACTCGGGCATGAACATCCTCGTCCTCGGCGCCGGTGCCATCGGCGGCTATTTCGGCGGCCGGCTCGTCCAGGCCGGCGGCGACGTCCGTTTTCTGGTGCGTGAGCGCCGACAACTACAGCTGGCCGAACGCGGCCTGGTGGTGCGCAGCCCGCACGGTGACTTCAACCTGCCGGTGCGGGCCGTGACGCAGGCCCAACTGGACGGCCCGGCCGACCTGGTGCTGCTGACTTGCAAAGCCTACGACCTGGAGGCCGCGCTCGCCTCCATCGGGCAGGCGGTCGGACCGGACACGCTGGTCGTGCCGCTGTTGAACGGCATCGCGCACATCGAGCGCCTGCAGGCAGCCTTCGGTGCCGCACGCGTGGCCGGCGGCAGCTGCGGAATCCCTGCGACGCTGACGCCCGACGGCGAGGTGCGGCAACTCGGCGCTTTCCACCGCATCGTGTTCGGCTCGCTGCCGGGCACGGCCCCCTCCGCCCGCGCCAAGCTCGGGGCGCTGCAGACGCTGTTCCGTGCCACGCCGGTGGACGTCGAACACACCGACGACAT
>JBGAII010000005.1:0-67092 GCA_044225625.1 Rubrivivax sp.
CGCGGCCGGCGGGCCGCGGCCCAGGCCTGCAATGGCGCGCGCTGGCCAGCATCTGGACCGACCGCAAGGTGCGCGCCTCGGTCTTCGGCTATTTCGGCCACATGTGGGAGCTGTACACGATGTGGGTGCTGGTGCCGGCGATCCTGGCCACGCGCCTGGCCGGCGCGGCGTTGTCGTGGGCGGCCTTCGTGGTGCTGGGTGCCGGCGCCATCGGCTGCATCGTCGGCGGGCTGTGGGCGCGGCACGTGGGCAGCGCGCGTGTTGCCGCCTGGCAGCTCGGCGCCAGCGGCCTGTGCTGCGTTGCCGCGCCGTGGCTGCTGGCCGCGCCGGACGCGCTGTTCGCGCTGTGGCTGCTGCTGTGGGGCGTCACGGTGGCCGGCGACTCGCCGCAGTTCTCGGCGCTGACCGCGGCCAACGCGCCGCCGCAGGCGGTGGGCAGCGTGCTGACGCTGACCAACAGCATCGGCTTCGGCATCTCGATCGCCAGCATCCAGCTTTTCGTCGCGCTGGCCCAGGACCGGCCGCTGGCCGCGCTGCTGCCCTGGCTGGGCCTGGGGCCGCTGCTCGGCCTGGTGGCGCTGCGGCCGCTCTGGCGCCGCTAGTCGCGCCTCAGCTGCGCCAGGGCAGGTCCAGCGGCTGGCCGTCGGGCAGGCGCGTGACCACCGGCGTGGCGGCGAAGACGCCGATCAGCTCCATCGGCTGCGCGCCAGTGTTGAAGATCTGGTGGTCGTGCCCGCCGGGCAGGGCCACCGTGCAGTCGGCGCCGAAGCGGCGCACCTGGCCTTCACTGTGCACCTCGCCCCAGCCCTGCAGGCACAGCACGACTTCGTCGCAGTCGTGGCGGTGCGGCGGCGTGGCGGCGCCGGGAGCCAGCGTCTGCCGCCAGATCGACAGCTGGCTCAGGCCGTCGGCGGCGCCGGCCCAGGTGGCATGGGCCACACCGGGCAGCGGAGTGGATTGCGGGCGGGTCTGTTCGAGGATGTTCATCGCGGGTCTCCTGTTCAAGCGGTGGCAGGTTCGGTTTGCAGATCCGGGCGCCTCGGATGCCGGCAGTGTCGCGGCGCGCAGCTCATTCCGGAAGATGCGGCAACGCCGTAACATTGCCGACTAAATGTCGCTAATTGAATCGAGCTCCCGATGAGCGGGTTGCAGCAGTACCTGGCCTTCGCTCAGACCGCGCGGCGCGGCAGCTTTGCCGCGGCGGCGCGCGACCTGGGCAACGCACCGTCGACGCTGGCCAAGAGCGTGGCCCGGCTGGAAGCGCAGCTGGGCGTGAAGCTGTTCCACCGCACCACGCGGCAGGTCAGCCTGACGCCCGACGGCGAACGACTGTTCCGCCGCTGCGAGCGTGTGCTGGCCGAGGTCGAGGACCTGCAGGCCGAGGCCGCGGGCACGCGCGCCGCGCCCAGCGGCACGATCCGCATCGACATGCCGATCGCCTATGGCCGCCGCATCGTCATGCCGCGGCTGGCGCAGCTGCTGCACCGGCATCCGCAGCTGCAGCTGGACCTGCGCCTGCAGGACGCCTATGCCGACCTGGTGCGCGACGGGCTCGACCTGGCGATCCGCGTCGGCGCGCTGCAGGACTCGCGGCTGGTGGCAAGGCGCATCGACTGGCAGCAGCTGATCCTGGTCGCCAGCCCCGCCTACCTGCAAGCACGCGGCACGCCGCGGCGCGTCGAAGACCTGCCGGCGCATGCCACGGTGGTGTTCCGTCTGCCCAGCAGCGGCCGCACGCGGCCCTGGCAGCTGCGCCAGGGCCGGCGCACGCTGGAGCTGCACACGCCACATCGCGTACAGGTCAACGACGGCGACGGCATGGTCGTTGCCGCCGTGCAGGGCCTGGGCCTGATGCAGATCCCCGACTACATGGTGGCCGACGAGCTGGCCTGCGGCGCGCTGGTGGAGGTGATGCCGGCATGGCGACCGCCGCCGATGCCGATCAGCGCCGTCATGCCGTCGCTGCGACTGATGCCGCCACGCGTGCGCGTGGTGCTGGATGCGCTGCAGCAGCTGGGCGAGCCGCGCAGCGGATGAGACGCCGGCCGCGCGCACCACCGCCGGCGCAGGCGTCGTCAGGAGCGTGCGCCGAGGATGACCACCAGCCCCAGGCCTGCCAGGACCAGCGTCAGAATCTGCGCGTCGTAGCGCACCAGCAGGGCGCGCAGGCGGCTCAGCGGCCCGCGCACCCGCTCACCCCACAGCCACCAGAGCACCAACGGCGCGGCCACGCCCAGCATCGACACCGCTGCAAACAGGATCAGGGCGCCGGCCTGCGCGACAGGCACCGGGGTGGCCGCAGCGATGGCCAGGCCGCCGGAAGCCACCAGCACTGCGTTCTTCGGATTCAGCACCACGAGCGCCACGCCCAGACCGATCGCACCCCGTGAACCCAGGTTGTCGAGCAGCTTCACCCACCCGGGCGCGGCAGCGGGTTCGCCCCTCGGCGGCCGGCTCCGCCATTTGCGCCAGGCCAGCCCCAGCAGGACGGCACCCAACAGCAGCCGCAGCCAGCGCGTCCAGCCCGCCGCCTCGGCCGAGGCGAACGTCAACAGGTCGGCGCTCAGGATGACGACGCCCGCCAGCCCGACGAAGCCCGCGCCGTAGCCGGCGAGAAAGCCGCCGAGTACGCGCACGGCACCGCGCGACACCAGCCTCAGCGGCACGGCCATCAGCGGCAAGGTGGCCAGCACGATGCCAAAGGCGATGGGCAGGGATGCGGCAACGGCCTGGAACATCGGCGGCATGCGGACTTTCCGGGGGTCAGGATGCAGGGGCGCGACGGGTGGTGCCGCCGCCGACGCCGTGCGGTCCTACTGGAACGCCACCTCGGCAAAGCTGCGCAGCTTGCGGCTGTGCAGCCGTCCGGGACGCTCCTGGCGCAGCAGCTCGACCGCGCGGATGCCGATGCGCAGGTGCTGGTCCACGCGTTCGCGGTAGAAGGTGTTGGCCATGCCCGGCAGCTTGATCTCGCCATGCAGCGGCTTGTCGCTGACGCACAGCAGCGTGCCGTAGGGCACGCGGAAGCGGAAGCCGTTGGCGGCGATGGTGGCGCTTTCCATGTCCAGCGCCACCGCGCGGCTCTGGCTGAAGCGACGCTCGGGCGTGCTCGGCATGTTGCGCTTGGGCAGCAGCTCCCAGTTGCGGTTGTCGGTGCTGGCCACGGTGCCGGTGCGCATCAGGCGCTTCAGCTCGTAGCCTTCGAGTTGCGTCACGTCGGCCACCGCGCGCTCCAGTGCCAGCTGCACCTCGGCCAGCGCCGGGATCGGCACCCAAAGCGGCAGTTCCTCGTCGAGCACGTGGTCCTCGCGCACGTAGCCGTGGGCCAGCACGTAGTCGCCGAGCTCCTGCGCATTGCGCAGGCCGGCGCAGTGGCCGAGCATCAGCCAGGCATGCGGGCGCAGCACCGCGATGTGGTCGGTGATGGTCTTGGCATTGGCCGGGCCGACGCCGATGTTGACCATCGTGATGCCGCTGTGGTCGCCACGCCTCAGGTGGTAGGCCGGCATCTGCGGCAGCCGCGGCGGCGCGCGGCCGTTGCCGTCTTCGGCATGGGCCGGGCTGCCGGCACGGCGCGTGACCACGTTGCCCGGCTCGACGAAGCTGTCGTAGTCGCAGCGCGGGTCGGCCATCATCTCGCGGCCGAGTTTGATGAATTCGTCGATGTAGAACTGGTAGTTGGTGAAGAGAACGAAGTTCTGGAAATGGTCGGGCGCAGTGCCGGTGTAGTGGCGCAGCCGCTGCAGCGAATAGTCGACGCGCGGCGCGGTGAACAGCGACAGCGGGTGCGGCTCGCCGGGCCGCGGCTCGTGTGTGCCGTTGGCGATGCCGTCGTCCATCACGCCCAGGTCGGGCAGGTCGAACAGGTCGCGCAGGCGCAGCCGGCGTTCGGGCGAGAGCGTGCCCTCGACATGGTCGTCGTCGGCCAGGCAGAAGTGCACCGGGATCGGCTGCGGGCTGGTGCCCACCTCGAGCGCCACGCCGTGGTTGCGCAGCAGCAGCGTGAACTGTTCAAGGTAGTAGCGGCCGAACAGCTCGGGCCGCGTCAGCGTGGTCTCGTAGACACCGGGGCCGGAGACGAAGCCGTAGCTCAGGCGCGAGTCGGCCCGCGCCACCGTGTCGGTGCGCACGCGCACGAAGGGATAGCAGGCCCGCACGCGCTGCGCCGGGTCGGCGCCGGCAACGTAGGCGTGCAGCGCGTCGCGCACGTGCTGCACGCTGCGGCGGTAGATGTCCTGCACCTGCGCCAGCGCCTGAGCCGGGTCGTCGAAACGTGCGGGGGCGATGTACATGGGCTCCTGGGGCATGGCGGTCCTGTGCGATCTGCGGCCTGGCGCATCATTGTGGATCCAGTGGATGACGGTTCCGACACATGAAGTATCTGAACGATGCCGGCGGCCGCTTCAAGCTGCCGCTGAAGGACGCTGGCGGCAAGACGCTGTGCACGCTGCTTTGGGGCGACCCGCTGCAGGAGATCGCGCGCGAAGGCAGCGGCGCAGCGGAGCGCGTCAAGGTGCGCGCCCGGCGGCGCATCGGCTGGCTGCCGGCCAGCGCCGTGGGTGACACCGGGCTGCTGGAGATCTACGTCATCGACGTCGGCCAGGGCGACGGCGTGCTGCTGCGCACGCCGCACGACGACGCCTGGCACATGGTCGATGCCGGCGTGCGCGCCAGCCGGCAGATGACGCGCAAGGGCGCGGCCAACTTCGTGCGCTGGAAGTTCATCGACGACCTGCAGCGCGAGCGCGTGACGCTGCAGAACCTGGTCCTCACCCACCCCGACGCCGACCACTACGGCGGCATGATCGATCTGCTGTCCGGCGCGCTGCCCGACGGCCGCAGCTTCGGCATCGAGGTCGAGCGCTTCTGGCACAACGGCCTGGGCCGCTTCAAGGACGGCGACAAGCTCGGCGCGCTGCGCAGCGATGCGCGCAGCGCGCCCTGGCCCAACCCCGGCTACGGATTCAAGGACGAGGGCCGCTTCATCGTCGAGCTGCTCGATGGCAAGACCCATTTCGGTCGGCCGAAGCGGGCCTTCGCCAGCGACTTTGCAGAACTGGCCCGGCTGGTCGGCAAGCTGCCGAAGAAGGTCAGCCGCCTCGCGCAGGCGGATGGCTGGCTGCCCGGCTATGCGCCCGCACCGGGCGCGGCGGCGCTGCGCGTGCTGGGGCCGGTGGTCGAAAGGCTGGCCGGCGGCGGCGCCGGTCTGCGCCAGCTGGGCAGCGAGAGCATCACGCGCAACGGCCATTCGGTGGTGCTGCGCGTCGACTACGGCCAGGCGCGCATCCTGCTGACCGGCGACCTGAACACCGATTCCCAGCGCCTGTTGCTCAGCGCGCAGGCCGCCGACGAATTCACTGCCGACGTGGCCAAGGGGTGTCACCATGGCAGCGACGACATCGACCTGCGTTTCGTGCGCGCGATGGCGGCGCGGGCCACGGTCATCTCCTCCGGCGACAACGAGGACTATGCGCACCCGCGGCCGCGCATCCTCGGCGCCAGCGCGCGCTACGGCCGCGAGGCCCGCGCCGCCGGCGGCGACTTGCTGCCGCCGCTGCTGTACAGCACCGAACTGGCGCGCTCGGTGGGCCTGGCCTTCGCGTCGCATGCGCGTACGCTCGCCGAACCGAAGCAGGCCTTCGACCCTGGGCAGCTGGAGGTGGATTTCGACGCCTCGCCCACCGGCAGCTACCGGCGGCTGTCGTGGCTGCCGATGGCCACCGACCTGGTCTATGGCCTGGTCAACGTGCGCAGCGACGGCCAGCGCATCCTCTGCGCGACGATGAAGGAAGGGTCCTCGGACTTCGACCTGCAGGTCTTCCAGGCCGGCGTGGATGTCGGCTGACGGCGATGTGCAGCCCGCCACCGTTAAGCTGGGCTAAAGTCTCGCCCGGCCTAATGGCGGGCGGTACGCCCAACCGGAGCGCCTGCCCGCCAGCCAGAACAACTACGGCACACTGACGAGCCCGACACCATGAAGCACACCCACTACATCCGCCAGAGCCGCCTGTTCTGCATGTACCGCAACCACGTGCTCGACGTGGGGCAGTATCTGATCGGCCGCAAGGTGCTGGAGCTCGGTCCGAACAAGGGTTTCCTGTTCGAGAAGTTCTATCCGCGCACCAAGTCCTTCACGCTGGTGGAGCCGAACCCGCATTTCGAGAAGTTCTACGTCAAGCTGCAGCGCAGGCACCGCAACCTGCACTACCGCATCTGCGGCTTCGAGGACTACGCCACCGACGAGAAGTTCGACACCATCGTGATGATGGCCGTGATCTCGCACATCCGCGGGCTGAACGCCGAGGCCATCGTCGACAAGATCGACAGCCTGCTCAACCCGGGCGGCTACCTGATCGTCGAGACCAACAACTCCAAGCGCAACCTCGGCGTCTTCGAACTCTGCGACCGGCGCTACGAAAAGCTGGTGGTCAAGCCGTCCTACGCCGGCCTGATGCGCGCGTTCAAGATCGACTACCGCGATGTGCTGATCTACCGCAAGGCCGCCGCCGAGGCGCCGCTGGCGCAGGCAGCCTAGGCGCCGCCCAGCCCGAAGGCCCGCGACAGGGCCAGGATGATCGTCCAGACCAGGAACATGGTGACGATGGTGTGGCTCAGGTAGTGCACGCCCTTGAGCATCTGGTACAGGCCGACCACCCAGCCGGCCACCAGGCCCAGCGCCAGGCCCAGCCAGCGCAGTGGCCCGGGCATCACGAAGTACAGCGACATCAGCGCGAAGGCGCCGCTGCAATGCGCCGCGGGGAACCCCCGGCCGCGCACGCGGCCCGGCACGCGCGGGATCGATTCCAGCAGCGTGCGGTACGGCTCCGTGCCGCCATAGCGCTGCACGTAGCAGGGGTAAAGCACGCCGGTGTGCCGCTTGATGAACCAGGCGGTGATCGGCGCGACCACGATGCAGGTCAGCACGAAGCCCGCCTGCAGCGGCGTCAGCGGCAAACGCCCTGCCAAGGCCTCGGGCGCGGCAATGCACAGCGCCAGGCCCGCGACGAAGACCACCAGCACCCACTTGGGGCCCTGATAGAACACCATCCGCGACAGCGGCGCCTGTGCATCGACCGCCCAGCCGCGCACCGGGTCGTAGAACAGGTCCTGAACACGCAGATCGATCGTGGTCTTCTCGAAAACCACGATCGTCAACACCACGCACAGGAAACTCAGCAGGATGCTCAGGTTGCCATTGATCGTCATGGCGCAACGATAGCTTGATCGGCGCCCCGCGGCCCGCCTCGCAAGTCTGCGTAAGCACAAACCCGGGCAGCCGAACGGGTGGCGTTGCCCGAATAATCCGCGCTTCCTGCAAGACCTGCGAACGCCAAGACTTTTCCAACGCCTCATGTCCGCCGACGTCATCCTGGAAACCCGCGGTCTGGTGAAGGAATTCAAAGGCTTCGTTGCGGTCGATGACGTGAACCTTCGTGTCAAGCGCGGCGACATCCACGCGCTGATCGGCCCCAACGGCGCCGGCAAGACCACCTGCTTCAACCTGCTGACCAAGTTCCTGGTGCCCACGCGCGGCCAGATCCTGTTCGAAGGCCAAGACATCACGAAGGAAAAGCCGGCGCAGATCGCGCGCCGTGGCGTGATCCGTTCGTTCCAGATTTCCGCCACCTTCCCGCACCTGACGGTGATGGAGAACGTGCGCGTGGCGCTGCAGCACAAGCTGGGCGTGTCGTTCCACTTCTGGCGCTCCGAAAAGGTGCTGGACACGCTGAACGAGCGCGCACTGGAACTGCTGGACACCGTGGGCCTGCGCGACCTGGCCGACGTGGTGACCGTGGAGCTTCCCTACGGGCGCAAACGCGCGCTGGAGATCGCCACCACGCTGGCGATGGAGCCGAAGATGATGCTGCTGGACGAGCCGACGCAGGGCATGGGCCACGAGGACGTCGAGCTGGTGACGCAGCTGATCAAGAAGGTGTCGGCCAATCGCACGGTGCTGATGGTCGAGCACAACATGAACGTCATCGCCAGCATTGCCGACACCATCACCGTGCTGGCGCGCGGCAGCGTCATTGCCGAAGGGCCCTATGCCGAGGTGTCGAGGAACCCGCAGGTGCTCGAGGCCTACATGGGCAGCGAAGCCGCCGAGTTGCAGGGCGCTCATGGCTGAGGGCGCGGCACGATGAGCACCGAACTGCTGCGCCTGACCGACGTGCACGCCTGGTACGGCGAATCGCACATCCTGCATGGCATCGACCTGACGGTGAACCGGGGCGAGGTGGTCACGCTGCTCGGCCGCAACGGCTCGGGACGGACCACGACGCTGAAGGCCATCATGGGTCTGGTCGGCCGGCGCACCGGCTCGATCATGATCAACGGCACGCAGGCGGTGGGCCTGTCGTCGCACCGGATCGCGCATCTGGGCCTGGGCTACTGCCCCGAGGAGCGTGGCATCTTCACCAGCCTGTCCTGCGAGGAGAACCTGCTGCTGCCGCCGCCGGTGGCCTCGGGCGGCATGGGGCTGGACGAGATCTATGCGATGTTCCCGAACCTGAAGGAACGCCGCGCCAGCCCGGGCGGGCGGCTGTCGGGCGGCGAGCAGCAGATGCTGGCGGTGGCGCGCATCCTGCGCACCGGCGCGAAGCTGCTGCTGCTGGACGAGATTTCCGAGGGCCTCGCGCCGGTGATCGTGCAGGCATTGGGCCGGGCGATCCGCACGCTGCGCGAGAAGGGCCTGACGATCGTCATGGTCGAGCAGAACTTCCGTTTCGCCGCACCGCTGGCCGACCGCTTCTACGTGATCGAGCACGGCCAGGTCATCGAAGGCTTCGGCGCCGCGGAACTGGAGGCCAAGCGCGACATGCTCCACGAGGTGCTCGGCGTTTGAGTAGGACCGGCGGCAGAGCCGGATGTGAGTTCAACTGAAAGGGCTGGATATGGAACTGAAGCGCAATCTCCTGTCGACACTGGTCGCTGCCGCCTGTGGCTTGGGCGCCGCCGCGGCGCAGGCGCAGATCTCCGACGGTGTGATCAAGATCGGCGTGATGAACGACATGTCCGGCCTGTATGCCGATGTCTCGGGACCGGGCGCCGTGACGGCGGCGAAGATGGCGATCGAGGACTTCGGTGCCGCGAAGAAGGGCATGAAGGTCGAGGTCGTCTCGGCCGACCACCAGAACAAGCCGGACGTGGGCTCGACCATCGCGCGCACCTGGTACGACGTGGACAAGGTCGACGCGATCTTCGACGTGCCGACCTCGTCGGTGGCGCTGGCCATCAATCAGATCACCAAGGACAAGGGCAAGGCCTTCATCAACTCCGGCGCGGCCACCTCCGACCTGACCGGCAAGGCCTGCAGCCCGAACACGGTCCACTGGACCTATGACACGTGGATGCTGGCCAATGGCACCGGCAGCGCCATCGTCAAGACCGGCGGCGACACGTGGTTCTTCCTGACGGCCGACTATGCGTTCGGCCACGCGCTGGAGCGCGATACCACCGCGGCGGTGACCAAGGCCGGCGGCAAGGTGCTGGGCGGCGTGCGCACGCCGTTCCCGGGCACCGACTTCTCGTCCTTCCTGCTGCAGGCGCAATCGTCGAAGGCCAAGGTCGTCGGCCTGGCCAATGCCGGCGGCGACACCATCAACTCGATCAAGCAGGCGTCCGAGTTCGGCATCACCAAGGGCGGCCAGAGCCTGGCCGGCATGCTGATGTTCATCACCGACGTGCACAGCCTGGGCCTGAACACCGCGCAGGGCCTGATCTTCACCACCAGCTTCTACTGGGACCTGAACGACCAGACGCGGGCCTGGTCCAAGCGCTTTGCTGCGGCCAATGGCGGCAAGTACCCGACGATGGTGCAGGCCGGCGTCTACGCCTCGGTGCTGCACTACCTGAAGGCCGTCGAAGCGGCGAAGACCGACGATGGCACCAAGGTCGTGGCCAAGATGAAGGAACTGCCCACCGACGACCCGCTGTTCGGCAAGGGCATGATCCGCGCCGACGGCCGCAAGATCCACCCGGCCTATCTGGTCGAGGTGAAGAAGCCGGCCGAATCGAAGGCACCTTACGACTACCTCAAGGTGCGCTCGACGATCCCGGCCGATCAGGCCTTCCGGCCGCTCGACCAGGGCGAATGCCCGCTGGTCGCGAAGAAATAGCGCGTACGCCGTGAAAAGTGGTGTCCAGAGGGCCGCGCAGCGGCCCGGGCAACGTTCTGACTGGAACCCCCGCCTGGCGGGGGCAGGAGGTGCCCCATGAACACGAGGTCACGCAGTGACTGAGATCTTCGGCGTACCGACCCAGGCCCTGTTCGGCCAGCTCCTGATCGGGCTGATCAACGGCTCGTTCTACGCATTGCTGTCGCTCGGGCTCGCGGTGATCTTCGGCCTGCTGAACATCATCAACTTCGCGCACGGCGCGCAGTACATGCTGGGCGCGTTCACCGCCTACCTGCTGTTGACCAAACTGGGCATCGGCTACTGGTGGTCGCTGCTGATCGCACCCATCATCGTCGGCGCCACCGGCATCGTCATCGAGCGTCTGCTGCTGTCCAAGCTGTACCAGCTCGACCACCTGTATGGCCTGCTGCTGACCTTCGGCCTGGCGCTGATCATCCAGGGCCTGTTCCGCAACGAATACGGCTCCTCGGGCCAGCCCTATGCGATTCCGCCGCAGCTGGTGGGCGGCCAGAACCTGGGCTTCATGTTCCTGCCCAACTACCGCGCCTGGATCATCCTGACCTCGGTGGTGGTGTGCCTGGCCACCTGGTTCGTGATCGAACGCACCAAGCTCGGCTCGTACCTGCGCGCGGCCACCGAGAACCCGCAACTGGTCCAGGCCTTCGGCATCAACGTGCCGCGCATGATCACGCTGACCTACGGCTTCGGCGTCGGCCTGGCGGCGCTGGCCGGCGTGATGGCTGCGCCGGTGGACCAGGTCAGTCCGCAGATGGGGGCCGACCTGATCATCGTCGTCTTCGCCGTGGTCGTCATCGGCGGCATGGGCTCGATCCTCGGCTCGATCATCACCGGCTTCAGCCTGGGGCTGATCGAAGGCCTGACGAAGGTCTTCTATCCCGAGGCCTCGAGCACCGTCATCTTCATCATCATGGTCATCGTGCTGCTGGTGCGGCCGGCCGGCCTGTTCGGGGCGCAGAAATGAGCGGCGCAGCCATCAAGCCCGACACCGACGCCGACCGGCGCGCCGCCGAGCGCCGCGTGCACCGCATCGCTTTCCTCACGATGCTGGCGGTCCTGGTGCTCGCACCTGCGGTGGTCTATCCGGTGTTCATGATGAAGGTGATGTGCTTCGCGCTCTTCGCCTGTGCGTTCAACCTGCTGATCGGCTTCGGTGGCCTGCTGTCCTTCGGCCATGCCATGTTCCTCGGCGGCGCCGGCTACGCGGCGGCGCATGCGGCCAAGGTGTGGGGCCTGACGCCGGAGCTGGCCGTCCTGTTCGGCACTGGCTGCGCGGCACTGCTGAGCCTGGGCGCCGGCTTGCTGGCGATACGCCGCCAGGGCATCTACTTCGCGATGATCACGCTGGCGCTGGCGCAGATGGTGTTCTTCTTCAGCCTGCAGGCCAAGTTCACCGGAGGCGAGGACGGCATCCAGGGGGTGCCGCGCGGGCAGCTCTTCGGCCTGATTCCGCTGGAGGGCCCGATGGCAATGTATGCCTTCGTGCTGGTCATCTTCCTGTTCGGCTTCGGGCTGATCTACCGCGCCATCCATTCGCCTTTCGGCCAGGTGCTGAAGGCCATTCGCGAAAACGAGAGCCGCGCCATTTCGCTGGGCTACGACGTCGACCGCTACAAGCTGCTGGCCTTCGTGCTGTCGGGCACGCTGGCCGGCCTGGCCGGCGCCACCAAGGCGCTGGTGTTCCAGCTGGCCTCGCTGACCGACGTGCACTGGTCGATGTCCGGCGAGGTGGTGCTGATGACGCTGCTCGGCGGCATGGGCACGGTGTTCGGGCCGATCGTTGGCGCCGCGGTCATCATCACCATGCAGAACTACCTGGCCCAGCTCGGAGCCTGGGTCACGGTGGTGCAGGGCGTGATCTTCGTGATCTGCGTGATGGCCTTCCGCCGCGGCATCATCGGCGAACTCGGGCACTGGCTGAAGAGGCCGCTGTAGTCCCGCGGGTTCGGCGCAGCGTCCCGACGGCCGTGACCTCCCGCGTTCAGCGCAGCTTACGGACTGCGCGCCAGCGGCCCCAGCGACAGGCGCTCCATCAGGCTCAGCTGCTGCTCGAAACGCTGAGACTCCAGCAACGAGCGTGGCAGCGCACCCGCACGTACACCGGCGGCATGCTGATGCCGCGCCACGTCGAAAGGCAGCGCCAGCGCGTCACGCAGGCCGGTCCACCAGCCGCCCAGCGCGCGTTCGACGTCGGCCGGACCGGCCGGCCGCCACAGCGCCATCCAGCGGCTTTGAAGTTGTTGCTGGCGCTGCCAGGGCAGGCAGGCCAGATCGATCGGGAAGTGCCACATCGGACCTCCTAGGTGTTTACCCTCTATTCAGGTTAGCACACACCTCGTGAAGCCATCGTGATGCGCTGCACAATCTCTAGACGGAACGGACTATTCCTTTATAAACAACGACTTATTGGTTTGTTTGCACTCACATTTTGCCGAACGACCCGATGATCCGACACACTATGATCGGCCTTCCGAACCCGAAGATCCGCCCATGAGCATTCCCTATCGTGCCGACCAGGTCGGCAGTCTGTTGCGACCGGACTGGCTGGCCGCCGAACGCGCGCGCTTCAAGCGCGGCGAGATCGATGCCGCGACGCTGCGCTCCACCGAGGACCGCGCGGTCACCGAAGCGGTCCGCAAGCAGGAAGCCATCGGCCTGCGCAGCGTCACCGACGGTGAGTTCCGCCGCGACTGGTGGCATCTGGACTTCCTGGCGCAGCTGGACGGCGTGACCCTGAAGGAAAACCCCGGGCCGAAGTTCCAGACCGGCGAGCACGGTGGCGAGCAGCCGCCGATCGCCACCGTCACC
The DNA here is from genome assembly GCA_044225625.1 of Rubrivivax sp. Classification (GTDB taxonomy): domain Bacteria; phylum Pseudomonadota; class Gammaproteobacteria; order Burkholderiales; family Burkholderiaceae_C; genus Rubrivivax. Next base: position 12,966 of record JBGAII010000005.1, read on the forward strand.
GGCCGGATCGGCTGCAGCCGGCCGATCATGGCCAACGACTTCGCCTACCTGGCCTCGCAGACCACGCGGACACCGAAGATGACGATCCCGTCACCATCGATGCTGCACCTGCGCGGCGGCCGCGCGGCCATTGCCCGCGAGGTCTATCCCGCGCTCGAGGACTTCTGGGCCGACGTGGCCGCCGCCTACCGCAAGGCCATCGGCCATCTGTACGACGCCGGCTGCCGCTACCTGCAGCTGGACGACATCACCTTCGCCTACCTGTGCGATCCGAAGATCCAGGCCAACTGTCGCGCCAACGGCGACGATCCGGACGCGCTGCCGCAGACCTATGCCGACACCATCAACGCGGCACTGGCTGGCAAGCCCGCCGACCTGCACGTGACCATCCACACCTGCCGCGGCAACTTCAAGAGCGCCTGGGTGGCCGAAGGCGGCTACGACCCGGTGGTACAGGCGATGTTCTCGACGAACGTCGACGGCTACTTCATGGAGTTCGACAGTGTGCGCTCGGGCGGCTTCGAACCGTTGCGGGCCCTGCCCAGGGGCAAGAAGGTGGTGCTCGGACTGGTGACCACCAAGCTCGGCGAGCTGGAGTCGAAGGACGACTTGAAGCGCCGCATCGACGAGGCCTCGAAGTTCGTGCCGTTGGACGACCTGTGCCTGTCGCCGCAGTGCGGCTTTTCCAGCACGCACCACGGCAACGCCCTGTCGCAGGACGACCAGTGGCACAAACTGGAGCGCGTGGTCGAGGTGGCGCGCGAGGTCTGGGGCGGCTAGACGCTACAGGCTCGCCAGCTCGATGCGGGTGCCGAACAGCGTCAGCCCACGGCCCTGAATCGCCAGCCCCAGGCCGCGGGCAGCGTCCTGCACCGCGCCCAGGTCGGCCACCGCCAGCGTGTAGCCGACGATGCCCTCGCCGCGCGCGTCCGCCGGCTCGAAATCGAGCCAGCCGCCGTCCAGCAGCAGGCGCTGCACGGCACCGTGGGCCACCGGGGCGCCCAGTCCCAGCACCTCGGCCCAGCGCGCCGCCATCGCCTGCGGGTCGGCGCCGGCCAGGCTGACACCGACGATGCGCTGCTCACCGGCCCGGCCCGGCGCCACGCGCCAGTCGGGCCCACCCCAGCGCCAAGCGGCCGCCGGCAGCGGCTGGTCGATGGACACGATGGCGCCGCCGATGTCCTTGGGATGCAGGTGCATCGCGCGGATGTCGTCCAGGTTCTTGGCCCACACGCGGCGCACGCCCAGCCGGTCGAGGCGGGCCACGTCGGCGTCGAAATCGAGCGTCTGCAGGATCAGCATGTAGCCGCCCTCGCCCCGCTTGTCGATCAGCCGGCCGGCGGTGGTGCCGCGCTGCGTTGGCGACACGACCTCGATGAACTGGTCGCCAAAGGCAAAGACGGCGTTCTGCAGCCCGAACTCGGCCACGCCGGGGTCGGCATACGGCGGGGACAGGCCCAGCAACGTGGCGAGCGTGGCCGCGGGCGGCTGCAGTTCACGGGTGGCAAAGACGATCTGGCGGATGCGCATGGAACCCCTTTGCAGTGACGACGGTGGCGAGTTCAGCCGCCGGACAGGGCGTGGTCGTCGTCGCCGCCATCGGCATCGAGGTGCAGCGTGCAGTTCAGCAACTGCAGTGCATGCGGCGGCACGGCATCGACGATGCTGACCGAAGTGTTGCCCAGGTGCAAGCCCTGCAGCCGGTCCGCCGTCAGCTGCAGCGGCCCGGCCAGCAGCGTGCGGATCCACAGGCCGTGGCTGACCGCGACCAGGTCGCCGTCCAGCCCGGCATGCAGCCGCAGCAGCCATGCGAAGCCTTCCCGCACCCTCTGGCGGAACGCCGACGCCGACTCGCCGCCCTCGGGCGCGTCCTCCATCGTCAACGGGTCGAAGCCCAGCGTGTCGTAAGGACGACCGCGCAACGCGCCGAAGTTGCGTTCCTGAAGCAGCGCGCTGGCCTGCGGCGCCAGGCCGGTACGGCCGGCGATCGCCTGCGCGGTCGACCAGGCCCGCGGCAGATCGCTGCTGAGCAACGCGGCCAGGCGGCCGCGCTGCTCGAGCCGCCGCGCCACGGCGCGTGCCTGTGCCTGGCCACGTTCGCTCAGCGGCGTGTCGGCCGGCTGCATCACGCGCGCCGCGTTCAGCGCAGTCTCCCCATGGCGGACAAGCAGGATGGCCATGCGGTCAGCCGGCCACGCGGCGCACCTGCACGCTCGCGCTGAGCCCCAGGTAGGCCTCGGCGGGCCCGAACCAGCTGCCGCTGACCGGCGCCGCCTGTTGCGGATCGCGCGCCACGCCGACGCGGATCAGCTGCGGCGAACCGGCGCGCAGGTTGTTGGTGGGATCGAAAGGTACCCAGCCTGCACCGGGCAGGTACACCTGCAGCCAGGCATGCGTGCTGCCCGCACCGGCGGTCGCCGGTGCTTCCGCGTCGGCCGCGTCCGGGTCGAGCGCGGGGTCGTACAGGTAGCCGGAGACGAAGCGCGCCGCCATGCCCAGGCTGCGCACCGCCTCCATCATCAGCAGCGCAAAGTCGCGGCAGCTGCCGCTGCCCAGCTCCAGCGTCTGCAGCGGCGGCTGCGTGCCTTCTTCATCACGCGCCGCATAGCGAAAGTGGTCGCGGATGTTGCGGTTCATCTGCAGCAGCAGGTCGCGCGTGCCGGTCGGCCCGTCGGTGCGCATGAACTGCCGCGCCCAATGCGTGAGCACGCCTTCGGGGTCGTCGTACAGCGGCCGCATGTAGTGCTCCAGGTCGAGCCGCTCCTGTACCGAATAGGCAAAGGGAAAGATCAGCGCGCTCGGCGACAGCTCCAGCTCCTTGCCGTCGCCGGGCGCGTGTTCGATCGTGAAGGTGCAGGTGATCTTCAGCTCGTCCGCGGGTTGCAGCGGCGTCACCAGCGCCACCGAGTTGGAATGTGGATCCTGGATCAGGCGCACGCGCGCCTCGGGGCTGCAGATCAGATCCGTGGCCAGCACGCGCAGGTCGTGGCTGTCGCGCGGGCGGAACATGACACGGTGCTCGCCGAAGCGCACCGGCTCGCTGTAGCGGTACAGCGTGGTATGGGTGATGTCGTAGCGAATCGGCATCGGTCGGACCTGGCAGCCTTTGACCGCCATTGTCCGGCAGCAGGCCGCCTCCGGCTTCAGGCGGCAGCGCGCCGCTGGCCTTCGGCGCTGAGCACGCGGTTGCGACCCAGGCGCTTGGCCTGCAACAACCGCTCGTCCGCCGCGCGCAGCAGGGCCACCACGTCGCCCGGCGCACTCAACGAATCGGCGATGCCGGCAGAGAAGGTGCGCGCACCGGGCATGCCCTGCATCGAGGCATCACAATGCTGCGACCACTGGCGCAACAACGCCAGGGTCTTGCGCCGGGCCGCGGCGGCGGGCGTGTGCGGCATCAGCAGACAGAACTCCTCGCCACCATAGCGGCAGGCGACGTCGCTCTTGCGGCATTGCGCTTCGAGCAGCGCGCCGAAGGCGGCCAGCATGCGGTCGCCGGCGGCATGGCCGAGCTCGTCGTTCACCGACTTGAAATGATCCAGGTCGATGATCACCACGGCCAGCGGCTGCTGGTCGCGCTGTGCCATCGCCAGCATCGCCGGCAGCACGTCGTCGAGATGCCGGCGGTTGAACAGGCCGGTCAGGAAGTCCCGCGTGGCCTGGCGCTGCAACGCCTGCTGCAGCGCCTCGACCTCGGCGATCTTGGCCTTCAGCTGCAGGTTGGCCGATTCCAGTTCGGCGCGCGCCTTCTCGGTGGCGCGACGGCGCGCGTCCACCGTGTCGAGCTGCTGACGCAGGCGCAACAGCTCGGTCTGCAGCGCCGCGGCCTGGTAGCGCGCGCCGGAGGCCTGCAGCGCCCGTTCGGTGTGCAGCGTCTGCCACAGGCGCAGCGCCTTCAGCGCCTGCGCTGGTTGGCCCAGGCGCTCATGGACTGCAGCCAGTGCGTGAAAGTAAAGGCAGCGCACACGCAGACTCTCGCCGCCGCCCGGCAGCGCCGGAGGCCGCTGCAGCTGTTCGGCGGCCTCCGTCCAGCGGCCGCGGGCCATCAGCAGTTCGGCCGCGGCCACGGCCAGCGTCACGCGTTCGTCGGGCAACGCGACGCCGGCCAGCGTCTGCGTCGCGCGCTCCACCAGATCCGCGCCCAGCGTCACGTCGCCGGCGCGCAGCGCGGCTATGGCCATCGACTCGAAGTGCGCATTCATCGGGCCGCGGCCATGGCGGTCGGCCGGCAGTTGCAGCAGCCGCCGCACGTCGGGCAGCGCTTCGGCCGGGCGGTCCAGGTTGCTCAGGCAGATGATGCGGTTGATGCTCAGCACGCTGAACAGCCGTGCGTTGTTCAACCGCGCGCAGCGCGTCAGCCCCTCTTCCAGGTAGCTGAGCGCCTGGTGATAGTCACCGAGCTGGATGAGCTCGTGTGCGAGATTGGCATAGAGCACCACGTCGAAGCCATGACTGCGCGCGGCGCTGGCCTCGCGCAACGCCTGGTACATGTAGGCGAAAGCCTGCTGCGAGTCGCCGAGCTCGGAGTAGCAGCCGGCGATGGTGCTGAGCAGCATGCCGAGTTCGTCGTGCTTCAGGATGCGAAGCCCCTCTTCGCGCAGCAACAGCACGCATTCGAGCGCAGCGCGGTAGTCGCCTTCGCGCCAGGCGCAGCGCCCCTGGCCGACGGCGGCCAGCAGCAGGCCCGCGCGCTCGCCGGCGGTGTCGAAGCAGGCCTGCGCCGCATTCAGCTCGGCCCGCGCGTCCTGCGGAGTCGCGTACCAGATCAGGTGGAAGCCGCGGGCCAGCCGGGCCCAGCCTTCGGCACCGACGTCGCCCTGGCGCTGCGCGCGTTCGCAGGCCTCGTCCGCGGCGGCGATGCAGGCCTGCGAGTCGCTGTAGAGCAACCGCCACGCACGGCGCGCCAGCCGCCACGCGGCCGACGTCGGGCTGCGACGCATCGGCGAACTCATGCGATGCATTGTCGGTCAGCCGCCGGCGGCAAGGCATCACACCAAAGGGTGATCGGGCGACACTGGTGTACGCTTCCGATGACGCCGAGGAGACCCGTCCATGTCGCTGACCATGCAGGAAGAAGCGCGCCGTGTGGCGCCGATCGCGATGACCGATGCCGAATGGCAGGCACGCGTGCAGCTGGCCGCGTGCTACCGCGTGTTCGACCTGCTCGGCTGGACCGAGATGATCTTCAACCACATCACGCTGCGCGTGCCCGGGCCGGAGCGGGTGTTCCTGATCAACCCCTTCGGTCTGGCGTACCACGAGGTCACCGCCTCGAACCTGGTGGCGGTGGACATCGAAGGCCGGCCGGTGCGTCCCACCGAGCATGCGGTCAATCGCGCCGGCTTCGTCACGCACAGCGCGATCCACGGCCATGTGGACGTGGCGCACTGCGTGATGCACACACACACCACCAGCGGCATGGCCGTGGCCTCGCTGGACCAGGGGCTGTCACACGACACCTTCTACGGCGCGCAGCTGCACGGCCGCGTGGCCTATCACGAGTTCGAAGGCATCACTGTCAATCCCGACGAACGCAGCCGCATGCTGGCCAGCATCGGCGACAAGCGCTGCGTGATCCTGCGCAACCACGGCCTGCTGACCTGGGGCCACGACATCCACGAGGCCTTCATGTGGCTGTGGACCTTGCAGCGTGCCTGCGACGTGCAGCTGGCGGCCAGCGCTGCCGGTACGCTGCACGGCATCAGCGCTGCAGCGCGTGCGCAATGCGTGCGCGAGGCCGGCCCGCTGGAGCCGGCGGTGTGCCACGCGGTGTATGCCGCCCTGGTGCGCCGGATCGATCAGTCCGGCGCGCGCTACGCGGCCTGACACGCCGCCTCGGTCTCGGGCCGCGTCGGGTTGTCGGCCGGCATGCGCAGCGGCGACCACGGCGCGCTCACGATCGATCCCGCGCCTGCGAGCGTGAACCAAGAGGATCACGATGCAGGCCCCTAGCCGTAGGGGGTGTGGTCGCCACGGGCTGGGTTTAGCGTCGGCGCCTTCCGTGAACCGCTGCGCCACGCCATGCCCAAGCCACCCGAAAAGACGCGCGCGCCGCGCCGCCGTGCCACCAAAGCCGGAAGCCCATCGATCCTGCGGCCCACGGGCCTGACGAGCAGCAGCGCAAGCACGCTCGCCACGCATGTCCCACAGGCGGCGGCCTCGGGCAGCGCCGTCTCGCTCGGCAGCACCGCGGTCGCGGCCAGCGCCGCCAGTCCGACCGCGACGAGCGTCGGCGCGGTTGGCGCCATCGGCTCCGCCGGGAGCATCGGCGCGATCGACAGCGGTGGGATCGTGGGCCACATTCCGCCGGGCATCTTTGCGATCAAGTCGCTGACCAGCCTGTTCGACCCGGCACGCGCGGGCAAGGCCGTGGTGCGGCCCAACGACCTGCTGGCGCTGCGCATCGAGCTGATCAACATGCAGGTGCAGGCCGGCCCGCCGCCGCTGCTGAAGCGCGGCCCGACCAGCGGCGCCGCGTCCTACATCGTGCTGCATTTCCCGCCGCAGGCCTTGGCCGAGCAGGTGTTCTTCCAGGCCGCGGTGCCGGGCACCACCACGCCGAACGTGCCACCGAACGCGCCGCCGCCCGGCGACCCCGGCGCCAGCGAAACGCCACTGCCGCCGCCGATCCGCGCACGCATCGCCGGTGAGTCGCGCCTCGTGTTCAAGGTGCCCGACGGCTTTTCGGTGCCGTACCAACTGGCCGACGTGCTGGCCGCCTGCGAACAACTCGACACCAGCGTGCCGGCCAATGCGCTGCCGCGCGGCGCGGGCGCCACCATCGTATCGACAGCCGTGGTCAGCGCGGCCAGCATCGCCCGGCTGCACAGCAGTCAGCGTGCGGCGTTGAGCAGCTTTGCGCTGCGCAGCCTGTCGGTGCAGGCGGCGGAAGGCCCGGCCTCGCCGGTGCTGCAGTCGCGCGTCAGCCAGGTCGGTGCGCGGCTCGGCCTCAAGCTCACGGCGCAGAAGGTGTCGAAGCTGCGCATCAAGCCGCGGCCGGCACTGCCTGGCGACACGCAGACAGCGATCGAACTGCCCTGGCGGCTGCTGCTGGCACCGCACGCCGGCGAGCGCTGGCGCCATGCGGCGGAGCCAGTGACATCACCGTTGACGCAACGCACCGAGCTCTGGCATTCGCGGCTGGTGGCGCCGAACGCCGCCGGGCAATCCATCGAACCGCCGCGCCCCGACCCGGCGCGCACGCTGCGCGCGGTGTGGGCGCTGACCGGTGAAGGCTCCGACCCGGCCAAGCCGATGCAGAGCGCCTTCATCACCTCCGCCAACCTGCCCAGCACCGCCGGCCCGCCGGTGCCCTTCCGCGCCACGCTGTCGGACTTCGACCGGTACCAGATCACCCACCTGTCGTCGAACTTCTCCAAGAGCAGCTACACGCCGCAGCCGTTGGACACGAACCTGATGCTGCTGTCCAGCCTGGGCGGCTGGCTCGACGCCCGCGGCGCCTGGGATCCCCCGGGCCTGTCGGTCGAAGAATGGGTGCACCGCGCGTCGATGGGACGCGACCACTACGTGCGCGTGGTCTACAAAGGCTACCTGTTTCCCTTCGGCCACCGCGTGGCGCTGATCAAGGTCAGCGAGCGCAAGTTCCATAACGGCCGCTCGGGCACCGCGCGCATCGACGGCAACCCGGCCTATCTGCGCCAGCGCATGTTCATCATCGTGCGCGAGCGCGAACGCAGCTTCGTCGACCCGCAGCTGCTGACGACCGACCAGCGCTCGATGCAGCGGCAGTTCCCGTTCAACAGCATTCGCATCGTCACCACGGTCACGCCCGACATCGACCCTCCCGACACCAGTGCCGCGTCGAAGATCGGCAGCTTCGGGCAGACGCTGTTCTGGCCCTGCGTCGGCACGCAGCCCTTCGCGTTCCGCTGCGTGGCCACCGACATCGACGGCCGGCGGCTGCAGTTCGAGCTGCCGATGATCTTCATGGACAACACGATGGCCAGTCCGCGCCTGCCGAGCCTGGCGCCGGACTACGCCGCGGCCGAGGCCAACGCGCTGGCCGCGCGCAACGAATGGCTGGCCAACGGCGCGCGGGCCGGCCGGCGCATCGCTGCGTTCAAGCGCCAGCGCGTGGCGCTGGCGCCGAGCCTGAAGTCCGGCGACACCTCGGCCGAAGCGGAGGAGATCGAATTCGGCGCCGAAGCACAGGCCGCCGGCAACGGCCTGCGCAGCTATTCGGAGAAGCTCTCGCGCCCGGCCTTCTATCCCAGCGTGCTCAGCGCACGCGTGCGCATCGGCGCGCTGGCGCAGCTCAGCGGCTCGGACAAGAACAACAAGCTCGGCTGGAACCTGCACTACCTGAAGAACGGCTTTGACAACGCCAACAAGGGCCAGGTCTTCGCCGAGGTGCTGGCCGAGTCGGGCATGGCGCAGCTGGACTTCAGCACGCAGGGCGACCGTTCCGGCGGCTTCGTGCAGCCGAACCTGAAACCCAGCGCGCTGTCGCGGTTGACCGGCCCGGTGGCCGGCGATGCCACCAAGTTCCTGCAGGGCAAGCTCGAGCCTTCCGGCGTCTTCCCCAGCAGCCTGTCCGACCTGCCGCTGCCGCTGCTCTTCGGCTGCATTCCGCTGGGCGAGGTGATCCAGGCGGTGGCCGACCTGTCCGGCAGCCCGCAGAAGGTGCCGAAGTTCGCCTCCGAGGCGGCCACACAGGTCGAGAGCTTCGTCAACGGTCTGGTGCGTGCCTACGAGTTCGTGCGCGACATCGGTGGCCACAGCGGCGCATTGGCGCAGGCGGCGATCGACGTGCTGAACGGCATCCTGCAGGACCTGCTGGACCAGGCGGTGGCGCTGGTGCAGGCGCAGGCAGCCCCGGTGATCGCCGCGGTCAACCAGCTGAAGACCGCGCTCGCCAACCTGCGCAGCCAGTTCGACGCGCTGGTGCCGGCGCTGCCCGGTGGCGAACTACCGGCGATCGACGGCGTGCCCAGCCTGGCCGCGCTGCCGGGGCTGATCGACACCGTGCTGCCCAAGGTGGCGGCCCTCGGCAGCGCCATCAACGGCGCGACGTTGCCCTCGGGCTTCAAGCAGAGCGCGCTCGGCCTGGTGAACAAGGCGCAGTCGATCCTCAACGACTTCAAGCAGCTGGCCACGCTGATCCCGCAGGGCAAGGTGCTGTATGCCGCGCTGGACGCCATCGTCGGCCACCCCGAGGCCCTGGCCGACCTGTTCGGCAACCCGGCGGCCCTGGCGGACAAGCTGGAAGATCTGCAGGCCGCGATCGGCCCGATCAAGACCACGCTCGGCAACGTGCAGCTGCTGGACGGCGCGCCGAAGCAGACGCTGCTGGAAGTGCTGGGCGTGGTGATGGACGTGCTCGGCGGCGCGGCCCAGTTGCTGGACCTGCTGGAGATGCTCACCGGCGAGGAACTGGTGGTGCGCTTCGACTGGAATCCCGAGATCAAGAGCTGGGGCTTCAAGCCGGACAAGCCGCTGTTCCGCGCCAACGATCCGCACGGCTTCCTGATCGCCGTGGAGGCGCGCGTCAAGAAGGCCGGCGGCAGCGCGCCGAAGATCCAGGTGGTCTGCAGCCTGAAGCACTTCGACCTGGTGCTGATCAACCCGGCGGCCTTCATCGAGCTGAACTTCGAGAAGATCGAGTTCAAGGTCGACTCCGGCGCCAAGATGAACGTCGACGTGCTGCTGAACGACATCAAGTTCGTCGGCCCGCTGTCCTTCGTCGAGACGCTGAAGGACCTGATCCCGCTCGACGGCTTCTCCGATCCGCCGTACCTGGACATCACGCCGCAGGGCATCGACGCCGGCTTCTCGCTGGCGCTGCCCAACATTGCGGTGGGCATGTTCTCGCTCACCAACCTGAGCCTGGGGGCCGGCTTCACCGTGCCCTTCATCGGCCAGCCGCTGTCGGTGCGCTTCAACTTCTGCACCCGCGAGCAGCCCTTCCACCTGACGGTGTCGATGTTCGGCGGCGGCGGCTTCTTCGGCATCACCATCGATCCGCACGGCGTGCAGATCCTCGAGGCGGCGCTGGAGTTCGGCGCGGCCATCGAGGTGGACTTCGGCGTGGCCTCCGGCGGCGTCAGCGTGATGGCCGGCATGTACTTCCGCATGGAGCAGGACGCCGCGTCGCTGACCGGCTACTTCCGCCTGGCCGGCCACGTGGAAGTGCTGTGCATCGCCAGCGCGTCGCTCGAGCTGTACCTCGAACTGCGCTACGAGTTCAGCAGCGGCAAGTGCGTGGGCAAGGCCAAGCTGACGATCGAGATCTCGGTCTTCATCTTCTCCGGCAGCGTGACCATCACCTGCGAGCGCAAGTTCTCGGGTTCGAACGGCGACCCCAGCTTCCGCCAGCTGATGGGCCTGCAACCCGAGCTGCCGCTGGCCGACGAGCTGGCGCTGATCAACAGCAGCACCGACTACGCCTGGCGCGACTACGTCGAAGCTTTTGCCTGAACCGATCATGGCCAAACAAAAGATCGTCTGGACCGCCGTTCCCTACGGCCGCGTCACCGAAGGCCCGCTGAAGGGCTGCCTGCGCGTATCGGTGGTGGTGTCTCCGCGGCTGACGCCGCTGACGGCGCCGGAGCAGAAGCTGGGCGCGCCCGGCCATGCCGAGTTCCACGACTGGCCGCGCACGCTGTCGCGCCTGAAGCTGCAGCTGCAGATCGCCGGCGTGCCGGGGCTGCTGCCGCTGGAACCGCTGAACACCGCGTCGAGCCAGCTCTGGACCACGCTGTCCGGCTTCCAGTACCAGGACATGAGCCGCGTGAACCTGCGGTCGTTCGCGGTGCGCAACGTGCTGGGCTTCGTGCGCGAGCACTACGGCAAGCTGGCGGTCGCCTCGGCCGGCACGCACCCCACGCTGCTGCCGTGGAAGAACGCCGACCCGTCGCTGAAAGGCATGCTCAGCGGCGCCGGCACGCGCACGCAGAAGATCGACCTCGGCCACAGCAGCCTGGAGTTGCCGCTGCCCGGCTTCGACCGCTTCCTCGACGGCGCCGACAGCCGCGACAGCATGGATAAACGCCTCGGCGCGCTGGTCTTCGGCAGCAAGGGCCGCTACCGCGCGCCGGTGGTCGGCATCGATGGCCAGCCCACCGACATGAAGGTGGGCGTGCGTGCGCTGCCGCCCGACTGGGCCGACCCGGCCGCCAACGGGCCGGACAAGGAGCTGATGGCCCACTTCACGACGGCGGACGAATACACGCTGTACCAGGCCAACCGCTTCTACCGCCGCAGCGTGGCCAGCGACGCGGACAAGGCGCTGCGCCGGCCGGACCTGAAGAACCTGCCCGAACCGATCACGATCGAGGACTTCGATTTCCACCGCCTCATCGCCTCGTTGGCCGACACGCCGGCGGTGCTGCGCCAGCTGGGGCTGATCATCGACTGCGCGCTGCCGGCCGGCGATCCGATCAGCGCCGCGCTGGCCAATGCGGCCAGCGTCGACGGCGCGATCGGGGTCGAGGTGGAATGGGGCGATCCGCATGCGCCCGCGGCCGACGCCTACCCGCGCACCGCGTTCCGTGCCAGCGCCACGCGCTTCCTGACGCGCGAACGCAGCGCCGAACATGCGCAAGGCCTGATGCGGCTGCAGGGCAGCGTCGACCCGACGCTGGTGCCGGGCGGGCGCTTCAAGCCGCGCAGCGCCTTCGACGTCTATCAGCTCGACCCCGACGGCGCCGCGCTGAAGACCACCGACTTCGTGCTCACCGCGCAGAACCTGGTGGCGCGCAGCCTGAAGCCGGGCACGCACGGCGAGGTGGCCTATACGACCGGCGACCGCCAGCCGGTGGCCGCGCTGCGCTCCGGCGGCCTGGGCATCTCGCGCCACGGCCGTGCCGGCCAGGTGGCCATCGACGCGGCCGGGGCGACGCTGAAGAACGCGGCACTCGAAGCCTCGGCCGCCACCACGCGCAAGGTGCTGCTGTTCGCCGAGGACCTGCTGCGCGGCTACCGCGTCGACGTGCAGAACCAGGGCAAATGGTTCTCGCTGTGCCGCCGCGTCGGCGACTACCGCGTCACGCAATCGGGCCAGACGCTGGACCTGCCGCCCGACGAGGGCTACGTGAAGGGCGCGTCGACCACCGGCGATGGCGGCGACGACCATTACCTGCACGAAAGCGTGTTCCGCTGGACCGGCTGGAGCCTGTGCGCGCCGCGCCCAGGCCGCAGGATCGCCCCCAGCACCGCGGCCGACAGCGGCCTGCAAGGCGAAGAGGTCGTCGACACCCAGGAGGTGGCCGACAACGGCAACGGCCTGGCGGTGCGCTTCCGCGCCGAACCCGGCACGCTGCCGCGATTGCGCTTCGGCCAGGACTATCGGCTGCGGGCGCGCATCGTCGACCTGGCCGGCAACAGCCTCGGTCTCGACGAGCCGGACGGGCTGGAGCAGGCGACCGAGCCCGTCAGCTACCTGCGCTTCGAACCCGTGGACCCGCCGGCGTTGGTGCACAAGCATCGCGTCAGCGAAGGCGAGTCGCTGGAACGCATGGTGCTGCGCTCGAACTACGACGCCGACCCGAAGGCCTACCTGTCGACCGCACCGTTCAAGGCCGCGATCCAGCTGCCGGCCTCGGCCGACTTCGAGTACGTGGCGCAGAACCAGCGCCACGTCGTGCCGCCAAAGGCGTCGCAGCTGCAGTGCGAGCTGCACGGCCTGTTCGACGCGGCTTTCGGCGGCGGCACGCCGGCCGCGATCAAGGCGGCCTACAAAACCGCGGCACGCGAGGCCGGCACACTGTACGACCCGCTGCCGGGCACGAACATCGAGCTGGTGACGCCGCAGAGCGTGGCCAGCCAGGCGCTGACCACGACCGCGCCGCCGGCGCTGCCGTCGGCCGACGCGCCCACCGGCGGTCGCCTGGTCGGCGGTCAGTACGTGCTGCACCGCGAGGACCGCGTCACCACGCCGTATCTGCCCGACGGCGCGGCCGGCGGCTTTGCGCTGCGCGGCGACGGCCGCGAGGACATGGCGCGCATCGGCATCACGCAGCCCATGGACCTGGGCGACGGCGCATTCGTCGTGCGCGTGCCGCAGACCGAGGAACTGGTGCTGATCGTGCGCAATGGCAAGGACTGGCCCGATACGCAGGGCCTGCGCATCGTCATCGACGAACGCGCCCACACGCTGGACGACGGCCCCTGCGCCGAAAGCTTTCCCGACGACGGCCGGCCGAAGTGGGACGCCGGCAAGCGCGTGCTGACGCTGTTCCTGCGCAAGGGCCACATCGCGCGGCTGCGCTATTCGAGCTTCGTCGACAAGCGCTTCATCGACACGCTGGGCCTGCCGCGCTGGAGCGACAGCGCCGGCCAGCGCGCCTTCATCGCCGAGCTGGCGCTGCACGGCGTGCACTGGATGGTCACGCCCTACCGCGCGCTGGTGCTGGTGCATGCCACTCAAGCGCCGGTGTGTACGCCGCGGCTGATGAAGGTGTCGGCGCCGCGCAGCGAAGGCCAGACCTTCACCGACCTGGACGCGGCGGTGCAACTGCACGGCGCGTCCACCGGCAAGTTCGAGGTGGTGGCCGAATGGCAGGAATGGATCGACGACCCGCAGCAGCCGCGGCCGATCCGCAAGACGATGCGCGGCACGCTGGGCGAGATTCCGCTGCCCGAGAACCACGTCAATCAATTCATGCTGGCCAGCGCAGCCAACGCGGTGCAGCTGCCGCCGGCCACCGGCCTGATCGACACCGGCGACAAGCGCACGCGCGGAAACCGCCACGAGTTCGGCGACACCAAGTTCCGGCTGGTGCGCTATCGGCTGGAGGCGACGACGCGCTTCCGCGAATACCTGCCGGCGGCGCTGTATGCGCAGCGCGACCAGATCACCCGCCTGGGTCCGCCGGCGCTGGAGACCAGCGCACTGCTCGGCGCCGACGACGATCCCGGCGCGGCGGTGCTGTTCAGTGTGGCCGGAGCCACGCCCAACGGCACACGCGTGCGCAGCACACAGGCGCCCGAGGTGCCGCGCGTGGTCTATGCGGTGCCCACCTTCCGCTGGCAGCGCAACCTGGGCACGGCCCTGGCCACGCAAAGCAGCACACGCTTCGGCAATGGCCTGCGCGTGTACCTGGAGCGGCCGTGGTTCAGCTCGGGCGACGGCGAGCTGCTGGGCGTGGTGCTGCTGGCCGACGGCGGCCGCTTCGACACCATTCCCGAGGCGATGATGCCCTTCGTCACGCAGTGGGGCCTGGACCCGCTGTTCGACACCACACTGCCGAAGGAGATGGCCAAGGCGGCCGACTTCAGCGCCCGGGTCGCCAGCGAGAACGTACCGCTGCTGGAGAACGGCGCCAGCGTGCACGTGGTGGGCCACCGCGTGCAGTGGGACGATGCGCGCAAGCTCTGGTACTGCGACATCGAGCTCGACGCCGGCTGGCGCACCTATATGCCCTTCGTGCGGCTGGCGCTGGTGCGCTACCAGCCTCATGCGATCGGCACGGCGAAGGTCTCGCGCGTGACGCTGGCCGAATTCGCGCAGGTGCTGCCGCGCCGCGCGGCGACGCTGCAGCGCGCCACGCAGCTGGTGCCGGTGTCGCGGGCCGGCACGCTGGCCTCTGCGGCGGTGAGCTCGGCCGCATCGGCCGCCGCCGTGGGCGGCATCGTGCAGCGGCCGCAGACGGTGCACACCGTCAGGCTGCGCGGGCCGGTGCCCGAGCGTGGCCCCATGCTCTACACCAACGACAGCGCGCACCTGAACATCTCCCTTCATACCGGCGCCCGGCACGGCGCTGGAAGCCGGCCGCAACAAGGTGGAGCTGGTGCTGCAGACGCGCGCCGCCGAGCTGGACAGCGACCTGGCCTGGACCGACGTGGCCACGCTGCATTCGGCGCTGGCGCTGCCGGCCGGTGCGGTGGTCGAGAACGTGCCCGGGCCGGTGCTGACGCGCGGCGCCGGTGCGCCGGCCAGCCTGTTCGATGAACCGGCGCAGGCCGCGCCGGGCACGGTGACGCGCAGCGGCAGCCTGGGCGAACTGCAGCGCTTCGACGACCGCGTGGCCTTGCCGGAGCAGGACACCGAGTCCGCCCCCGCGCCGGAGTCACGTCGCTGCAGGCCAGCACCACGCTGGCCGGCTCGGTGGCGGCATCGTCGGCGAGCGCGTCCGGCATTTCAGCCGCAGCGGCTGCGGGCCTGCAGGCCGAGGTGGTAGGCAGCGTGCTGATCGACCCGGTGATCTGGCAGGCCAGCATCACGCTGCCCGCCTACAGCGGGCGCGGCAGGCTGGTACTGCGCGAGTTCGAACGCTACTACACCGACCGCACCGTGCCGGACAAACGCGGTGACACCGTGTACCGCAAGCGGGTCGTGGAAGAGCGGCTGGTCTATTCGGAGTTCTTCCCGCTGGATTGACGGTCCGCGCACGCCGTGAACGGCCTCGCGCGCACCAACCGCGCCGGTCGCGCCGGTCGCGCCGGTCGCGGCGACCGCAACCTGCACGCCCTTACAGATGGCGCGCGCGAAACGTCCTGTTACATTGCCTCAGGCCTACCGGAAAAGGGAATGGAACTGATGGCAACCACTTCATCGGGCCGCCCGTGCGCCTGGGCCCGCGCACTGTGCCTGGCCGGGCTGCTGGGCTGCGCCGGCGGCGGCGCGCATGCCACCTGGAGCCACTCGATCGCCTACCTGGGCGAGACGCCGTCGACGCTGAGCTTCGAAGGGAGCCTGTCCGCCAACATCGGCGCGGCGCTGGACCTGTGGACGCAGCACCTGGCCGGCGGGGCGTCGCTGGAGATCGAGATCGTGCTCACCGACGCGGTGCAGCGCGCCGCCGGCCATTCGGCCACGTCGGGCCTGGTGGGCCATGCGGGCGCCATCGAGGTCTACGAGCAGGGCGTGGCCTTCGAGATCCGTACCGGCACCGACCCGAACGGCTCGCAACCCGACCTGCGCATCCTGCTGAACACCGCCTACCTGGAACACGAACTGTGGCTGGACCCGCAGCCCACACGCCGCGAAGAAGCAGTGCCGCTGGAACGGGTGGACGCGGTATCGGTGTTCGCCCACGAACTGGGCCACGCGCTGGCCTTCAACGGCTGGTGGAGCGAGTACGGCGGCGGGAACTTCGTGCCCTATGCGTCGACCTGGGACACGCACACCGCCTTCGACGGCACCGGCCTGAGCTTCATCGGCGCCGCAGCGATGCAGCTGTACGGCGGCCCGGTGCCGGTGACGCTGGGCAACAACTGGCACGTCGGCCGCGACTCCGGCCACGGCGCCGACCTGGTGGACGACCTGATGAACGGCGTGTCGCTGCAGCGCGGCCGGCGCTACGACGTGTCCGCGCTGGACCTGGCGATGCTGTCCGACATGGGGCTGATGCTGTCACCGGCGCCGGAGCCGGAAGGCGTGGTACTGGCACTGGCGGGGCTGGGGGTGTTGGCGGTGCTGCGCAGGTGCCGCACGGCCTCGGCGGCAAGCAGCCCCCTGTAGCAACGTGTGGCAACGCAGCCGCAGGCATACAGATCCTTGTGCCGTAGACGCCGTGCAGTTGAACACCTTCGACGGTCACCCGTCCAGGGCACTGTGATCGAGCGCCGCCACGTCGCTGAAACCCGTGAGGCCCAGGGTGGTGTCGAGCTCCTTGCGGAGGATCTCGATGGCTCGAACGACCCCACCTTCGCCACCGGCGGCCAGGCCGTACAGGTAGGCGCGGCCCAGCCATACCGCGCGCGCGCCCAAGGCCATGGCCCGCACCACGTCCTGCCCGCTGCGCACGCCCCCGTCCAGGAAGACATGCGTGGACGCGCCCACGCGCTCGACGATGGCGCCTAGCCGATCGATGGTCGCGGGCGCGCCATCGAGTTGGCGGCCCCCATGGTTGGACACCACGATCCCGTCCACCCCGCGGGCCGCGGCCTCGGCGGCATCCTGAGGGTCCAGGACGCCCTTGATGACGAGTGGTCCCTTCCAGCGGGCGCGGAGCCATTCGAGGTCTCGCCAGGTGAGGGCGCCATCGAACTGCTGATTGACCCAGGTGGTAATCGAGGACACGTCACCGAGGCCGTTCACGCCGCTCAGGTTCCCGAACGTCCGGCGGCCGCTGCGCAGCATGCTGCAGATCCAGCGCGGGTGCCCCAGCACGGACAACAGGTTGGCGCCGGTCATCCGGGGCGGGACCGACATGCCGTTGCGGATGTCCTGATGGCGCTGCCCGTGGACCGGCACGTCGGCGCCCAGGACGAGCGCGCCGCATCCCGCGGCTTCGGCGCGATCGAGCAACTGCTCGACCACGCTGCGGTCCCGCAGCATGTAGAGCTGGAACCAGAACGGCTGGCGGGTGGCGGCGGCGACCTCCTCGATCGAACAGATCGAGACGGTGCTCAGACAATAGGGAATGCCCATCGACTGGGCCGCCTTCGCGGCATGGATCTCACCGTCGGCGTGGAACAGTCCGGTCATTCCGGCGGGACCCAGCACCAGCGGCAGCGCCCATGAGCGGCCGAGGTGGCTCACGCCCAATCGCCTGCGCGACACGTCCACCATGACACGCTGCCGCAGCAGCCGGCGTGCGAGCGCGTTCACGTTTTCGGCGAGCGTACGCTCGTCGTAAGCTCCCCGGTCGATGAATTCGAAGATCACCCGCGGCAGGCGGCGGCGCGCCTGCAGACGCAAATCCTCGATCGTCAGCGCCCGTGCCACGGCCGAGCGTGGCGCGTAGGCCGGTCCACGCGGCGCGCCCGGTGAAGCCGGCGTGGTGGCGTCATTCATCCGGATCCCCGGCAATGAAACGAACCAGATCACCCATCTGTTCCGGCCCCGGCCTGGCATGGCCTCCGGCATAGACGTGCAACCGCCGGTCTTCGGTGCCCAGGGCATCGAACAGCGCCAGCTGACCTTCGCGGCTGAAGAGTTCGTCGTGCCACTTTTGCTGGAACAACACCCGGCCCCGAACCTTCGCGGCGTCCGCGACGAGGCGCTGGGAGTTCACGAAGCTCGTTCCCCACATGCCGATCACCGCGCTGCCGAGGCGCGGCTCGCTGGCCAACAAGGGCAGGCCGTAGGCCGTGCCCATGGACAGTCCGATCCAGGCCAGCCGTGTCGGCTGCCAGGCCCGCGTCGTCTCGTCGATCAGGGCCCGCCAGGCCTGCACATGCAGGTCGACATGCGCAGGCGAATGTTCCCAGATGTCGAAGAAGCCTTGGCGCACCTCGAGGGGCGGCGATGTGTCGCCAGCCGGTCGGCGCGCGCCATGCACCGGTCCATCGAGCGAGACGAGGCGAATGCCTTTCGCGCCAACGAGCGCGTGCGCCACATCCCAGACGTCCGGTCCGTCCTTGCAGGAGCTGCCACCATGCTGGATGAAGGCCAGCACGTCGACGCGCGCGGGCGACAGCGGCTCGAACACGGCAGCCGTCGCGCCGCCATCGGCCTGGGACGTCGGAGCGAAGTGCCGGCAACGAACACCGCCCACGACTTGAGCGTCCCCACGCCAACCCAACATGTCCACCTCCACCGTGATGCGTCGACACCCCGGGGCGCTCAACTGCCCACCGGCGGCAGTGCCGAGCCGATGTCCGCCCGCAGGCCGCGGAGCGCCGCAGCCATGACCGCCGTGTCCTCGGAAACCGCGACCAGCCGGACGCCGCGCTCGATCCATCGCCGCGCTGCCGCCGCGTGCGGGGCGAAGACAGCCACGGCCTTGCCGACGCGCGCCGCCTGCTGTACCACCGCGACGATGCTGTCCACCACGCGTGGATGCTCCGACTGCAAGCCCAGGCCCATCGACTGCGCCAGGTCGACCGGGCCGAGGAAGATGGCATCCAGGCCTTCCACCTCGAGGATGCCGCCGAGGTTCGCCAGGCCCTCCTCGCCCTCGACCATCGCCATCACGGCCACGGACGCATTGGCCTCGTGCAACCAATCCGCGCCCGCGCTGAAGTCCGCCGCACGAACCCAGGGATTCAAGCCCCGACGCCCCTCGGGCGCGAAACGCGCGGCGGCCACCAGGCTCCGCGCCGCGTCCACCGACCCCACCTGCGGCACCAGCACACCGGCGGCGCCCGCATCCAGCGCCGCGCCCACCAGCGAAGGGTCGTTGGAGCGAACACGCACCCATGGCGTCAGCGCGCGTGCGCGAGCTGCCAGGATCAACGATGCCGCGGCGTGCAGTCCATAGGGCCCATGTTCCAGGTCGATGATGACGAAGTCGAAGCCCGCGAGCCCCACCATCTCCACGACCTCGGAGCTTCCCAGGATGGAGAACATGCCGATCAGCGATCGACCGCTCCGGATTTCGTCCCTCGACGATGGATAAGGCATGTTCAAGCTCCAGGTTCGGCAAGTGGCGCCGGTGCTTCACGGCCCGGCGATGAAGCGACCAGCCGCGACATAGACAATTCCTTCGCCGCGCGGCGGAAGAGGAGTCCACGCGAACGGGATCCCTCGATCAGCGCCTCGGGCACCGCGCGGAAGAACCGCCAACCCCAGCAGCGACAGATCCTCGATCTGCATGCAACTTCCCGACGACTCGCGCTTGGCCCGCCGCAAGGCCCGCATCTTCAGTCCAAGGTGATTCGCTTGTCCCGGATGACCGCACCCCATTGCTGGGACTCCCGTTGGATGGCGCTGGCCATCTCCGGCCCGGTAGAGCCGATGGGTACCGACGCAAAGTCGGCGATCCGCTTCTGCATGTCAGGCAACTTGGTGATGCGTGCGAATTCCGATTGCAGCTTGGCCAGGATGTCGGGCGGCGTCCCGGCGGGCGCCCAGACGCCTTGCCAGCCATACAGCGTCAGCCCCTTGATGGCCTCGCTCATGGTGGGTGCATCCGGAAGCTCTTTGATGCGCTTGTCGGTGGTCACCGCGAGGGCGCGGACCTTTCCGGACTTGACCATCGGAATCGCCGAGGGGAAAGGCTCGATCACCATCGCCACCTGCCCGCCGATCACGTCGGTGACCTGGCCCTGCTTGTACGGCACGTGCAGGAACTGGACCTTCTCACTGTCCTGGATAAGTTCCATGACCAGATGCGAGGCCGTCCCGGGCCCGTAGCTGGCATAGGCCAGCTTGCCCGGGTTCTTGCGCGCGTAGTCGATGATGCCCGCCAGATCCTTGGCCGGCAGGTCGTTGTTGCCCAGCAGCACGTAGGCCGTGCTCAGGGTCTGCGAGATGGGCACGAGGTCCTTCACCGGGTCATAGCTCAGCTTGGAAAACAGGTGCGGGTTCATGGTCGGGATCTGGTTGTACGCATAGAGCAGCGTGTAACCATCGGCCGGCGCGTGCGCAACGGCATCAGCGCCCAGGTTGCCCGACGCGCCTGGCCGATCCTCGACGACGAAGGACTGCCCCAGCGACCGGCCCAGGTGCTCCGCGTAGAGCCGCGCCATGACGTCGGGGCCGGTGCCCGCCGGGGCGGGAACGATGATGCGCACCACGCGCGAGGGATAGGCCGCTTGCGCCTGCGCGGAAGTCACCGCCAGTCCGGCCATGCCAATGGCCAAGCAGGCCTTCCAAAAATGCTTCATGCCTTGTCTCCTGTCCTGTTGAGGATTTCAGCGGCTGCGTTCCACGTCCTCAGACCGTCGCGTCGTTGCGCTTGAAGATGCCCGCTTCGATCAATCGCTCAACACCCGCCGGCGAGATCACGGCCGCAGGCGCGCTGCCGCCGATCACGCCGAGCAGCAGGCCTTCCTGTGCGCCGGCCCCGGGATCCAGGCACTCGAAACGCCTCTGCACGCCCACAGGAAACGCAACGAAATCGAGTGGATTGAGGATCACGTGATCGTCGCCCGCGTCGCCCTCCCACTCGAGCTTCCACGAACCCCGCATCACCATGAACGTCTCGACCGTGTCGTGGGTGTGCATGAGCACGCCCTTGCCAGGCGCGGCGGCGATGAACGACACGCCAAATCCTGCCTTCAGGTGCGACACCTTGGCCTTGGCCCGATCACCAAAGGGCGAGTACGAGCCCTCGGCCTTGGGCTGATCGAAGCCCAGAACGTTGTAAAAGGCCCGGCGGCATTCGGGCAACTGCATGTCGGGCAGGCCGGTGTCGCAGCGCTGCAGATCCCCGAAGCGCGCGACACATGCCAACATGTCTTCGCGACTGGGTTTGACGATGGTGATGGACATGGAATGGCCTCATCCGGTTGAAACACTTAGCATTCCAACAGTGAGTCCGGTGTTCTCCTACAAGCCCCGCGCTATGCGGCCATAAGCTCCCGCATATGAGGGTATCAACGGATTGAAACGCAGCAACATCAACCTGCTCGTCTGCCTCGACGCCCTGTTGTCGACGCGTTCGGTCACGCGTGCCGCCGAGCGGATGGAGATGAGCCAGCCCGGCATGAGTAGCGCGCTTGCGCGATTGCGCGAGCTCACTGGCGACCCCCTGCTCGTGCGCTCGGGCCATGAGTTCGTTCTCACCGAGCGCGCGCAGACTCTCGCGCTCAAGGTGCGCCACGGGCTGGAGCTGATGGACGAGATCTTCGCCAACGAAGGCGAGTTGGACCTGTCAAAGACGCAGGCCACCATCACGCTCGCGGCAGCCGATTTTCTGGGCCTCGACTACCTGCCGCGTCTGGCCAAGGAAATTGCCGTGACCGCGCCTGAGCTGGTGCTCAACGTCCGGGCCCCCGACCCCGACCACCTCAAGGAATGGCTGAGCGAAGGTGAATGCGACATCGCGATCGGCTATTTCCCGGAGGTGCACCCCGACCTGCGCCGAGTCACGCTCTACTCTCAAGCGCTGTCCTGCATCTCGGCCCAGGGCAGTTGCCGGGCCATGACGATGGAGGAGTTCACGCGCCGACCGCACGTCGTCCTGGGGTCACCGTTCTCGCCGCGCTCGACCCTGGAGCAAACTCTTTCGCAGTGCCTGAGCGCCGTGGGGCAGCAGCGCATCCGGTCGGTCCGCGTTTCATCGGTGTTGCTGATGCCGCACATCGTCGCGGGATCCGAGCACCTCGCCGTGTTGCCGTCCTGGATCTGCCAGCGTTTCGCCGCGTCGCTGCCACTGGACATCTGGCACCTGCCCCTGCCTGTCCCCGATCTGGACACCGCCATGGTCTGGCATGAGCGCACGCACCGCCAGACGCTGTTTGTCTGGCTCCGTGAGCTCATCCGCAAGATGCCATCGCCCACGATGCACGCCGAAGGCGTGGCTGAACGCCGCACGGACCACCGGCGGGCCTTGGCTGGCCTGCCTGGAGCGTGATTGCGAAGGCTCGCGGTGTACCTGGTTGGTGTACCAATTCCAAGCGGCGAGCACAGCTCCTGACGTGAAAAAGCCCTCGATCCTTTTTCGAGAATCAAGGGCTTGGCGTCTTGGTGGCCTGGGGCGGAATCGAACCACCGACACGCGGATTTTCAATCCGCTGCTCTACCAACTGAGCTACCAGGCCGAGAGCCGGCCATTATAGCCAGCGCGGGCGCCCGCCCGCCGCGTCTGCCGCGCGCTTACTGTGCGCCGCCGCGCTTGTTGCGCGTCAGGTCCACGCCCAGCTCTTGCCCTTGCGCACGGTACAGGTGCGTGCGCTCCAGCCCGGTCTTGTCGGCCACGCGCGTCATCGACCCGTTCTCGCGCGCCAGGTGGAACTCGAAGTAGCTCTTCTCGAAGGCGTCGCGCGCTTCGCGCAGCGGGCGGTCCAGGTTGAAGCTCTGCTCGGGTTGCGGGCCCAGGTCCGCCTGCATCTCGATCAGGCCGATCGGGCCGCCCCCGGCGTGCCGTCGCCCAGTGCATGCAGGTCGTGGCGCGCGCCTGCCACGGCGGCGGCAATGCGTTGCGCCGGCTTGGCCAGCGCCTGTTCCACGGCGCGCAGCAGCTTCTGCAGCGTGATCGGCTTTTCCAGAAAGGCCATCGCGCCGTGCTTGGTGGCCTCCACCGCGGTGTCGATGGTGCCGTGCCCGCTCATCATGATCACGGGCATCGTCAACTGGCTGGTCGTGCCCCATTCCTTGAGCAGGCTGATGCCGTCGACGTCGGGCATCCAGATGTCCAGCAGCACCAGGTCGGGCCGCATGCGCTCGCGCACGGCGCGCGCCTGCGCGGCGTTCTCGGCCAGCTCCACGGTATGGCCCTCGTCGGTCAGGATCTCGGACAGCAGGGCTCGGATGCCCAGTTCGTCGTCCACCACAAGAATGATTGCCATGTGCTTCTTTTAGCGCGCCCGCGTCATCGATTCGCCGTTGGCCTCCGCGGGGCCCGGGCCGGACACGAAGGAAGAAAATGATAACGATACACGCGCACCGCGCCCGCCCGTCGCGCCGGTGGCGGGTTCGGCGTCCTGCAGGTTGGCAATGCGCACGGTGGCGCGGTGTTCGTCGGCGATCTTTTTCACCACCGCCAGGCCCAGGCCGGTGCCCTTGCTCTTGGTGGTGACATAGGGTTCGAAGGCGCGGTGCAGCACGTTGTCGGCGAAGCCGGGGCCATTGTCGATGACGCTCAGCCGCACGGCACGCAGCGTACCGCCTTCGCCGCGGGCGGCGGTGGTGCTGATGCGCACCAGGCCGTCGGCCTGGTCGGCCACGGCGTCCAGCGCGTTCTGCACCAGGTTGTGCACCACCTGGCGCAACTGGGTGGCGTCGCCCAGGATCTGCGGCAGCCCTTCCGCCAGCCTGGCCTGCAGGCGACCGCGCTCCTGCTGCTCGCCGTACAGCGCCAGCACTTCGGACACCAGCGCGTTCAGGTCCAGCGGGTGCAACTGCGCGGCGGGCAGGCGGGCGTAGTCGCGGAACTCGTTGACCAGCTGCTTCATCGCCTGCACCTGGTTGACGATGGTGGCCACCGAACGCACCAGCAGCGCCGCGTCGGCCTCGGCCAGCTTCGGCTCCAGCTTGTGCTGCAGCCGCTCGGCGGACAGCTGGATCGGCGTCAGCGGGTTCTTGATCTCGTGCGCCAGGCGCCGCGCCACCTCGCTCCAGGCGGCCGAGCGCTGCGCCGAGACGACTTCCGTGATGTCGTCGAAGACCATCAGCCGCACGCCGCCGGGCGTCGCGGCACCGTCGTCCGCCGATGCGCCGCCGGCATCTGGCGGCGCATCGGCCGCTTCCACGTCGGGCAGCGTGGCGCCGCGCACCAGCAGCGTCTGCGTGTCGCGCCCGCGCTGCAGTTCGAACGACTCCTGCCAGTGGTCGCGCTCGCCGGCCTCGGGGGTGCTGGCATGCAGCTCGAAGCGCTGCCAGACGCCGCGCGCGAAGTCCTCGATCTCCGGCACCTCGTCGAGCCGGCGCCCGCGGTACACCGACAGCGGCAGCCGCAGGATGCGCGTGGCACCGGGGTTGACGGTATCGATGCGGCCCTCGCGGTCGAACACCACCACGCCGGCGCTCAGGTTGTCCAGGATGGTCTGCAGCCGGGTGCGCGCGCTCTCCAGCTGGGTGACGCCGCGCTGCACTCGCGTGCGTCGGCCAGCTGCGCGGTCATGTCGGCGAAGGACCGGGTCAGGCCGCCGAGCTCGTCGCGCGAGGCGAACACCGGCTTGTTGCTCAGGTCGCCGGCGGCCACCTGGCGCACACCATCGGCCAGCAGAATCAGCGGCCGCACCAGCTGGTTGCCCAGCAGCGCCGCCAGCAGCACCGCGCCGAACACCGCCAGCACCAGCGCCAGCGTCAGCGTGCCCAGGTACATGCGGCGCAGCGCGTTGCGTGCCAGCGCGCGCTGCTGGTACTCGCTGTAGGCGGTCTGGATGGCCAACGCGTCGGCGGCCAGCGCCTTGGGCACCGGCTGCACCGCCAGCAGGAAGCGGTCTTCACCACTGCGCAACGCGATCTGGCTGTCGCGCACCAGCGCCAGCGCGCGGACGCGGGCGTTGGTGCGCGCGGCGCCGGTCTCTTCGTCCAGGCCTTCGATCTGGCTGAAGACCGACAGCTCGCGCGCCTGGCGCAGCGCGTCGGCGCCGGGACGGTCCGGCGCGATCGCGGCGGCGCTGCCGCCAGCGCTGAACAGGATCTGCCCGCCGGCACCGAGCAGCGCCAGATCGCGCACGTCGAGCTGCTCGCGCAGCCGCTCCAGCGTCAGCGGGGTGATCGGCTGGCGCTCCTCGCCCAACCGCTCGGCCGCCTGGCGCGTCTTGGAGCCGAGCTCGTCGACCATCGCCTGCAGCGTGCCCTTGCCCAGCGACAAGCCGGCGTCGAGCGCGGTGGCCACGTTGACGTCGAACCAGATCTCGATGCTGCGCGACACGAACTGGTAGGACACGGTGTAGATCACCAGCCCGGGCACCAGGCCCACCAGCGCGAAGATGCCGGCCAGCTTGGCCAGCAGCCGCGTACCGAACTTGCCGCGGCGCTGGCGCTGCGCCAGCCGCACCAGCGCCACCGCCACGACCACGAACAGCAGGCCGGCGATGGCCACGTTCAGCCAGAACAGCCAGACGAAGTTGCGCTCGTAGAAGCCTTCGGCCTGACCGGTGAGCGACAGCACGAAAGCCAGCACCAGCGCGGCGCCGACCACCGCCACGGTGGCCACACCCCAGACCCAGCGTGCGTTGCGGTTCACGCGCCGGGCCTGCTCAGTCGAGGCGCAGCGTGCGTTCGACGCCCAGCACCCATTCGGCCTGGCTGCCCAGGCCCAGCTGCATCGGGCTGGGCAGCTGGCTGCTGTCCAGCCGGTAGCTGAACTCCAGGTACTCGCGGGCGTCGGGGTCCAGCTGCGACAGTTCCGCCACCTTCCAGCGCGTGCTGCGCGAGGCCGCGGTCAGCGCCTCGCCCAGCGTCTGGAAGCTCTGGTTGAAGCCGCCGAAGCCCACGCGCCAGGTGGAAGTGAGGGGCTGGTAGGCCACGCGCCAGCTGCGCTGTACGCGCGCCAGGCGCTCGTCGCGCCAGTACCAGCGCGCCCTGAACAGCGTGGCCTCGGCGACGAAGTACACCGGCACCCCGCGCTGCAGCGCGTCTTCCACGCCGCGGGGCAGCGTCACGCGGGCGTCGAAGTCCAGCAGCAGCTCGCCGTCCTGCCGGTGTGTCTCCAGCAGTGCCAGCTCGATGCCCTGCGCACGCACCGATGCAGTGCCCAGAGCCCACAGCAGCAGCGTGAGCACCAGGCCCTGCAACACGGTACGGCGGACCATCATCGGGCGCATCACGGGCTGGCGGGCTTGTCGTCGGTCAGTTTGTGCGCAGCAGCAGAGCCAGGTAGAAGCCGTCGTGCGTCACGGCGCTGCCGGCGGCGCTGCCCGGATTGTCGGGCACGGTCAGCAGGTGGCCGGGAGAGCCCGGGTGCAGGGTCGGCGCATCGGCACCATGACGTTGCAAAAACGCGTCGATCTGCGCCTGCCCCTCACATTTGAAGACGGAACAGGTGGCGTACAGCAGCCGCCCGCCGGGCTTGAGCAGCGGCCACAGCGCGTCCAGCAGCCGGGCCTGCTGCCCCGCCAGCGCCGGCAGGTCGGCCGGACGGCGCAGCCAGCGGATGTCCGGATGGCGGCGCACGATGCCCGAGGCGCTGCAGGGCGCGTCGAGCAGGATCGCGTCGAAGGGCCGGCCATCCCACCAGCGGGCGGGGTCGGCGGCGTCGGCGGCCTTCAGTTCGGCCCGCAGGCCCAGCCGGCGCAACGTACCGTCGACACGCGCCAGCCGGCTGGCGTCGCTGTCCAGCGCCAGCAGGTCCAGATCGGCCAGTTCGAGCAGGTGCGCGGTCTTGCCGCCCGGTGCGGCGCAGGCATCGAGCACGCGGGCACCCGGCGGCAGCACCCCGCGCGGGCCGTCCTGCGCCAGCAGCAGTGCCGCGCGCTGCGCCGACGCGTCCTGCACCGACACGTCGCCGTCGGCAAAGCCCGGCAGCGCCTGCACCGGACAGGGGCGCTGCAGCACCACGGCCTGGCCGCCGAAGGCGGGATCGTCCAGCAGCCGGGCCGCGATGCCCTGCGCCGTCAGGTGCTGCAGGTAGTCGGCGCCGCTCATGCGACGGCGGTTGACGCGCAATGTCATCGGCGGGTGCCGATTGGCCGCGCTCAGCAGTTCCTGCCACTGCGCCGGCCAGTCCTGGCGCAACCGGTCGATCCACCAGTCGGGGTGGTTCCAGCGCGCCGCCGGCACGCGCTGCGCGCTGGCCACCCGGTCGTCACGTTCACGCAGGAAGCGCCTCAGCACCGCATTGACGAAGGGCGCGGCCGCCGCCCGCCGGCGACGCGCCGCAGCCACCGTCTGGTCGACCAGCGTGTGGGGTGCATAGGCCGGCGCGTCGGCCGGCAGCAGCTGGGCCAGTGCGACGTACAGCAGCGACTGGACCTCGGCCGCCGGCGCCTTGGGCGCCAGCTCGCGCAGCAGCTGCTGGCACAGGCCGAGCTGGCGCAATGCATGAAATGTGAGCGCCTGCACACCGGGACGTACTGACATTTCCATATCGGCCAGGGCGTCGGTCAGCGAGCGGCCGCCGCGCACGGCGTGGACGGCATCGGCGCTGTGCTGCAGCAGACGCGACAGCGGCGGCGCGGGCGGGGTCGGGTTCATCGGCTCAGTCTAGGGGCTAAGGTCAGGCTGCCTTCGTGCGTCGGGCGGGCAACGCGCACAATGCCTGCCCCACGTTCAGCGACGCCCCATGACCACCACCCAACTCAGCTCGGTCGCCGCTGCGGCCCGACCCGGGCGCAGCGACGACGAACTGGCGCGGCTGCCGGCCTCGGAGCGCATCCGCTACCGGCTCGTGGCCGCAAACTGCCGTCACCATGCCAACGACAACATTGCGGCCTTCGTGCAGGACGGCGAGCTGGACGAGCTGAAGGCGGAGGTGCAGCAGAAGATGGGCGAGGTGCTGCGCGCGCTGGTCATCGACACCGACAACGACCACAACACCCAGGAGACGGCCAAGCGCGTGGCGAAGATGTTCGTCGAGGAGGTGTTCCGCGGCCGTTACGTGCCGATGCCCTCGGTGACCGAGTTCCCCAATGCCGAGCGGCTGAACGAGCTGATGATCGTCGGACCGATCACCGTGCGCAGCGCCTGCAGCCACCATTTCTGCCCGATCTTCGGCAAGGTCTGGATCGGCATCCTGCCCAACGAGCACAGCAACCTGATCGGCCTGAGCAAGTACGCCCGCATCTGCGACTGGGTGATGAGCCGCCCGCAGATCCAGGAGGAGGCGGTGACGATGCTCGCCGACGAACTGATGGACCGCGTGCGCCCGGATGGCCTGGCCATCGTCATGGAAGCCGACCACTTCTGCATGCACTGGCGTGGCGTCAAGGACACCGATTCGGCGATGGTCAACAGCGTGATGCGCGGTGCGTTCCTGAAGGACGCGAACCTGCGCCGCGAGTTCCTGTCGCTGCTGCCGCGCAAGACCGTTTGAACCGCCGGACACCGAAGCATGACCCTCGTCAGACTGCTCTATGCCAGCCGCGCTGCGGCCCCCGTGAAGCCGGATGAACTGGCTTCGATCCTGCGCCAGGCCAAGGCCAACAATCCGGCCCAGGGCATCACCGGCGTGCTGTGCTGCTCGGACGACATGTTCCTGCAGGTGCTGGAAGGCGGCCGCACCGCGGTCAACCGGCTGTACGGCCGCATCGTCGCCGACCCGCGGCACACGGACGTGGAGTTGCTGGGCTACCAGCAGATCGGCGAGCGGCATTTCGCCGGCTGGTCGATGGGCCAGGTCAACGTCTCGCGGCTGAACCCGGCGCTGCTGCTGAAGTATTCGGCCACCGCCCGGCTCGATCCCTATGCGATGTCGGGCGCCGTGGCGCTGGCGCTGCTCGACGAACTGGTGGCCACCGCGTCGATCGTCGGCCCCGCCTAGCCGGCGCTGTGCCTCACATGGCTTGGCGCTCCGCCGGCAGCAATGCCACGACCGCCAGCGTGCAGGCCGCGACCGCGGCCATGCCGAAGAACAGCGCGCTGAAGCTCGAGGCCTTGACCAGCGGCCCGAGCAGCCACACGGCCAGCGAGCTGATGCCGATGGACAGCGTCAGCCGCGCGCCGGCCACCCGGGAGCGGATGCGGTCGTCGACGTAGCGCACGATCATCGCGTCGGTGAACGGGATCGAGCCGAAGATCACCACCATCACCGCCAGCAGCAGCGCCAGCATCCACCAGCCTTCGGCCACCGCGGCCAGCACCAGCAGCGGGATCTGCAGCGCGACGATGCCCAGGTACAGCGGCTTCAGCGCCACCCGGTCGAGCAGCCGGCCGACCACCACCTGCGCCAGCGACGCGATGGCGTAGACGCCGGCCAGCATCGCGCCGAGCAGCGCCGGGTCTTCGACGATGCCGCGGAAGCGCTCGTGCAGCAGCTGCGCGTTGCCGTTGGTCGTGAAATTGAACAGCATGCCGCCGGTCACCGCGGCGGCCGTCATCACCGCGAAGACACGCGCCATCGCCGCCGGCTCCAGGGTCACGCGAGCCTTGGTCGTGCGCTGGGCCGGGACCTCGGTCTCGCGCGGGCACAGCCGGGCGAACAACAGGCCGCAGGCGATGGCCACCAGCCCCGGGATCGCGAAGGCCGCGCGCCAGCCGAGCCACTGCACCATGAAGCCGGTGCTCAGCGCCGCAATGGCGATGCCGAGGTTTCCGGCCAAGCCGTTGATGCCGATCACCGCGCCGGGGTTCTTCGCCCGCTGCAGCAGCATCGGAATGCCCACCGGGTGGTAGATGGAGGCAAAGGCGCCCAGCAGCGTCAGCGCCGCGGCCAGTTGCCAGGCGTTGCGCGTGGCCGCGGCCACCAGCGCCGAGCCGCCGATGCCGAAGAAGAACAGCAGCATCATGCGTCGCCGGCCCCACAGGTCGCCGAGACGGCCCGAGGGCAGCGAACCCAGCCCGAAGAGCACGAACGCGCCGACGCCGTAGGGCATTAGGTCCTCCCAGCGGGAGAAGCCGAACTCCGCTGCGATCGTGCCGACCGCAGTGGCAAAGATCAGCAGGAACATGTGGTCGATGGCATGCGCCAGATTCAGCAGCAGCGCGACGCGGCGCGCCGTGGCGGCGGGCACCGGCGGCGCGTTGGCGGAGGCCTGCAGTACGGCGGCGTCGGCGGGTGCGGTGGGCGGGCTCATGCGACACAGTGTGCCGCATCCGTTGGCGCCGCTGTCCGCCGGTGTCAGGCGTTGCGGCAGGGCGCGCTGAGGTCGAGCGCCGGTTGGTAGACGTCGGCCGTCAGCCGCAGCAGGCCCATCACGGTGTGGAACAGGTTGCCGTGGCTGAGGGGCCGGTCGCGCTGCTGGCGAAGGCAGGCGCTCAACGCGGCCAAGGGCCCGTCCGGCACCGCAGGCAGCCAGATCAGCCAGGGGATGTGGGTCTGCACGCGCGGCGCCATCCCGTAAGGCATGCCATGCAGATAGAGGTTGCGCTCGCCCAACGACTCGCCGTGGTCGGACAGATACAGCAGCAGCGGCGCATAGCTGCCCCGCTGCGTGGCCAGCCAGTCGATGGCCTGTGCCAGCACGTGGTCGGTGTAGGCGATCGAGTTGTCGTAGGCGTTGATCAGCGCGCCGCGCGGGCAGTCCTGCAACGCATGGGTGCTGCACTCCGGGAGGAAGGGCTTGCGATCGTCCGGCGAGCGCCGGTGGTAGGCCGGACCGTGGCTGCCCATCTGGTGCAGCACCAGCACCACGCCGCGTGCGCGCCGCTCGGCGGGCAGCGCGGCGAGCCGCTGGTCCAGTCCGGCCAGCAGCGCTTCGTCGAGGCATTCGCCGTCGCGGCACAGCCCCGGCGCCTCGACCTGGATCTGCGGCACACGATCACACACGCCCTTGCAGCCGGCCTGGTTGTCCAGCCACAGCACCGCCAGCCCGGCGTGCTGCAGCACGTCGAGCAGGTTCTGCTGCGGGCGCTCGAGGGTGACATAGGCCTCGCGGCTCAGTGGCGAGAACATGCAGGGCAGCGAGGCGGCCGTGCTCGTGCCACAGGAGCTGACCTGCGTGAAGCTGAGCACACCGCGCGCCGCGGTTTCGGGGTTGGTGGGGCGGGCATATCCGTTCAGCGAGAAGTGGTCGGCGCGCGCCGTCTCGCCGACCACCAGCAGCATCAGTGGCGGCTTGGCGCCGTCCGGACGCGGCAGGCTCCGCACGTCCAGGCCGATGGGCTCGGGCGGAACCGCGTGGTGGCGCGCGCTGCCGAAGGCGACGCGGCCGAGCGCATAGAAGGTGTTGGCCGGGCCGACCATGTAGCGCAGCGACTTGTGGTTGCGCATCGTCGCGGAGAAGGCCGCCAGGTTCAGCGTCAGCAATGCGAGCGCCAGGCAGACGGACAGCACCAGCGCCGCCGCGTTGTACAGGGCCTGCGTGCCCACCGGCACGGCGCGCAGCGGGGTGCACCACAGCAGCCACAGCGGCGGACCGGCCAGCAGCAGCAGGGCCAGCAGCAACTTCGGTCCGAGCAGGTCGCCGGCCTCGCGCGGGTTGGTCTGCAGCACGTTGATCATCATCGTCGGGTCGATGACGATGCCGTAGCTGCCGATGAAGTAGGCGCCGGCCGCGGCCACCACCAGCAGCAGCGTGGCCAGCGGCTTGAGGCTGCGACGCCAGGCGCCGAGCGACAGCAGTGCCAGGTTGGCGCAGGCCAGCATCAGTGCGAAGCCACCGATGAACAGCCGCCCTCGCCAGGACTGCAGATCCGGCAGCGCCGCCATCGCTCGCCACAGCGGCCAGTTCGCGACGAAGGCCAGCCACAGACTGACGACGGCCGCGAGCAGCAGAGGATTGCGGGCCTTGCGCATGGCGGCGCAGTCTGCGCCCGCATGCCTTAAGCGCCCATTAGCGCCGAGCAGCGCCTAGGCACTCTCTCAGAGCGTGCCGGCAACGGCAAAGCCGAACAGCACCGACAGCAGACGGGTCGGGAACTGCCGTGCCGCGGTGTTGTAGGTCATGACCGCATCGTTGAACAATTGCCGGGCGAAGGCGAGGCGCTGCGTCGCGTCGCGCAGCGCCACGGCATGCGGGCCGATGTCGTCGGCCGCACCCAGGTCGGGACGCTGCTCCAGCAGCGCCAGCAGCCGCGCCAGCGTGCCGGCCAGCGCCGCTTCGGCGCCGGCCAAGGCCGCCGCACGCGGCGCCTGCGCAGGCCGGGCGCGCAGCGCGTCGGCCGCGCCGCGCAACTGCTGCTGCGCGGCCTGCACGGCGTCCAGCGCACTGCCCTCGTCCGGCAGATGCGCACGCAGGCCGGCGAGCAGGCCGGTGATGGCCGCCGCGCGGCGCTGCAGCGGCTCGTCCACCTGCGACCAGGCGGCGATGATGCCGTTGCGCAGCGCCACCAGGCGGTTGTAGGCGCCGAGCATCCAGAACACCAGCAGCGCCACGCCGCCGATCAGCAGCAGCTGCTGCGAGCTCACCGGTTCGGGTCGGGCATGGCCATGATGCGGCGCACTATAGACGCCGTAGTGACGCCGGCGCTAGAACGAGCCGAACACCATGCCGAGCACGATCACCGTCACCAGCGCGAGCAGGGCGCTGACGATGCCGACCATGACGATGTCGAAGTAGCTTTCCTTGTGCGTGGCGCCGCACACCGCCAGCAGCGTGACCACCGCACCGTTGTGCGGCAGGCTGTCCAGCGAGCCGGCGCCGATGGCCGCCACGCGGTGCATCAGCGCCGGGTCGATGCCGTACTGCGCCGCCAGCTGCATGTAGGTGTCGCCCAAAGCGCCGAGCGCGATGGTCAGGCCGCCGGAGGCCGAGCCGGTCAAGGCCGACAGCACGTTGGTCGACAGCGCCAGGCCGACCAGCGGCCCGCCTTCCAAGCCCAGCACCCAGTCGCTGACCACCTGAAAGGCCGGCAGCGCCGCGACCACCGCGCCGAAGCCCACCAGGCTGGCGACGCTGATGACCGGCAGCGCCGAGGCGTTGAGGCCGGCATCCACCGTCTCGCGCAGCGTCTTCAGCCGGCTGCGGTTGAACACATAGAGCACGACGATGGCCGCAGCCAGCGCAACGATCACCGACCAGACGCCGCCGACCGCGGCGATCGAGGTCTCGCCCCATTCGGGATCGGCCAGGAAGCTGGTGTCGACGTTCGGCAGGATCAGCATCGACATGCTCAGGTTGACGAGCATCACCACCGCCAGCGGCAGCATGGCCACGCTGATCGACGGCAGCTCGGTGCTGCGCTGGCCGTGCTCGGCCTCGGCCGGGTCGAAACTCTGCGCGGCGGTGGCGCGCTCACGGACCACCGGGTCGTGCGCCGGCGTCGGCCGCGGCCGACGGCGACGGCCCGCCGAAGCCTTCGCCGGCGCGGCGCGCGGCCTTTCGGCGCGCGCCAGCCACCACAACCCGAAGCCCAGCATCACCGCCGAGGCGATGATCCCCAGCCCCGGCGCGGCGAAGGCCGTGGTGCCGAAGAAGGGCATCGGGATCGCGTTCTGGATCGCCGGCGTGCCCGGCATCGCCGTCATCGTGAAGGTGGTGGTGCCCAGCGCCACGGCGGCCGGCAGCAGCCGGTTGGGGATGTCGGCGGCGCGGAACAGCGCCTGGCCCATCGGCGCGATGACGAACATCGCCACGAACAGGCTGACGCCGCCATAGGTGACCAGCGCGCCGGCCAGCACCACCGCCAACACCGAACGGCTGGGGCCGAGCTTGTCGGTCATGAAGTTGGCGATGGCGCTGACCGAGCCGCTGTCGTCCATCAGCTTGCCGAACAGCGCGCCCAGCAGGAACAGCGGGAAGAACTGCGCCACGAAACCGGCCGCCGAGCCCATGAAGGTCTGCGTCCAGTGCGCCAGCAGCGGCTCGCCGGAGAAGGCTGCCGCCACCAGCGCCGCCAGCGGCGCCAGGCCGAGCACGCTCCAGCCGCGGAAGGCCAGCCCCACCAGCAGGCCCAGGCCAAGGAGAATGCCGAGCAGGCCCATGGCGAAGTCCCCTCAGCAGGCCGCCAACATGGCGTCCAGGTCGAGTGTCGAGCGCTTGCCCAGGTTCGACCCGTGTTCTTCGAGGAACAGCCCGGCGACGCGCCGGCCCTCGTCACGCAGGCCCTGCAGGAAGCGCCATTCGGTGATCAGCTTCGAGGTCGAATCGACCTCGGTCACCCGGTCCGAGGCGATGCGGTGGATGCGCATGCGCGCCCATTGCGCACCTTCGCCATGGCCCACGTCGGCCACCTTGTTCAGCAGCGCGATCATGCGCAGCTCCTTGATCAGCGGCGAGTTGAAGGCCACCTCGTTGAGCCGGTTCATGATCTCGCGCGCCGTCTTCGGCAGCTCGTCGCGCACGATCGGGTTGATCTGCACCAGGATCGTGTCGTTCGAGCTGCACTCGCGCACCAGTGGCGTGATGGTCGGGTTGCCGATGTAGCCGCCGTCCCAATAGTGCTCGCCGTCGATCTCCACCGCCTGGAACATCGTCGGCAGGCAGGCCGAGGCCAGCAGCACGTCGGGCGTGATCTCGGCGTTGCGGAAGATGCGGCCGGCGCCGGTGCGCACGTTGGTGGCGGTGATGAACAGCTTCATCGGCGCTGCGGC
Organism: Rubrivivax sp.; assembly: GCA_044225625.1. Classification (GTDB taxonomy): domain Bacteria; phylum Pseudomonadota; class Gammaproteobacteria; order Burkholderiales; family Burkholderiaceae_C; genus Rubrivivax. The sequence continues at coordinate 47,279 of JBGAII010000005.1, forward strand.
CAGGCACTCGAAGTCCACCGTCTCGGCCAGGATGCCGCGCAGCGGGTGCGCGTTCAGCGGGTTCAGGTCGTAGGGCGAGAACATGCGCGTCATCAGCTCGCTGGCCATGTACAGCGGCGAGTTCTCCAGCGTCCACTTGCCCGACAGGATGTCCCACGGACCGCGCTGCATCGGGCTGAAGCGCGCGGCGTCGGAGGTCGCCTTCCAGAAGGCCTCCAGCGCGGCCTTGGCACCGTCGACGCCGCCGTGCTCCCAGCCGCTGGCCATGACGGCCGCGTTCATCGCGCCGGCCGAGGTGCCGGAGATGCCGTCGATCTTCAGCCAGGGCTCTTCGATCAGCCGGTCGATCACGCCCCAGGTGAAGGCGCCGTGCGCGCCGCCGCCTTGCAAGGCCAGGTCGATCAGCAGGGGCTTGGTGGGGGTGGCGGGCATCGAAGGCTTGGATTTTGTGCGGTGCAGCATGATAACCGCCGATGCCTGCCTTCAGCCCCTCATCCGCCCGACAGCATCGCCGACCAGCGGCGCTGCATCTCCTCGGGCGACACCGGCGCGCCGCGCGTCGCGATCATCCAGCGGTGGCCGAAGGGGTCGGCGATCTGCGCGCTGCGGTCGCCGTAGAACTCGTCCTTCGGCGCGCGCAGCACGGTCGCGCCCTCGGCCTCGGCCAGCGCCACGGTGGCGTCGACATCGGCCACGTACAGGTGCAGCGTGACCGGCGTGCCGCCGACGGCCGGCGGCGAGAACGCGCCGAAATCGGGGTACTCGTCGGACAGCATCAGGCGCGAAGCGCCGATCAGCAGCTCGGCATGGCCGATCTTGCCGCCGGGCTCGCTGAGGCGGAAGTCCTCGCGCGCGCCGAAGACGCGCGTGTAGAAGGCCATCGCCCGCGCCGCGTCGCGCACCGTCAGGTACGGCGTCAGCAGCGGGGTGTCGGTCGGGGCCGGGGTGCGGGTGGGCATGGCTTCGCTCCTTGGCTACACTGTCATTAATGTTTACGTTACGTAGTGTTCTATAAATGAGCGAGGCCGTCAAGCCCGATGACGCGGCGCCCGGCCCGCGCCGCCGCGGCCGCCCGCGCGACCTGCAGATCCGCGACGCCATCCTGCGCGCCGCGCGCGCCTTGCTCGACGAGGCCGGCCCGGCGGCGCTGACGATGGAGGCGGTGGCGCAGCGCGCCGGCGTCGGCAAGCTGACCGTGTACCGGTGGTGGCCCAACCGGCATGCGGTGGCGATGGCGGCACTGATGGCGTCGCCGCAGGCCGCCGCGCCGCCGCGCCGCAGCCGCCCGGTGCTGCGCATGCTGGAACAGCAGTTGCTGGCGGTGGCCGAGACGCTGGCCTCGCGCAGCGGCCGGCACGTCACGGCGATGATTGCCGCCGCCGACCCCGACACCGAGGTGGCGAAGGCGTTCCGCCACCACTTCGTGCTGGCGCGCCGCGCCGAGGGCCTGGCCTGGCTCGAACAGGCGCAGCTGGAAGGCGAGCTGCGCGCCGACATCGCGCTCGATGTCGCCGCCGACCAGATCTACGGCGCGCTGTTCTTCCGCCTGCTGCTCGGCCACGCGCCGGTGGATGCAGCCTTCGTGCGCACGCTGCTGGCGCAGGCGCTGCAGGGCCTGGCGCGCGGCTGACTCAGCGGCGGATCTCGCCCTGGCCCAGCACCACCCACTTCAGCGAGGTCAGGCCCTCCAGCCCCACCGGCCCGCGGGCGTGGAACTTGTCGGTGCTGATGCCGATTTCGGCACCCAGGCCGTATTCGAAGCCGTCGGCGAAGCGCGTGCTGGCATTGACCATCACGCTGGCCGATCGACTTCGCGCAGGAAGCGCATCGCGTTCGGATGGTTCGTCGTCAGGATCGCGTCGGTGTGGTGCGAGCCATAGCGGTTGATATGCGCGATGGCCTCGTCCAGGCTGTCCACCAGCTTGATGCTGATGATCGGCGCCAGGTATTCCTCGGACCAATCGGCCTCGGTGGCGGCGATCACGTCCCCAGTGGTCAGCAAGGCCTTGGCACCGGCGTCGCAGCGCATCTGCACGCCCTTGGCGGCGAAGATCGCGCCGATGCGCGGCAGGAAGTCCGCCGCCACCGCCCGGTGCACCAGCAGTGACTCGGCGGCGTTGCAGGGGCTGTACTTCTGTGTCTTGGCGTTGTCGGTGACGGTGATGGCCAGCTCCAGGTCGACCTGCGCGTCGACGTAGACATGGCAGTTGCCGTCCAGGTGCTTGATCACCGGCACCCTGGCCTCGGCGCTGATGCGTTCGATCAGGCTCTTGCCGCCGCGCGGGATGATGACGTCCACGTACTCGGGCATGGCGATCAGCCGGCCCACCGCCGCGCGGTCGGTGGTCTGCACCAGCTGCACCGCATCGGCCGGCAGGCCGGCGTCGACCAGCGCGGCCTGAACCAGCCGCCACAGCGCCAGGTTGGACTGCAGCGCCTCGGAGCCGCCGCGCAGGATGCAGGCATTGCCGCTCTTGATGGCCAGCGACGCGGCCTCGATGGTGACGTTGGGTCGGCTCTCGTAGATCATGCCGAACACGCCCAGCGGCACGCGCATCTGGCCCACGCTGATGCCGCTGGGCCGGCGCTTGACGCCGCTGATCTCGCCCACCGGGTCGGGCATCGCGGCGATCTGCTCGCAGCCTTCGGCCACGGTGTCGATGATCTGCGGCGTCAGCTTCAGCCGGTCGACCAGCGGCGCGGCCAGGCCGGCAGCGCGCGCGGCAGCCAGGTCTTCGGCGTTGGCCTTTTGCAGCGGTTCCACGTCGGCCCGCAGCCGTGCCGCCAGTCGGCGCAGCGCCTCGTTCTTGGCCGCGGTCGAGGCGGCGGCCATCGTGGTGGCGGCAGCACGTGCGGCCACGCCCACGTGGGCCATGTAGGCGGGAATGTCGGTCGGGCTCACTGGCGTACCTTCGGGCTGCGCCCTCCGGTATTCGCCCTTGGGGCGGCCCGGCGGGCTCATGGTGCCGGCGATTGTCCCAAATCCTGCCCGGCGCGCACGCTGCCCGGACGCACCAGCCCGCGACGCGGGATCGGCGTGGAGAACACGATCGAGGTCCGCGTCTCGCCGTAGCCATTGATCGAGCCGAGGAAGCGCTCCAGCGCCTGCAGGTCGGTCGCGACCACGCTCATCAGGTACGAATCCTCTCCGGCCACGTGGTGGCACTCCAGCACCTCGGCGGCGCGGCGCAGCGTGTCGAGCAGCGCCTTCTTCGCCGCCTGGCCGACCACCGTGATGCCGACCATCGCCCGCACGCCATAGCCGGCCGCGCCCGCCTCGACCTGGGCTGCGATGTGGCTGACGGCGCCCAGGTCCTTCAGCCGTCTCAGGCGCTCGGCCGTGGCCGGAATCGACAGGCCGGCCGCCTCGGCCAGCTGCTTCAGCGGAGCGCGGCCGTCGTGCTGCAGCGCGTGCAGCAGCAGCCAGGCCTTGTCGTCGAGCACGGGTGATTCGGCCATGAGCCATTTTCTCCTGAAATCCAGCAAGAGATTGTCAATCTTTGCTTGAAGAAGTAGCTGGCGAAACCGCACACGCTTTCAGGAAAATGGCGGCATGGATTCCGCGCTCGTGCTCTTCGGCCAGTCGCTGCTGATCGGCCTGTCCATCGCCGCCCCGGTGGGGCAGATCGGCGTGCTGGCGATCCAGCGCACGCTGCAGTTCGGTCCGGCAGCAGGCATTGCCACCGGCATGGGCGCGGCCGTGGCCGACGCGCTGTACGGTGCGATCGGGGCCTTCGGCATCACGGTGCTGATCCGCTGGCTGGTCGAGCACAAGGCGGCGTTCGCGCTCGTCGGCTCGCTGGTGCTGCTGTGGATGGCCTGGCGCATCGCCCGCCAGCCGCCGGCCGCGCCGCGCGCCAGCGGCCATCGCGCGGCGCTGCCCAGCCTGTTTGCCGGGACCTTCGTGCTGACGCTGTCGAACCCGACGACGATCCTGTCCTTCATCGCCGTCTTTGGTGCCATTGCCGGCCGCACTGCCGTCGCCTCGCCATGGGTGATGATTGCCGGCGTCTTCGCCGGCTCGGCGCTGTGGTGGCTGCTGCTCGCCGCTGCGGTGGGGCGGCTGCGCACGCGTTTCGACGCACGCTGGCAGCACCGCGTGAACCTGGCCTCCGCGGCGCTGCTGGCCGGCTTCGCGCTGTGGCAACTGACGCATCTGCTGCCGGCATGACGCACCTGCGCTGCCACCACCGAATCACCGTCGAGGCCCCGGTGGCGCGGGCCTTCATGTACTTCACGCCGGCTGGAGAAAGCCACTGGGTCGAGGGCTGGAAGCCCACCTACCTGCATCCGAGCGACGGACGCACCGAGCCGGGCATGGTCTTCACCACCGGCGAAGGTGCCGAGCACACGGTGTGGATGCTGGCGGATTTCGACCGCGGAGCGCACCGCTCGCGCTACCTGCGCTGCACGCCGGGCTCGCGGCTGGTGGTGGTCGAGATCGCCTGCCGGGCGCTCGACGCGCAGACCACCGAAGTCGAGGTCGCCTACACGCTGACCGCGCTGACCCCGGCGGCGGAGCCCGCGATCGCCGCCTTCGGCGCCGGCTACAGGGCGATGATCGACGGCTGGGGCGCGCAGATCGCGGCGTGCCGCGGCCAACTGCTGGCCGCCGATCTGCGCTGAGCCGCCGGCGCCGGCGTCCTCACAGACGCGCCAGCACCATCAGCCACAGCGGCGCGCTGAGCATGAAGGCCAGCGTCGAGAAAACGATCGCTGCCGTGGCCTCGGCCTGCAGCGCGTGGTAGCGCTGGGCGAAGATCAGCGCATTGCTGCCCACCGGCGCGGCGGCGGCCATCACCATCACCGACAACGGCAGACCGCCGAGGCCGAAACCCCAGTGCGCGACCACCAGCACCAGCGCGGGCACCCCCAGCAGTTTGGCGGCGGCGATGGCGATGCCGCCGCGGACCTGGCCCTGCACGCCGTAGTAGGCCAGCGACAGGCCGATCAGCACCAGGCACAGCGGCACGACTGCACTGCCCAGCAGTTGGAGCACCTCGTCGACCAGCCCCGGCAGGCCCAGGCCGAGCGCATTCCACACCAGCCCGGCCAGCACCGGCAGCACCACCGGATGAATGACGGTGTTGCGCAGCGTGCTGGCCAGCGTGCGCCACAGGCTGCCACCGCCTTCGCGCCGCGCCTTGTCGTGCGCCAGGTCCAACTCGACCAGCGCGGTGGTCACCGACAGCAGCACCAGCGCGTGCACGCTGACCAGCATCAGGTGCAGGCCGAGGCCAGCCTCGCCGAAGATGGCCGTGGCCATCGGGATGCCCATCTGCACGTTGTTGCCGAAGCCGACCGAGATCGCGCGCACGCCGGGCGCCGCCACCGGCAGCGCCGGGTGGTGGCGCCGGCGGCGGCGCTGCTGCGCATGCACCAGCAGCATCAGCCCGACCACCGGCAGGAAGTAGGCCACCAGCATGCGCCAGGGCAGCGCGCCCAGGTCGACGCGCGCGGTGGTGCGGAACAGCAGCGCCGGTACGAAGATGTAGAACGCGGCCGCAGCGAGGACTCGGGCCGGATCGGCTTCGCGCTCGCCGAGCCAGCGCAGCCGGCCGGCCAGCCAGCCCAGCGCCACCGTCACCAAGACGGCCAGCAGCTTGAAGAGAACGGCAACAGACATGGCGCAAGAGGTGCCGCCGTGGGTGCCCCAGCGACCGGCGGGGGCGAGTCTAGGGCCTGCCGGCCCGGCGAGACGAAGCGGCCGGCTACAGGCCCAGCCAGGTGCCCAGCGCCATCAGCGCCGCGTTGTCGTAGGCGGCGAAGCCCTTCCACTTGGTCGGTTCGAGCTTCTTGCGCCCTTCTTCGCTGCTGTCCAGCGCCAGCAGGTACTCGCGCACCGCCGCGGCCTGCTCGGCGGAGAGTTTGGGGCTGGCGATGACGTGCTTGATCGGCACCGCCTTGGACGTTCCCAGCACCTTGCCGCCCTTGTCCTGCCAGCCCTTGACCACCGCATTCGACGCGGTGGCACCGGCCGGCGTCAGGCTGTTTTCGACGAAGAAGGGCACCGCGTCCTGGTAGCGGGTGTAGACGTAGGACACCTGCTTGGCGTCGCCGGCCACGTCGCGCATCGTCGCGCGCACCATCCAGGAGGTGATCGAGTCCTCGTCCGGCGCCCCCAGCTTGCGGCCCTTCAGGTCGGCCAGCGACTTCAGCGGGGAGTCGGCGCTGACCAGGAAGCTGGCCTTGTACTCCTGGAAGCCCTTGGTGACCACCAGCAGCTTGTAGTCCGACTTCTTGATCGCCTCGATCGACAGGTGCGCCGGATGCACCAGCGCCAGGTCGTAGGCCTTGTCGGCCAGCCCCTTGCGCAGGCTGGGGTAGTCCGCCACCGGTTCGATCTGCACCGGCTGCTTCAGCAGCTTGCCCAGGTCAGCGGCGATCGCGGCATAACGCGCGCGGATCTCCTCGTTGGGCACCCGGTAGGTCACGCCTTCGTTGACGGCAAAGACGATGTCGGCCTGGGCCAGCCCGCAGAAGGCCGCCAGGATCAGCGATGCGCCGGCACGCAGATGGGGGATGTTCATCCCCTGGATTCTGCGCTTGCGATCCGATTTGTAACCTGCCGGAATTGCTACGCCGCCTTGCCGGCCGTGGCCTTTTTCGCAGCTGGCGCCTTGGCGGCGGGCTTCGCGCCGCGTGCCGGCCGCGGCTCGAACTCGAAGCCGACCTTGCCTTCCTTCTTGTCGTAGGCCAGGAAGGCCTTGAACTTGCGCTTGGTCTTGTTGGAGACGAAGTTCTCCAGCAGGTCGGTCTTGCCGGTGGTCAGCAGCTTGTGCAGCTGTTCGTGCGAGACCGGCTGGGTCAGGATGATCTTGCCGGTCTTGAAATCGCAGGTGGTGTGGGCGCCCACCGCGTGCTCGCAGACGTAGTTGCTGCCGTGCTCGTAGACGTGGCCCTTGCACTTCGGGCAGGGGCCCAGGCTCTGCTGGTCCGAGAAGTCCACCGGCTCGCCGTCGTCCTTGGCCTTGTCGTCGTCGCCGAAGTCGAACTCGAGCTTCCAGTTCACGATCTCGTCGTCGAAGACCAGCTTCAGTTCGGCGCTGAAAGGCCAGCCTGCCTTCGAGCGGAAGCCTTCGAGCGGGCCGATCTTCTTGTCGCGCAGAAACGCCTCGGCCTCGGCCAGTTCGAAGCTGCGGCCGCCGGGGATCTTGGTGATGCTGAAACCACAGCCGGCACCGTCGGGTGAGCCCTCGGGTCCGGTGCAGGCAAACCGGCGGTAGTTCTCCTTGACCACGCCGCCGCAGTTCGGGCACGGCGTCTGCAGCGTCGCGTAGTCGCCGGGAATGGTCTCGCGGTCGTACTCCTTGGCCTTGCGCACGATGCGCTCGGCCATCTTGGCGATCTCGGCCATGAAAGCCTCGCGCTTCAGCCGGCCGTGCTCCATTTCCGCCAGCTGGTATTCCCAGTTGCCGGTCAGTTCGGGCTTGGTCAGGTCCTCGACGCCAAGGCCGCGCAGCAGCGTCATCAGCTGGAAGGCCTTGGCGGTGGGCACCAGCTCACGGCCGTCGCGGTGCATGTACTTCTCGAGGATCAGCCCTTCGATGATCGCGGCGCGCGTGGCCGGCGTCCCCAGGCCCTTCTCGGCCATGGCCTCGCGCAGCTCGTCGTCGTCGATCAGCTTGCCGGCGCCTTCCATCGCCGACAGCAGCGTCGCTTCGGTATAGCGCGCCGGCGGCTTGGTCTTCAGCGCCACCACGTCGACACTTTCGGTGCGCACGATCTCGCCCGGCGCCACCGGCACCAGATTGGCGTCCTCCTCCTGCGCCTCCTTGCCGTAGACGGCCAGCCAGCCGGGCTTGACCAGCACCTTGCCGTTGGTCTGGAACTTGTGCTCCTTGCCCTCGGCCTGGACGGTGGAAATGCGCGTGGTCACCAGGAACTCCGCCGGCGGATAGAACACCGCCAGGAAGCGCTTGACCACCAGGTCGTAGAGCTTCGCTTCGGCCTCGCTCAGGCTCTTCGGCGGCTGCAGCGTGGGGATGATGGCGAAGTGGTCCGACACCTTGGCGTTGTCGAACACGCGCTTCGTCGGCTTGACGTAGCCCTCCTTCAGACCCAGCCGCGCATGCTCGGCCAGCGGCTTCAGCGGACCCGGCAGATCTTCCTTGGACAGCATGTCGAAGGTGTTCTTCACCACGGCCACGTAGTCCTCGGGCAGGTGGCGCGAATCGGTCCGCGGGTAGGTCAGCACCTTGTGCTTCTCGTACAGCGCCTGGGCCAGCGACAGTGTGGTCTTGGCGCTGTAGCCGAAACGCGAGTTGGCCTCGCGCTGCAGCGTCGTCAGGTCGTACAACGCCGGGCAGCTGCTGGTGGTGGGCTTGGACTCTTCGCTGACGCTGGCCGGCTGGCCGCGCGCCGCAGCAGCGATGGCCTGGGCCGCGGCCTCGTTCCACAACCGATCGGCGCGCTGCTCGGGATCGTCGGCGTTCCTCTTGAACGCCGGGTCGAACCACTTGCCCTCGTACTGGCCGGCCTGCGCGTCGAAGCTGGCGCGCAGCTCCCAGTAGTCGCGCGGCACGTGCTTGCGGATCTTCTCCTCGCGCTCGACCACGATCGACAGCGTCGGCGTCTGCACGCGGCCCACCGTGGTGAGGAAGAAGCCGCCGTCGCGCGAGTTGAAGGCCGTCATCGCACGCGTGCCGTTGATGCCCACCAGCCAGTCGGCCTCGCTGCGGCTGCGCGCCGCATCGGCCAGACCCGCCATCTGCGCGTCGCTGCGCAGCTTCTCGAAGCCCTCGCGGATCGCCTGCGGCGTCATGCTCTGCAGCCACAGGCGGCGGATCGGCTTGTCGATCGGCTTCTTCTCGCCACCGGCGTACTGCACGATCAGCCTGAAGATCAGCTCGCCCTCGCGGCCCGCGTCGCAGGCGTTGATGATCTGCGTCACGTCCTTGCGCTTGACCTGCTTGACCACGGCGTTGAGCCGGGTCTTGGCCTTGTCGATCGGCGCCAGGTCGAAATGCGGCGGCACCACCGGCAGGTGCGCGAAGCTCCACTTGCCGCGCTTGACGTCGTACTCCTCCGGCGCCTTGATCTCCACCAGGTGGCCCACCGCCGAGGTGACGACGTACTCGTCGTTCTCGAAATGCTCGGCATGCTTCTCGAACTTGCCCGACACCGGCGTCAATGCGCGCACGATGTCCTGCGCCACGCTCGGCTTCTCCGCGATGATGACCGTCTTGCTCATGTGTTCCCTGTTCACTGATCGGCGGGCGAGGCGCATGCCTACAATCGCCGCCTTCACGCGCGCATGCACGCACACGCGCGCGCCCATGATTCAATGTACCGAATGAAGAAAGCCACGCAAGCCAAGGCCCCGCAGGCCGTCGACGCCGTCCCGAGAGGCCGGCGCGTCCAGGTACGGCGCAGCGGCGTGCACGGCAAGGGCGTGTTTGCGCTGCAGCCGATCCGCGCCGGGGAGACAGTGATCGAATACGTCGGCGAGCGCATCACCTGGAAGGAAGCGTTGCGCCGGCATCCGCACGATCCGTCCCAGCCGAATCACACCTTCTACTTCCACATCGACGATCAGCACGTGATCGATGCCAACGTCGGCGGCAACGCCGCGCGCTGGATCAACCACGCCTGCGACACCAACTGCGAAGCCGACGAGCAGGACGGCCGCGTCTTCATCAAGGCGGTGCGCGACATCGAGCCCGGCGAAGAGCTGTTCTACGACTACGGGCTGGTGATCGACGAACGTCTGACGCCGAAGCTGAAGAAGGAATACCCGTGCCACTGCGGCAGCCCGAACTGCCGCGGCACGCTGCTCGCGCCGAAGAGGCGCTGAACGCCGGGGCCTGCGCCGATGCCCAACCGACCGCGGCTGCAGTGGGACGTGGAAGCCCTGTGGCAGGCGCTGGACGGTGTGCTGCCCGGCATCTCGGTCGAGGTGCTGCGCAGTGTCGATTCCACCAACACCCGGTTGCTGGAGCGCGCGCGCATCCACAGCGGGCGCCGCAATGGCCCGGTGACCGCGCCGGGCCAGCTCGACGCCGCCGCCATCGACGACCTGCCGACGCCGCACGGCCGGCGCCATGACGACACCCGCCCCTGCCTGCTGGTGGCCGAGGAGCAGAGCAACGGTCGCGGCCGCCAGGGCCGGGCATGGCACGCCGATGCCGGCCAGTCGCTGATGTTTTCGTTGTCGGTGCCGCTGAATCCGCCGTCGTGGGGCGGCCTGTCGCTGGCCGTGGGTGTGGCGTTGGCCGAGGCACTGGACCCGCTGGCCGTCGACGCGGCACCGCGCATCGGCCTGAAGTGGCCCAACGACCTGTGGGTGCTGGACGGACCGGGCCGTGGTCGCAAGATGGCCGGCATCCTGATCGAAACCGTGGCCGTCGGCGAGCGCCGCATGGCGGTCATCGGCGTCGGCGTGAACGTGCTGCCGCAAGCGCAGGCGCAGGAGTTGAGCACGGGCTACGGCTGCCTGCAGGAGCTGCGGCCCGGCATCGATCCGCCGGGCACGCTGCGGCGCGTCGCGCTGCCGCTGGCGCAGGCCGTTCGACGCTTCGAGGGCGAGGGCCTGGCGCCTTTTGTCGACGCCTTTCGCCGCCGCGACCTGCTGCGCGGGCGGGCGATCACCACGACGCACCCCGACGTGCCGCAAGGCCTGGCCGAAGGCATCGACGACGAGGGTGCGCTGCGCGTGCGCGCTGCCGGTTCGGGCACCCTGTACACGCTGGTCAGCGGCGAAGTCAGCGTGCGTCCGAGCCCTTGAGCATGCGTGCACTGGTCGTGCTGCTGCTGCTGGCCAACCTGGCCTGGCTGGCGCTGGCGCGCGGCTGGCTGCAGCCCTGGGCGGGACTGTCCTCGGCGCACGAACGGGAACCGCAGCGCCTGGCCGCGCAACTCAACGCCGATGCGGTGCGCGTGGTGCGGCCGGTCGCCTCGAAGCCGGACTCGGCGCCGGTAGCCTGCCTGCAGGCCGGTCCTTTCGACGCCGCCCAGCTCGAAGACGCCGAGGCGGCACTGGCCCGGTTACCCGCCGGCAGCTGGCATCGTGTCGAATGGCCCCTTGGCACGGAAGCGACGGATCCCGGACGGCCCTCGCGCCACGGCGTGCGGGTCGACGCCGCCGACGCCGCAATGCAGCGTCAGCTTCAGGCACTGAACCTGCCGGGCGGCTTCGTCGCCTGCCCGTCGCGCTAGCTTGGCGCAGCGCCCGCCTCCCGGGGCGCGTGAAGCACCCCGGCGGCCCTCAGCCGCGTTGCGGACGCGGCCGGACGAAGGGCAGCGTGATTGCGGCCACGGCCAGCGCCAGCAGCCAGAAGCCGCCGAAGGCACCGCCGCCACTGTCGCCGCCCGCCACCGGGCTGGTGTTCGGCGCACGGTCCTGCGGCGCGAGCGCCAGCGCAGCATCGACGTCGGCGTTGTCGATCATGGCTGCGGCGCGCACCGGCGGCACGTAGCTGGCCGGTTGCTGGGCATAGGCCAGCGCCTGGTCGGCATCGAGGATGCCGACACCGCAGGTGCTGGTGGTACAGATGCAGCGGCCGGGGTTGGCGTCCGAGCACTGGCCGATCTTGCTGGAGGTCACGTGCGGCCGGGCGCTCAGGCGCAGGCCGGTCAGGATCTGGTCGACGCTGAGGCCCGGATTCAGGCTCAGCATCTCGGCGATCGTGCCCGAGACCTGCGGTGCGGCGAAGCTGGTGCCGTAAAGGCGCGCATAACCGCCGGTCAACGGCACGGTGCTGCCCTGATTGGTCAGTGTCACCAGGCCAGAGTCGGCCAGCACACTGCCCCAGGCGCCTTCGCGGTCATCGCCCGAGACCGTCGCGATGCCGCTGGCCGACAGCTGCGATCCGAAGTTCGAGTAGTTGGTCTTGAAGCCGTCGCGGTTCAGGCCGACCACGCCTACCACGCCATTGCAGCTGGCCGGACGGGTCGGTCCCGACCACTCGTTGCCCGCGGCCGCCACCACGACCACGCCGCGGGCCTTCACCTCGTCCACGGCGCTCTGGTAGGCCTGGCCGCAGGCAGCGCTGCCGCCGAAGCTGATGTTCAGCACCCGCGCCGGGTGCGGATTGAGCGGCAGACCAGCCACCGGCAGGCCCGCGGCCCAGCGCATGCCGTCGACGATGTCCGACACCGCGGCGCCGCACTTGCCGGCCACGCGCACCGGCAGCACCTGCGCGCCCCAGTGGATGCCGGCGCCGCCGCGACCGTTGTTCGGCGTGGCCGCCACGATGCCGGCGACGATCGTGCCGTGCCAGGAGCTGTTCTCCACCACGCAGCCGCTGAAGGCCGGGTTCGCCAAGTCCGCCGAAGTGACGTAGTCGCCCGGGTCGCTGGGGTCGGCGTCCCAGCCGTCGCCGTCGTTGGCATAGTCGACTTCGCTGACGAAGTCGCGCCCGGGCAGGATGCGGCTGCTGCTCAGGTCCTCGTGCGGCGTGATGCCGGTGTCGAGCACGGCCACGACGATCGACGTGGGTTGCGCGCGCAGCCAGGCGTTCTGGAAGCCGGCGACGCCGCGCAGCCGGGCATCGATGGCATTGGCGTTGCTGCCGCTGACCGGCTGCAACCACCACTGCTGCGTGAACAGCGGATCGGTCGGCGGCACCTGCAGCCGGCGCTCGCGCGTGTTGGGCTCGACCCATTCGACATCGCCGCGCTGCATCAGCTTCTCGCGCACGGCCTGGGCCTCGGCGCGCGACAGCGGATGCTCGAACTGGATCAGCTGCTGGTCGCGGCCGACGGCCCGCAGCCGCGGTTCGCGCCGGCCGGAACTGCCGGACAGGCCCGTCTCCGACAGCACCCGCTTCCAGCGCAGCGATTCACCCTGGGCCACCGCGGCGGCTGCCTCACGGGCGCGGGCGCTGCCGCCACGCGCGAACTGGCTGTCGTTGGTGGCGGGCTGCTTCAAGCGGACGATGAAGCCCTGCGCAGGCGCAGCGTCGACGTCGGCGGTCTGCGCCTGCAGCGGGCTGGCGTGGAAGGCCACGAGCAACGCGCCGGCCAGATGCATGAGGGGAGAACAGGGCCTGCGCATGGATGCGACACCTAGGAACGGGGCTGCGGATTATCGTCCGACGGGCCGGCATCCGGCCGCCGAGGGCGATTTCCGCGTGCGCAGGAGTGCCGCGACACCCAGCCCGAGCAGGGCGACCCACAGTACCGACGACGCGCCGCCACCACCGCCGCCGCCAGCCACCGGTGCGCCTCGCCGTCACCGCCGACGGCGCGCTGACGTCGATGCTGCGCTGCACGCTGGCCGTGCGGCCCGCGTCGTCGCGGACCTCGAGACGCAGCACCACCGTGCCGGCCGCCTGCGCCACCAGTTCCACCTCGGCCGTATCCGTCGCGCCGGCGAAACCGGCCACCACGCCCGGGTTGGCGACGAGGCCTCCAGGCATAGGCGACGAGGCCATGCCCGGCACCGGCCAGGCTGCCGGCAGCGCTCAGGTGCAGCGTGTCGCCGACCTGCGGCGAAACGGGCACGAGCCCGATGCGGGCCAGCGGCGCCAGCAGAGCCGCCTGCACCGCGCCGTCGGCATCGAGCATGCCGGCACCGCACAGACCGACGCTGCAGTAGCACTGCAACTGGTCGCTGCCATCCGGCGCGCGGCACAGCGGCACCGGCTGGCCGTTCTCGTCGTTGCCGGCACCGCTGGTCGGGAACGCGCGTGCGCTGGATTGCATCCATGTGAGCACTTCCTGCGGCTGCAGCTCAGGCCGAGCCGACAGCATCAGCGCGGCCGATCCAGCCGCCAGCGGGGCGGCGAAGCAGGTGCCGACGCTGTAGTCATAGGCGTCGGTCCAGGTCGAGCCGCCGGCGTTCGGCCGCTGCGTGCCGCTGTTGCTGCTGCTCAGGATCGGGTACAGGCAGGGTTCGCCGGCCCCCAGGTTGACGCAATTGCCGGCCGGCGCGCTGATGCTGATCTCCGGCCCCAGGTCGGAACAACCCACCTTCGTGCCGGCATGGCGCAGTCCGGCCACCGCGATGACACCGGGGCAATTGGCGGGCAGTTCGACTGCATGGCCGGCGCTGTTGCCGGCGGCCGCGACCACGACGACGCCGGCAGCCTGCAGTTCGGCGATCACCGCCGGATAGCCGGTGGCCGCCGTGCAGGCGCCGCTGCCGCCCAGGCTGAGGTTCAGGATGCGGGCCGGGTTCGGATTCAGCGGCTGTCCCGGCACGGCCAGACCCGCAGCCCAGCGCATGCCGGCCTGGATGTCGGAGTCGTAGCCGCCGCACTTGCCCAGCACGCGCACCGCAGGATGCGCACACCGAAGGCACTGCCGGCCATGCCCAGGCCGTTGTTCGCGCGGCGGCGCCGATCAGGCCGGCGATCTTGGTACCGTGCCAGGAACTGTCGGAGATGCCGCAGTTCTGGAAGTCGCCACCGCGCGCGCCGTTCTCCGCCGCGGTGACCCAGTCGCCCGGATCGGACGCATCGGCATCACGGCCGTTGCCATCGTTGGCGGTGGCGGGGTCCGACACCATGTCGTAGCCGGGCAGCACCTGGCCGGCCAGGTCCAGGTGGTCGGCCAGCACGCTGGTGTCGACCACCGAAAGATGGGCGATGCCCGGTTGCGCGGGTGACCCGGTCCCAGGCCGCTTCGGCATTGATCGCCGAACGCACGTCGCCGCCCGGCGCCCGCAGGTACCACTGGCCGACATCCGGCCCGCGACGAAGCCGGGCCGGCGGCGTACAGCGGATCGTTGGGCAGGTAGAGCGCACGGCGGCGCTGGTCGACCGCGACGCGCAGCACTTCCGGGTCGGCCGCCAGGCGACGGGCCAGCGTCGCCGCGTCGATGCCGCTTGCCGTCATCACCTGGGCGCGCTCGCTGATGGCCGCGCCGGTGGTGAGCGCGACCCCGGCGCGTGCCGCCAGGCGGTCGGCACGGCGCTGCGCCGCCAACGCGACCTCCGACGCCGACTGGCGCAGCCCCATCGGCTGCTCGCGCAGCAGCGGCGCATCGGCCTTCAGCGTGACGATCACGCGCACCGGCGGCCCGTCGGCGGCCCGGGCCGGCAGCGCTGCCCCGGCCACGAGCAGCGCCATGACCGCGGCGCAGACGCGTCCCCCCATCCAACGGCCGCCGCGGATCCGGCGCCGCAGATCCGTCGGCGACGCCGAAGGCGTCCGGGGGGGGATGCCGATCATCTGGCCATCACCCGCACCATCTCCAGCACCTTGCTGGAATAGCCCCACTCGTTGTCGTACCAGGCGACGACCTTGACGAAGGTCTTGTCCAGCGCGATGCCGGCATCGGCGTCGAAGACGCTGGTGCAGACCTCGCCACGGAAGTCGGTCGCCACCACCTTGTCGGTGGTGTAGCCCAGCACGCCGCGCATGCTGCCTTCGGAGGCGGCCTTCATCGCCGCGCAGATCTCTTCGTAGCTGGCTTCCTTGTTCAGCTCCACCGTCAGGTCGACCACCGACACGTCGGAGGTCGGCACGCGGAAGGACATGCCGGTGAGCTTCTTGTTCAGCTCGGGAATCACCTTGCCGACGGCCTTGGCGGCGCCGGTGGAACTGGGGATGATGTTCTCGAGAATGCCGCGGCCGCCGCGCCAGTCCTTGTTGCTCGGCCCGTCCACCGTCTTCTGCGTCGCGGTGGCCGCGTGCACCGTGGTCATCAGGCCGCGCTTGATGCCCCAGGTGTCGTTCAGCACCTTGGCCACCGGGGCCAGGCAGTTGGTGGTGCAGCTGGCGTTGCTGATGATCGCTTCGCCGGCGTACTTGGTGTGATTGACGCCGTAGACGAACATCGGCGTGTCGTCCTTGCTGGGCGCGGACATGATGACCTTCTTCGCGCCGGCGGTCAGGTGCTTGCGCGCGCCGGCATCGTCGAGGAACAGGCCGGTGGATTCGACCACCACGTCGACGCCGAGCTCGCCCCACTTCAGTTCGGCCGGGTCCTTGATCGCCGTCAGGCGGATGCGGCGGCCGTTGACGACCAGCGTGTTGCCGTCGACCGCGATCTCGCCCTTGAAGCGGCCATGCACGCTGTCGTACTGCAGCATGTAGGCCAGGTAGTCGGGTTCCAGCAGGTCGTTGATGCCGACGATCTCGATGTCGTCGAAGTTCTTCGCCGCCGCGCGGAAGACCATGCGTCCGATGCGGCCGAAGCCGTTGATGCCCACCTTGATGCCCATGTCCGAATCTCCTGTGACGAATGAAAGAAGCCTACAAAACCCAAGCTCAGCCCGCCAGCACCTTGCGCACCGTGTCCGCGAGGTTCTGCGCGGTGAAGCCGAATAGTTTGAACAGCGCCGGCGCCGGCGCGCTCTCGCCGTAGCGGTCGAGGCCGACCACGGCGGCGCAGCCGTATTTCCACCAGCCGTCGGTGACGCCGGCCTCCACCGCGATGCGCGGCAGCTTCGGCGGCAGCACGGCCGACTTGTAGGCCACGCTCTGGCGGTCGAAAACCGTCGTGCTGGGCATGCTGACCACGCGCACCGCGATGCCGTCCTTCGCCAGCTCGGTCTGGGCCAGCATGGCCAGCTGCACCTCGCTGCCGGTGGCGATGATGACGGCCTGTGCCTTCTTCTTCAGGCCAACCTCGGACGGCTCGGCGAGCACGTAGGCGCCCTTGGCGATGTCGTCCAGCCCGGGCTTCGGCGCATAGGCCAGGTTCTGCCGGCTCAGCAGCAGCGCGCTCGGCCGGTCGGCATGGCTCAGCGCCACGCTCCAGGCCACCGCGGTCTCGGCGGTGTCGCCAGGACGCCAGACGTCCAGGCCCGGAATCAGGCGCAACGCCGCCGCATGCTCCACGCTCTGGTGCGTCGGGCCGTCTTCGCCGAGGCCGATCGAATCGTGCGTGAAGACGTGGACCACGCGGTGCTTCATCAGCGCGGCCATGCGGATCGCATTGCGGCTGTAGTCGCTGAAGGTCAGGAAAGTGCCGCCGTAGGGAATGAAGCCGCCGTGCAGCGCAATGCCGTTCATCACCGCGGCCATGCCGAACTCGCGCACGCCGTAATTGATGTGCCGACCGCCGTTGGGCACACCGGCCTCGTCGAAACGCAGTGCCGGTGTGGAACTGGTGTTGGTCAGGTTGGAGCCGGTCAGGTCGGCCGAACCGCCGAGCAGTTCGGGCAGCGCCTTGGTGTACACCTCCAGCGCCAGCTGGCTGGCCTTGCGCGAGGCCACGGTCTCGGCCTTGGCGTCGGCCGCGGCCACGGTGTCGCGCGCCAGCTGCGCGAAGTTCGTCGGCAGCTCGCCGCGCCAGCGGCGCTGCAGTTCTGCGGCCAGCTCGGGATAGGCGTCGCGATAGGCGGCGAAGCGGGCGTTCCAGCCGGCCTCGGCGTCTTCGCCGCGCGCCTTGTGGTCCCACAGCTGATAGGCCTGTTCGGGGATGACGAAGGGCGGCCAGTTCCAGCCCAGCGCCTCGCGCGTCAGCGCCACTTCGTCGGGCCCCAGCGCCTCGCCGTGCGCCTTGGCGGTGCCCGCGCGGTGCGGCGAACCCATACCGATGGTGGTGCTGCAGATGATCAGCGTCGGCTGCGTCTGCGACTGGCGCGCCTGCGTCAGGGCCTGGTCCACCGCCTGCACGTCCTGGCCGTCGATCGGGCCGATGACGTTCCAGCCGTAGGACTCGAAGCGCTGGCGCGCGTTGTCCATGTACCAGGGCCGCACCGCGCCGTCGATGCTGATGCCGTTGTCGTCGTACAGCGCGACCAGCTTGTTCAGCTTCCAGACGCCGGCCAGCGCGCAGCTTTCGTGGCTGATGCCTTCCATCATGCAGCCGTCGCCGAGGAAGGCGTAGGTGTGATGGTCGACGACCGCGTGGCCGGGCCGGTTGAACTCGTGCGCGAGCAGCTTCTCGGCCAGCGCCATGCCGACCGCGTTGCTGATGCCCTGGCCCAGCGGGCCGGTGGTGGTTTCGACACCCGGCGTCACGTCCACTTCCGGGTGGCCCGGCGTCTTGCTGTGCAGCTGGCGGAAGTTGCGCAGCTCGCTCATGTCCAGCGCATAGCCGCTCAGGTGCAGCAGCGCGTACAGCAGCATCGACGCATGGCCGTTGGACAGCACGAAGCGGTCGCGGTCGGGCCAGCGCGGGTTGCCGGGGTTGTGCTTCAGATGCCGGTCCCACAGCGCCACGGCCATCTCGGCCATGCCCATCGGCGCGCCGGGGTGGCCGGAGTTGGCCTGCTGCACGGCATCCATGGCCAGGGCACGGATGGCATTGGCCATCAGCTTGGAATCGTTCGGGGTGACAGCCATGGGCGCGGGCCCGTTCGGGCCGGAAGTAGGCGGGCGCGTCGATTCTAGGGGTTGCCCCGGGGGCGGCCGGCCCGCGCCTACACTCGCAGAGCATGAAGGCCCTGATCCTGGCGGCCGGCCGCGGCGAGCGCATGCGGCCGTTGACCGACACCACGCCCAAGCCGCTGCTGCCGGTGCACGGCAAGCCGATGATCGAATGGCACCTGCAGGCGCTGGCCCGCGCCGGCGTGCGCGAGGTGGTGATCAACACCGCCTGGCTGGAAGCGCAGTTCCCGGCCGCGCTGGGGGATGGCGCCCGCTGGGGCCTGACGATCCGCTATTCCACCGAAGGCCGCGACCATGGCGGCGCGTTGGAAACGGCCGGCGGCATCCGCAAGGCACTGCCCTGGCTGGCGCCGCAGGGCAACGAGGCCTTCTGGGTGGTGTCCGGCGACATCTTCATGCCGGGCTTCGTCTTCGATGCCGCGCTCGCCGAGGACTTCGCCGCCGGCCCCGACCTCGGGCTGCTGTGGCTGGTGCCGAACCCCAGCTTCCACGAGCGCGGCGACTTCAACCTGGTCGACGGCCGCCTGCGCCGCGGTGCGCCGCTGGCCTGGACCTATGCCAACGTCGCGCTGCTGAAGCCGGCGCTGGTGTCGGCGCTGCCGCTCGGCCAGCCGGCGCCGCTCGGGCCGCTGTTGTTCGAGGCCGCCGCTGCCGACAGGCTGGCCGGCCGCGCGCTCGACGGCGCCTGGCACAACATCGGCACGCCGCAGCAGCTGGCGGCGCTGAACGCAACCGCCGCGTCGCCGGCCGGCGCCTGAGCCAATGGCCATGCCGCCCCGCGCGCTCGACATCGCCGTCATCGGCGCCGGCCCGGCCGGCCTGGCGCTGGCGCTGCATGCCGCGCGCGTGCTGCCCCAGGCGCGCATCAGCCTGTTCGACCGGCGCGACGTGGCGCAGGACGTGAGCGGCGACCCGCGCACGCTGGCGCTATCGCTGGGCAGCGTGCAGCTGCTGCAACGGCTGCAGGCCTGGCCGGAGCACGCGGCGCAGCCGATCCTGGAAGTGCACGTGTCGCAGGCGCCGCCGACGCTGGCGGCGGCCGGGCCACTGGCGGCGCTTGCGCCTGCCGAGGTGCGCATCCTGGCGCGGGACGAAGGCGTGCCGATGCTGGGTGCCGTGCTGCGCTATGGTCAGCTGGTGGCGCCGCTGCAGCAGGCCTGGCTGCAGGCCGCCGCCCAGGCGCCGCAGCGGCTGACGACGCGCTTCGGCAGCGCGGTGGCCGCGCTGAAGCCGCTGCAGGCCGGCGGCGTGGAACTGGACGCCGGCATTGCCGAGCGCTTTGACCTGGCGGTGATCGCCGAAGGCGGCGTGTTCGCGCAGCAGGCGCGCAAGGCGCTGGCCAGCGACTACGGCCAGACCGCCTGGGTCGGCACCGCCACGCTGCAGGGCGGCGGGCCGGGCCTGGCGGTGGAACGCTTCACGCGCCACGGACCGCTGGCGCTGCTGCCGCTGCCGCCGCTGCCGCAGGCCACGCCCGGCACGCGCCAAGCGGCGCTGGTGTGGTGCGTGCGCAGCGACGACGACCCGGTGCGCAGCCTCGACACGCCGCAGCGCCTGGCGGTGTTGAACACGCTGCTGCCCGAGCC
>JBGAII010000201.1:0-6965 GCA_044225625.1 Rubrivivax sp.
GTGGGTGCTGCCGCTGGTGATCTACCTGCTGAGCTTCACGCTGTGCTTCGACGGTGACCGCTGGTATCCGCCGCGCGCCTTCCGCGTCGCGCTGCTGCTGGCGCTGGTGGCGATGTGCGTGCTGCTGCTGCAGGAGCGGCTGGTCAAGAACATCGTCTGGCACATCGCGGTGTTCCTGACGGGCCTGTTCATCGTCTGCATGTTCTGCCATGGCGAGCTGGCGCGCAGCCGGCCGGCGCCGTCGCGGCTGACGCACTTCTACCTGGCGGTGTCGGCCGGCGGCGTGGCCGGCGGGGCGCTGGTGGCGCTGGGCGCGCCGGCGCTGCTGCGCGGCTACTTCGAGGTCGAGATCGGCCTGGCGCTGGTCGCCGCGGCGCTGCTGTGGCGCTGCTGGGGCCGCGGTCACCGCGGCTGGGCTGCGGCGGCCGCCCTGGTGCTGGTGGGCACGCTCGGCACCGGCGTGGTTCGCATCCAGCGCCAGATGGCCGAAGTCACCGACATCGGCCGCAACTTCTACGGCGTGCTGCGCGTGCGCGAGTACAGCCCCGACGACCCCGACGCGCACGAGCGCGTACTGGTCCACGGCAGCATCATGCACGGCCAGCAGTTCGTCGGGCCGAAGTTCGTGCACCGGCCGACCAGCTACTACGCGCCGAACTCAGGCATCGGCCGGCTGCTGCGCGCGCTGGACGACCGGTCGCTCCGCGTCGGCGCGGTGGGCCTGGGCGTGGGCACGATCGCCGCCTACGGCAAGGCCGGCGACCACTACCGCTTCTACGAGATCGACGACGCCGTCGTGCAGGCGGCGCGGCGCCATTTCAGCTTCCTGGCCGACTCGCCGGCGACGGTGGACGTGGTGCTCGGCGATGGCCGGCTGCGGCTGCAGCAGGACGAGGCGCAGCGCTTCGACGTGCTGGTCGTCGATGCCTTCTCCGGCGATTCGATTCCGGTGCACCTGCTGACGCGCGAGGCGGTCGCGCTGTACCGGCAGCGCCTGGCGCCGGGCGGCGTCATGGCCATCCACGTCAGCAACACGTACCTCGAACTCGCACCGGTGGTGGGCCGCATCGCCGACGAGTTGGGCCTGCAGCAGGCCTTCATCGCCGACCCCGGCGTCGACGGCGACCCGAGCACGGCGGTGTCGGACTGGGTGCTGCTGGCCGAGGACCGGCAGGTGCTGGACCTGCCGCTGATTCGCGAGGCCGCGACGCCGATGCCCGAGCGCCCGGGCCAGCGTGCCTGGACCGACGACTACAGCAACATCCTGCAGGTGCTGAAGTTCGGCCGCCGCACCTACTGAACCGCTGAAGGCAAGATGCCATGGACGCTGCACTGACGATCCGGCCGATGCGCCGCGACGAACTCGAGCTCGGCATCGACTGGGCTGCCGCCGAGGGCTGGAACCCGGGCCTGCACGATGCCGGCAGCTTCTTCGCCGCCGATGCCGGCGGCTTCCTGCTCGGCTCGGTCGGCGCCGAGCCGGTGGGCATGGTGTCGGTGGTTCGGTACGGCGCCGGCTTCGGCTTCCTCGGCTTCTACATCGTGCGTCCCGCCTGGCGTGGCCAGGGCCATGGCCTGCGCCTGTGGCAGGCCGGCATGGCGCGCCTGGCCGGGCGTGTCGTCGGCCTCGACGGCGTGGTCGCTCAGCAGCCCAACTACCGCCAGAGCGGCTTTGCCTTGGCCTGGAACAACGTGCGCTGGCAGGGTCGGGCGGCGGACGGCGGGCCGCCGCCGTCCGCCATCGCGGCACCGACCGCAGCCGACCGGGTGGCGCTGCTGGACTACGACGCCGCGATGTTCCCCGACGACCGGCGTCGCTTCATGGCGCACTGGCTGGCCCAGCCCGGCAGCATCGTCCGGCTGGCACGGCAGGACGGCGCCGTGGCCGGCTTCGGCGTGATCCGCCCCTGCCGCGCCGGCTGGAAGATCGGCCCGCTGTTCGCCGACACGCCGGCGTTGGCCGACGCGCTGTACCGCGCGCTGGTGTCGGCCGTGCCGGCCGGTGCCGAAGTGCAGCTGGACGTGCCGGCGCCGCATGCCGAGGCGGTGGCGCTGGCGCGGCGCCATGGCCTGGCGCCGGTGTTCGAGACCGCGCGCATGTACGCCGGGCCCGCACCCGCGCTGCCGCTGCAGCGCCTGTTCGGCGTCACGAGCTTCGAACTGGGCTGAGCGCTGCACCCCCGGGCCGCGCTAGCATGGCCCCATCGATGCCGACGAACGCCGCCGCCGCGGGTGTCGGCGACGGTGCGGCGCCTTTCCACCTGAACCGGAACCGCGAGTTCCCCGCCATGAACAAGACGTCTCCCTCGCCGCTGCGGCTTGGCATCCTGGGCTGCGCCAACATCGCCCGGCAGTTCGCACGCGATGTCGGTGGCAGTCCGCGCGTCGAACTGGTCGCAGTGGCCAGCCGTGACGCCGACAAGGCCTGCAGCTTCGCCGCCGAATACGGCCTGCCGCGTGCTCATGGCAGCTACGAGGCGCTGCTGCGCGACGACGGTGTCGATGCGATCTACATCCCGCTGCCCAACAGCCTGCATGCCGAATGGGCGGTCGCCTGCGCGCGGCACGGCAAGCACGTGCTGTGCGAGAAGCCGCTGGCCATGAACCGGGCCGAGGCGCAGCAGATGTTCGATGCCGCGCGCCGGCACGGCGTGATGCTGCTCGAGGCCTATCCCTGGTGGTTCCAGCCGCAGACGGCGACGCTGCTCGACCTGCTGCACGGCGGCGCCATCGGCAGCGTGCGCGCGGTGCAGGTCAGCTTCGGCTTCACGCTGGTCGACCCGGCGGGGCGCAACATCCGTTCGCTGCCCGAGCTCGGCGGCGGCGCGCTGCGCGACGCCGGCTGCTATGGCCTGAGCCTGATCCGGCTGGCACTGCAGCGCGCGCCGCAGCGGGTGCAGGCAATTTCCCGGTCCGGCCCCAGCGGCGTCGACATGGCCACCAGCGCCACGCTGGTCTACGCGGACGGCGCCGTCGCGCAGCTGCACTGCGCGATGGACCTGGCGCTGCACCGGCATGCCGCCATCGTCGGCAGCGACGGCGTCATCACCACCGAGTTCCTCAATCACACGGCCGAGGCGGGCAGCCGCCATCCGTGGGGCTACCAGCCCAGCCAGATGCGGCTGCGGCGCGGCCGCGGCAACGGTCCGCTCGAGACGCTGGACAGCCCCACCGGCAGCGGCTTCCGTTTTGCCGCCGAGGCCTTTGCCGACGTGGTGGCGCGCGGCGACTTCGCCGCCATCGCCGGTGCGGCGCAGGCCAGCCTGGACATCGCCGCGATGCTCGAGGCCATCACCGACAGTGCCGCGCGCGGTGGCGCGCCGGTGGACCTGCCGGCCTGAGCCGCGGTCGTCGAACGCGCCGTCAGGACCGCGGCGTCGCACCCGCGGCCTGCAGCGCCTGCAGCACGCGGCGCACCGCGCCCTCGTCGCTGCGCGGGTGCCAGGCCAGCCCCAGCGGCCGCCACAGCGGCGGCGACAGCGGCCGGCTCTGCAGCCTCGGGTCGCCGCCGGCGGCTTCGTCTTCCCGTGGCAGCAGCGACGCGCCCCAGCCGGCAGCGACGAGGCTGCGGATCGCGTCGTTGTAGTTCAGCGCCACGCGCGCCTGCGGGTGCAGGCCGGCGCGCGCGAACCAGTCGGCGCCCAGGCGCGACAGGTGCGTGCTCGGGTCGTTGAGGATCAGCGGCCGCGCCGCCAGCCAGGCGGGCGTGACGCGCTTCGGCGCATCCCAGTCCGCCGGCAGCACGGCCACCACCGGGTCGCGCCGCCAGGGGCGCAGCGCCACGCCGGCCAGCTTGGGTTGCGGCAGCGCGACGATGCCGATGTCCAGCGTACCGGCGGCGATGCGCGCCAGCGCCTCGGCCGAGGTGGTGACGCTGACCTGCACGTCGATGCCGGCGGCGTCGGCGCCCAGCGCGTGCAGCGCCTGTGGCAGCCGGTGGGCGATCGCGCCGGTGCTGGCGCCGATGCGCACCCGCCCGCGCCGGCCTTTGGCGTGCAACTGCACCTCGGCGACCAGTTCGTCCAGGTCGGCCAGCAGCGCCGCGCCGCGCTCCACCAGCACGCGGCCCGCGGCGGTGGGCGTGACGCGCTGCCGGCCGCGCAGCAGCAGCGGCGTGCCGAGCCGGCTCTCCAGCTCGGCGACGTGCAGCCTCACGGTCGGCCGCGCCAGGTGCAGCGCGCGTGCCGCCGCGGCGAAGCTGCCCAGCTGCGCCACCGCCAGCACGGTGCGCAGGCGGTCGAGGTTGATCTCGCGCATGGCGTCTCCATTCAGAAAGGGTGAATCACGACTTTGCCAGATTCAACTTGTGCGAACCAGCGGTCTGCAGCGACGATGCGGTCTGCAACCACGAAGGAGGGCGGGAATGCACACCACGATCTATGTCGACGGCGACCAGGGCACGACCGGCCTGCGCATCGTGCAGCGCCTGTCGGGGCAGCCCGGCATCCGCCTGCACACGCTGCCGGCGGCGCAGCGCAAGGACCCGTTGCGCCGCGCCGAGGCGCTGAACGGCTGCGACATCGCGATCCTGTGCCTGCCCGACGCCGCGGCGCGCGAGGCGGTCGGCTGGATCGAGAACCCGCAGGTGCGGGTGATCGACGCCAGCTCGGCGCACCGCACCGATGCGGACTGGGTCTACGGCCTGCCGGAGCTCCAGGCCGATCAGCCGGCGCGCATCGCGGCGGCGGCGCGCGTCAGCAACCCGGGTTGTTATCCCACCGCGGCGGTGGCGCTGCTGCGCCCGCTGCGCGATGCCGGCCTGTTGCCGGCCGACGCGCCGCTGGCGATCCATGCGGTATCGGGCTACAGCGGCCGCGGCCGCGCCGGCGTCGACGCGCACGAAAGCGACGGTGCCGCCGCGCAGCCGGCGCTGCAGGTCTACGGCCTGGCGCTGGACCACAAGCACGTGCCGGAGATCCAGCAGCACGCGCGGCTGACGCAGCGCCCGCTGTTCGTGCCGGCCTACGGCCGTTATGCCCAGGGCATCGTGCTGACGATCCCGCTGCACCGCAGCTGGCTGCCCGAGGCCTGCAGCGCGCCGCGCGTGCACGAGGTGCTGGCGCAGCGCTTGGCCGGCCCGCCGCCGGTCCAGGTGGCGGCGCCGTCACCCGCCGAGGCGGCCGCGCTGCAGCTCGACCCCGAGGCGCTGAACGGCAGCGACGACCTGCGGCTGATGGTCTTCGGCGATGCGCGCGGCGAGCACCTGCTGCTGGCCGCCGTGCTCGACAACCTGGGCAAGGGCGCGGCCGGCGCCGCGCTGCAGAACCTGCGGCTGATGCTGCCGCCGCGGCGTTGAGCGGGCGGGTCATGCGGCGGCCCGGGCCGCACAATGCCCGCATGCATCCGCTCGACCGCCCCGTGTGGGCCAGCCTGTCCGGCCCTCAGCTGCGCCTGTCCCATGGCGACGACCTGGCGCGCCGCTTCGACCCGCAGGTCAACGTCTTCGCGTCGGCGCGCGACGACAGCCCGCAGGCGCTGGCCGCTCTGGCAGCGCTGGTGGCGCCGGGCGAACGGATCTTCGTGCTGCAGGTTCCGCCGATCGCCGTGCCCGACGGGCTGGTGGCAGTGAAACTGGCGCAGGGTGTGCAGATGGTGGCCACGCGGCCGCTGGGCGGCGAGGCCGTGCCCGAGGGCGTGCGTGAGCTCGGCGACGACGATGCGGCCGACATGCTGCAGCTGGCGCAGCTGACCGAACCCGGCCCCTTCCTCGCGCGCACCCATCGGATGGGTGGCTTCGTCGGCGTGCGCGGCGGCGACGCCGCGGGCGCGCGACTGCTGGGCATGGCCGGCGAGCGTATGCGTCTGCCGGGCTACACCGAGGTCAGCGGCGTCTGCACCCATCCCGACGGGCGTGGCCGCGGCCTGGCACGCGGCCTGTCGGCGGCCGTGGCCGACAGGATCCAGCGCCGCGGCGAACAGCCGTTCCTGCATGCGTGGAAGACCAATGTCGCGGCGATCCGGCTGTACGAATCACTCGGTTTCGTGTGCCGCGCCGAGGTGCAGGTGGCCGTGCTCGAACGGCCTGCCGCCGCCGGCTGACGGACATCGCCCCCGGCGGGCCGCGACGATCGGCCATTCCCTACGCGGCGCCTCCAGTTCTCCCCACGGCGCGGCGCTTCAATGCCGCTGCCTTCGCGCCGACATGGCAGGGAGAACGACTTGTTTCCGAGGAGGCCCCGTGGTCCTGGCCGAAGCCGAAGCGCCGACCACCGATCGTCCCCGAGCTGCCGGTCCGGCCCCGTCCGACGCTCCCGATCTGCGGCGCTGCACGGCGCTGGTCGTCGACGGCCATCCCGCATCGCGCACCGCACTGGCCGCGATGCTGCGGTCGTTCGGTGTCGGCAGCGTCGAGCGCATCGCCCGCGTCGAGGAGGCGCGCCGGCTGATCGAGCAGCGCCACTTCGACATCGTGGTCTGCGAGTACCACTTCGAGAACCAGCCGATGACCGGCCAGGACCTGCTGGACGACCTGCGTCTGGCGCACCTGCTGCGGCTGTCGACGGTGGTGATCATGATCTCCAGCGAGGCCGCCTATGCCAACGTGGCCTGCGCTGCCGAAGCCGCGCTCGACGCATACCTGATCAAGCCCCACACCGGCCAGGCGCTGCGCGAGCGCATCGTGCAGGCGCTGGAGCGCAAGGCGGCGCTGGGTCCGATCATCGAGCGCGTCGAGCAGGGCGCGTTCGCCGAAGCCGCGGCACTGTGCCAGCGCCGTTGCGACGAACGCGGACCGCACTGGCTGAATGCGGCCCGTGTCGGTGCCGAGCTGTGGCTGCGGCTCGGCGACGCGCAGGCTGCGCAGCGGCTGTTCCAGCTGATCCTGTCGACGCAGGCGCTGCCGTGGGCTCGCCTGGGCTATGCCCGTTCGGCGCAGCTGGCTGGCGCCGCGCAGCAGGCGCAGCGGACGCTGCAGGGCCTGCTGCAGGACCAGCCGGGCTACGTCGACGCCTACGACGTGCTGGGCC
>JBGAII010000202.1:0-6925 GCA_044225625.1 Rubrivivax sp.
GGTCTGACGCAGTGCCTCGAACATGCGGTCGTCGAGGGCGTTCATCTTGTCGGCGCGCACCAGGCGCACGTCGGCAACGCCCTGCTCCAGGGTCACGCGAATGCGGTCGTCCATGTCTCTAGGTCCTTGTCTCGGGAGTGTCGATGGCCGACGAGACCAGACGGTCCAGGCCGGACAGGAATTGTGCAACGTCGATCGGCTTGGTCCAGTAGTCGTCGAAGCCGGCGGCCCGCGCGCCGGCCACCACCTCGGGCATGGCGTTGGCCGACAGCGCCACCAGCCGCGACGGCAGCGCCTCGGCGCGCAGCCGGCGCAGCAGTTCGGCACCGCCCATGTCCGGCAGCTGCATATCGATCAGCACCAGCGCGGGTCGCAGGCGCAGTGCGGCTTCGAGCCCCTCGCGGCCGGTGGCGGCCACATGAAGCCGCAGCGCCGGCCGCAAGGCCAGCAGCTCGCGCACCACCAGCACGTTGACCTCGTTGTCCTCCACGTAGAGCACGTCCTGCAGCACAGCGGCCGGCCGCGGCGGGGCCGCGGCGACCAGCGGCTCCGGCTCAGCCGGATCGGGCTCCTCGGGCGCCAGCGCGGCCGGCAGCCAGACCTTGAATTCGCTGCCATCGCCCACGCGACTGTCGACCTGCAGCCGCCCGCCCATCAGCCGCACCAGGTGGTGCACGGTCATCAGGCCGATGCCACGGCCTTCGATGCCGTCGCGCTCCGCGCCGAGCCGGTTGAAGGGCTCGTACAGATGGGCCAGCTGATCGGCATTCAGGCCACGCCCGCTGTCGCGCACGCCGAACTCCCAGCCGGGTACGCCGTCGATCAGCATGCGCCGGGCCACCACCTGCACATCGCCGCCCGGGCGGTTGTACTTGATGGCATTGGTCAGCAGGTTGGCGACGATCTGGCGCAGGCGGCGCAGGTCGGCCTGCAACCAGGCCCCGCTGCGCGGCACGTGCAGCACCACGCCGCCGGCGGCCGCCAGCGGCGCGACCCACTGCGTCACTTCGGCGAGCGTGTCGTCCAGCGACACCGGCTGCAGCGTCACCGTCAGCGCGCCGGCCTCCACCGCACTCAGGTCGAGCACCTCGTCGATCAGCGACAGCAGATGGGCGCCGGCCGAACGGATGCGCGTCAACCGCTCGCCCTGCACTGCGTCGAGCGGACGCTGGCCGTCCTGCTCCAGCAATTGGGCGAATCCGAGAATCGCATTCAGCGGCGTGCGCAGTTCGTGGCTCATCCGCGCCAGGAACTCGGATTTCGCGCGGCTGGCGCGCTCGGCCGCCTCGGCCTCGCGCAGCGCGGCCTCGACGCGCCGGCGCTGGGTGACGTCCCAATTCAGCCCGACCATGCGCAGCGCCTTGCCGCCGGCGTCGCGCACCGCATGGCCGGTGCTGACCAGCCAGCGCGTGGAGCCGTCGGGCCAGCGCACCTCGAACTCGTAGTCGTAGGGCTCGGAATCGGCCAGATGCCTTTCGATCAGCTGCCAGCGCTCCTGCAGCGCCTGCGGCGCCACGATCTGCTGGTCGATCTCGCGAGGCGAGCGCGGATCGTCCGGCTGCAGGCCGCGCAGCCGGTACATCTGCTCGTCCCAGATGATCGTGCCGGTATGCATGTCGCGGTCCCACACACCGACGCCGCCAATCTGCGTGGCCAGCTTCAGGCGGTGCTGTTGCACGCGCAGTTCGTCGTCGAGCCGGCGCTGCGCCGTCACGTCGATGTGGATGCCCTGGATGCGCTCGCTGCCGTCGACACTCTCGCGCTGGCTGCGGCACATCACCCAGCGCAGCGTGCCGTCGGGCCGCACCACACGGAATTCGGTCTCGAATCGGTTGTTGCCGGAGCGGCGCGCACGCCGGCGCGCTTCGGCCACGCCCTGGCGATCGGCCTCCAGCACGCGCTGCCCCATCCATTCGGCCACCGGCGGCGCGGGCCCGTCCTCGGGCAGCCCGTAGATGCGGAACATCTGCGCATTCCATTCCACGCGCTCGGCGTCACCCTGCCCCGGGTTCCGGATGGTCCAGACGCCGATGCCGGCTGCCTCGGCGACCAGCTGGATGCGCTGCGCCAGCGCCTGCGCGCGCTGCCGTTCGGCGAAGTCGGCCGTCTGGTCCAGCGATACGCCGGCCAGCGCCACCACCTGCCCGTCAGCGTCGCGTTCGGCCACGCGCCGCGTCAGCAGGTGGCGATAGCTGCCGTCCGGGTTGCGGTAGCGCGCCTCGACGTCGATCACCTCTTCGGACGCTGCGGCGCGCTGCGCCGCCTGCTGCACCGACGGCAGATCCTGGGGATGCACCATGGCCCGCAGCGTGTCCAGGTCCAGGCCCTCGGCGCTCGGCTCCACGCCGGTGATGCGGTAGCCGAAGTCGTTGAAATGCACCCGCTCGCGCTGCAGGTCGATGCGCCAGACCGAGATGCGCGCCAGCTCCAGCGCCCGCTGCAGCTGTTCACTGACCGCCTGTTGCGCGCGCACCCGGTCGGCGCCTTCGGTGTCGTCGATCAGCACGCCCAGCATCGTCATCGGCATGCCATGCTCGTCGTTGCGCACCTCGGTCAGCGCGTGCACGTCGCGCTGGCGGCCGTCGGTGCGCAGCACGCGGTAGCGGATCTCGTAGCGGCCGGCGCGCTGCATCGCGGCCAGATGGTGCGACCGCAGCCGCTCGCGGTCGTCGGGGTGGATGAAGCGCAGCACGTCCTCGAAACGCGGCGGCCGCAACGCCGGCTCGAGCCCGACCAGACGGAACATGTGCCGGTCCCACCAGTCGCGCTCGCCGCGCACGTCGCGCTCGAAAAAGCCCATGCGGCCGAAGCCCTGCATCAGCGCCAGCTTCTCGGCGGCGTCGCGCCAGCCACCGCCGCGGCCCGCGCCACGCTCGGCGTCGGGCAGCAGCCACAGCAGCCAGCCGGGCGCGTAGCCCACCGCCCGGTACGGCACGGCGGCCGCGCCGATGTCGAAGCGCCCCTGGGCCGCGGGCCCGCCGGACTGCAGAAGGCGTTCGACCGCGACCTGCCAGTCGGCCTCGCGCAGCGGCTGGCTCAGCGACCAGTCGATGGCCGGACCGTTGAGCGTCCAACCGACGGAACCGGCCTCGCGCCACAGCCGCAGTGCAGCGGCCGGCGCCTGCTGCCAGACGCTGTCGTCGGCTCTCATGGCCTGGTCCCGCGCGCACGGGCAGCGCCTTCGAAAGGCATGGCGCAGGGGGAGTCGGGGCTGGGCATGCGGCGAATTATCCAAGGCACCCGCCCGCGGCGTCGCCGGCAGGCCGCGCACTCTGTGGCAGAGTGGCCGGACTGAACTGCCGGAGACAGCGACGATGGGCATCGAAACGGTAGACGTCCTGGTGGTCGGTGCCGGGCTCTCCGGCATCGGCGCCGGAGTGCATCTGCGCAAGCACTGCCCGGAACGCAGCTTCCTGATCCTGGAAGGCCGCGAACGCCTGGGCGGCACCTGGGACCTGTTCCGCTACCCCGGCATCCGCTCCGACTCGGACATGTACACGCTGGGCTATGCCTTCAAGCCGTGGGAATCGCCGAAGGCCATCGCCGACGGGCCGTCGATCCTGAAGTACATCCAGGACACAGCGCGCGAGCACGACCTCGAGCGCCACATCCGCTACGGCCTGCAGGTGCGCCGCGCCAGCTGGTCCACGCCCGAGGCCTGCTGGACGGTCGAGGCCGAACGCGTGGCCGACGGCCAACGGCTGCAACTGCGCTGCAACTTCCTGTTCATGTGCAGCGGCTACTACCGCTACGACGCCGGCCACAGCCCGCACTTCGAAGGCCGCGACGACTTTGCCGGGCGCATCGTGCACCCGCAGCACTGGCCGCAGGACCTGGACTACCGCGGCCAGCGTGTCGTGGTCATCGGCAGCGGCGCGACGGCGGTGACGCTGCTGCCGGAACTGGCCCGGCAGGCCGCGCAGGTGACGATGCTGCAGCGCTCGCCCACCTGGATCGTCGCGCGTCCGTCGGAGGATGCGCTGGCCAACCGGCTGCGGCGCTGGCTTCCGGCGCGCAGCGCCTATGCGCTGACGCGCTGGAAGCGCATTCTGCTGGGCATGTACTTCTACGGCCTGTGCCGGCGCAAGCCGCAGAAGGTGGAACAACTGCTGCTCGGTGGCGTGCGTGCCTGGCTCGGCCCTGGCGCCGACATCGAGCGCGACTTCAAGCCGCGCTACAAGCCCTGGGACCAGCGGCTGTGCCTGGTGCCGGACGGCGACTTCTTCAAGGCACTGCGCAGCGGCAAGGCCGGCGTGGTCACCGACGAGATCGAGCGCTTCACCACCGGCGGGTTGAAGCTGAAGTCTGGCCGCGAGTTGCCGGCGGACCTGGTGGTCACCGCCACCGGGCTCGAACTGAAGGTGCTGGGCGGCGTCGAGCTCAGCGTCGACGGCCGGCCGGTCGATCTGGCGCAGACCGTCAGCTACAAGGCCATGATGTACAGCGGCGTGCCCAACCTGGCCTCGTCGCTGGGCTACACCAACGCCTCGTGGACGCTGAAGTGCGACCTGACCTGCGAATACGTCTGCCGGCTGCTGAACCACCTGCGGGCACACGGCCTGCGCCAGTGCACGCCGACGCTCGACGAAACCACGATGCCGCTGGCGCCCTGGAGCGACTTCAGCTCCGGCTACATCCAGCGCTCGGCGCACCTGTTCCCGAAGCGCGGCACGCGGGCCCCGTGGCTGCTGAAGCAGAACTATCTGCACGACCTGTGGACGCTGCGCCATGGCCGCGTGGACGACGGGGCGATGCTCTTCTCGAACCCCGCCGCGCGGACCGCCGCGCAACCGGCCGCGGCCTGAGCCCGCTCCGCCGCAGCCCCGCGCGCCCTTCTGTTCCGGCTCTTTCCGGCTCTTTCCGGTCCGTGCGGCTCGTTCCGGCACGGTCCGCCGGCTCAGGTCGGCGCGGCCCTGCGCAGCACCGCCAGGTACCCGGGCTGCACCTCCATGCGGTCGGTCACGCCGCGGCGCCGCAGCAGAGCGTGGGCGCGTGGCAGCTTCCAGCACGGCACCTGCGTGAACAGGTGGTGCTCCAGGTGATAGTTCACCCAGTACGGCGCGACCAGCGCGCGCTCGATCCAGCCGGCGTGCGTGGTGCGCGCCTGGCGCAGCGGGTCCGGCTGATCGGGGCCGACCAGCGCATGTTCGGCAATGTTGCGGATGCGCGTGACCAGCGGCAGCCAGGTGGCCATCGGCAGCAACCACATCGTCAGCCACACCCAGCCGTAACCCGCGAACACGAAGACCGCGAAGCCGAGCGCGTTGCCGAGCAGGAAGCGCCGACCGCGCACCAGTTCCTGCGACTGGCGCCGCAGCGGCGAGGCGGGCTCCGCCGCCCGGTCCGCCCTCCAGGCCGCCCACAGCGGAGCGATGCGCTGCTTGTGGAAGGTCTGCCCGCTCAGGTCGCGCCACAGCTTGCGCCGCAGCGACGCACGCGAGATCGGGAACGGCGCCGACAGGCCCAGGTCCGGATCCTCGGCCTGCTGTACGTAGCGGTGGTGCTGCAGGTGGTACGGACGGTATTCGCCGAGCGACGACGAGCACAGCCAGTGCGCCACCGCGTCGTTGATGCGGCGGTTCGGATGCAGCAGACCGTGCGCGCCGTCGTGCATCAGGATGAACAGCCCCAGCTGGCGCGTACCGATGATCAGCACCGCCAGCGGCAGGGTCGCCGGCCAGGCCGCGCCCATCCACATCGCCAGGCCGATGACGCCCCAGCAGTGCGCCACCAGCCACAGGCCGCGCCAGCGCGAGCGCGCGCTCAACGTCCGCCATTCGGCCGGACTGAAGAAGTCCGCCGGATCGGCACGCGGGGCGACGGCCATGCGGTGTGGGTCGCGGTCAGGCGGGCGCCCGGCCCAGGCCGCGACCGCCCAGCCGCGTGAGGCGGTGGATGTATGGCTGTTCGGCGGCGATGCGATAGGTCTGCATGTCGTGCACGATCGGGACCGGATGCGGCCACGCGTGCGGCAGGCCGAGCATCTGCGCTCGTCTTGGCCAATCGACACGGATGCAGCGCGCACGCTGGAGGTTGTCGGGGCTGAAGAACGACGGGTCGCGCACGGCCGGCGGCAACACCGGCCGGAAGCGGACTTCGACGTCGAAGTCGCGCTGCAGTTGCACCGCGCCGGGCATCGCCCGGTACGAACAGGGACTGCGGAAGGACCAGAACAGATCGACGGCCGGCTGCATCGGCCCAGTGTACGGGCCGGCGCGCTCGGGTGCACGCCACCCGCAGCCTCCCCGCCGCAAGCCATACTTCGGCATCGGCCGACCCGCAGTCCCACCATGACCATCACGATCTTCCAGGCACGCAAGGTCCTCACGATGAACCCGTCACGGCCTGTGGCCACGCACGTGGCGGTGCGTGACGGACGCATCCTCGGCGCCGGCGCGCTGGACGAACTCAGCGGCTGGGGCCCGTATCGGCTGGAAACCCGCCTGGCCGACAAGGTGCTGATGCCCGGCCTGGTGGAAGGCCACAGCCACCTGATGGAAGGCGTGTTCTGGCGCTTCGTCTATTGCGGCTGGTTCGACCGGCGCGATCCGGACGGCAAGGTCTGGCCCGGCGCGAAGTCGCTCGACGCAGTGGTCGAGCGGCTGCGCGAGGCGCAGGCCGCACTGTCCGATCCCGCGCAGCCGCTGCTGGGCTGGGGCTTCGACCCGATCTACTTCGGCGGTCGGCGATGCGTGCGCGAGGACCTCGACCGCGTCTCCACCGAGCGGCCGGTGGGGATGATCCACGCCAGCGTTCACATCATCAATGCCAACAGCGCCGCGCTGGCGGCGGTCGGCTGGCTGCGCGCGGGCCTCGACCACCCCGGCGTGCCGCTGGGCGCCGACGGGTTGCCCACCGGCGAGCTGAAGGGGCCGGAGGCGATGATGCAGGTGGCCCAGGTGCTGGGCGCCGACCGCGCGGTGAT
>JBGAII010000006.1:0-63866 GCA_044225625.1 Rubrivivax sp.
GATGCGGCCGGTGCCGGTGCCGTCACCGCGGCTGGGGCCGTCGTGGCGTGCGTGGCCGAGGTGTGCATCGGCAGCAGCGGCACGATCAGCAGTGCGACGATGTTGATGATCTTGATCAGCGGGTTCACGGCCGGGCCGGCGGTGTCCTTGTAGGGGTCGCCCACGGTGTCGCCGGTCACGGCGGCCTTGTGCGCCTCAGACCCCTTCTTGTGCAGCTTGCCGTCGCTGTCGGTGAAGCCTTCCTCGATCAGCTTCTTGGCGTTGTCCCAGGCACCGCCGCCCGTGCACATGGAGATGCCGACGAACAGGCCGGTGACGATGGTGCCCATCAGCAGGCCACCCAGCGCGGCCGGGCCGAGCAGCATGCCCACGACGACCGGCACGGCCACAGGCAGCAGCGAGGGGATGATCATCTCCTTGATGGCGGCCGTGGTCAGCATGTCCACCGCAGCGCTGTAGTCGGGCTTTTTCTTGCCCGCCATGATCTCACCACCCTGGAACTGGCGGCGCACTTCCACCACCACCGAGCCGGCGGCGCGGCCGACGGCTTCCATCGCCATGGCGCCGAACAGGTAGGGGATCAGGCCGCCGATGAACAGGCCGACGATGACCTTCGGATCGCTCAGGTCGAAGGCCAGGCTCATGCCGCGCGCTTCGAGCGAGTGCGTGTAGTCGGCAAACAGCACCAGC
This sequence comes from Rubrivivax sp., assembly GCA_044225625.1. GTDB lineage: Bacteria > Pseudomonadota > Gammaproteobacteria > Burkholderiales > Burkholderiaceae_C > Rubrivivax. The sequence continues at coordinate 691 of JBGAII010000006.1, forward strand.
GCGGCCAGGCCGGCCGAGCCGATGGCGTAGCCCTTGGTCACCGCCTTGGTGGTATTGCCCACCGCGTCGAGCGGGTCGGTGATGTCGCGCACGCTGTCGGGCAGCTCGGCCATCTCGGCGATGCCGCCGGCGTTGTCGGTGATCGGGCCGTAGGCGTCGAGCGCGACGACGATGCCGGCCATGCTCAACATCGAGGTGGCGGCGATGGCGATGCCGTACAGGCCCGCGAGGCCGTAGGACACCATGATCGCGATACAGACGAAGATCACCGGCCAGGCGGTCGAGCGCATCGACACGCCCAGGCCGGCAATGATGTTGGTGCCGTGGCCGGTGGTCGAAGCCTGCGCGATGTGCTGCACCGGCTTGTACTGCGTGCCGGTGTAGTACTCGGTGATCCACACCAGCGCAGCGGTCAGCACCAGGCCGACGGCGCAGGCGCCGAACAGCTTCATGTGCGTGCCCGCGCCCAGCGCGTCGGCCGGCATCACCATCGTGGTGACGAAGTAGAAGGCGATCAGCGACAGCACGCCGGCCACCGCCAGGCCCTTGTACAGCGCCGGCATCACGTTCTTCATGCCGGGGCTGGCCTTGACGAAGTAGCAGCCGATGATCGACGCGATGATCGACACGCCACCCAGCAGCAGCGGGTACACCGCGGCCTGCACCGCGGCGGCGCTGACCACCAGCGCGCCCAGCGACATCGTGGCGATGATGGTCACCGCATAGGTCTCGAACAGGTCGGCCGCCATGCCGGCGCAGTCGCCGACGTTGTCGCCCACGTTGTCGGCGATCACCGCCGGATTGCGCGGGTCGTCTTCGGGGATGCCGGCCTCGACCTTGCCCACCAGGTCGGCGCCGACGTCGGCGCCCTTGGTGAAGATGCCGCCGCCCAGACGCGCGAAGATCGAGATCAGGCTCGAGCCGAAGGCCAGGCCGAGCAGCGGCTTCAGTACCGCCGAGAACTTGGCGTCGGCCGGCGCACCGCCGACCAGCCACCAGAAGAAGATGCCTACGCCCAGCAGGCCCAGGCCGACCACCAGCATGCCGGTGATGGCGCCGCCCTTGAAGGCCACGTCCAGCGCCGGGCCGATGCCCTTGGTGGCGGCCTGCGCGGTGCGCACGTTGGCGCGCACCGAGACGTTCATGCCGATGAAGCCGCAGGCGCCGGACAGCACCGCGCCGAGCACGAAGCCGATGGCGGAGGTGACGTCGAGGAAGACGGCGATAAGTATCGCGAGCACCACGCCGACGATGGCGATGGTCTTGTACTGGCGCGCCAGATAGGCCGCGGCACCCTGCTGGATCGCGCTGGCGATTTCCTGCATGCGGGCATTGCCCGCGTCCTGCTTCAGGATCCAGCTGCGCTGGATGAAGCCGTAGAGCACGGCCGCCAGGCCGCAAAGCAGCGCTATGTTCAGCGCCATTGAGGTCGAGATCAAGGTGTCTTCCTTCCGCGTTCAGGCTTATCGTGGATGTTGCGTCTCGGTACTCTCTCCCGCCACGCGGCTGGACAACCGTGTGGCGTTGGGCGGATCGCGGCGCGGATGCTACGGGAAAACGCGGACCACCCGGTTGGGTGTTTTCCTGCGGTGCGGTGCCTGTCAGGGCGTCGCAAGGGCGACACCTAAAATCGCGCGTGAACCGCTACGAAAGAGATTCATGAGTCTGCACAACGTCACACCGGGCACGAAGGCGCCGGACGAGTTCAACGTGATCATCGAAATTCCGATGAGCGCCGACCCGATCAAGTACGAAGTCGATCACGAGACCGGCGCGCTCTTCGTCGACCGCTTCATGAGCACGTCGATGCACTACCCGTGCAACTACGGCTACATCCCGAACACGCTGGCCGACGACGGCGACCCGGTCGACGTGCTGGTGATCACGCCCGTGCCGTTGATCCCGGGCGTGGTCGTCACCTGCCGGCCGCTGGGCATGCTGAAGATGGACGACGAGGCCGGCGGCGACAACAAGCTGCTGGCCGTGCCGATCGACCGCATCCTGTCGATCTACACACAGTGGAAGAAGCCCGAGGACCTGAACCCGTTGCGGCTGAAGACCATCCAGCACTTCTTCGAGCACTACAAGGACCTGGAAGAGGGCAAGTGGGTCAAGGTGCAGGGTTGGGAAGGGCCGGACAGCGCCCGCGCCGAGGTTCGGGCCGGCATCGCCAACTGGCAGACCCAACAGTCGACCTGACCTGACGGCGCGCCGCGGTGCCTTCAGGGCGTCGTGGCCGCGCGGAACGGGTTGCGCTCGCGCAGTTCGTCCACGTAGGCGTCGATGCCGGCGCCTTCGCGTTGCAGGTGCTGCGCCACCGCATCGGCAAAGGCCGGGTGGCTGAGCCAGTGTGCGGAGTGGGTCAGCACCGGCAGAAGGCCTCGAGCCATCTTGTGCTCGCCCTGCGCGCCGCCTTCGAAGCGCCGGTAGCCGTTGGCGATGCACCACGCCAGCGGCTGGTAGTAGCAGGCTTCGAAGTGCAGGCAGGGCAGGTACTCGGTGCAGCCCCAGTAGCGGCCGTAGGCCTGTCGGCGTGACGGGTCCAGCGCCACCAGCGAGCTGGCAATGCGCTGGCCGTCGCGTTGCGCGACGAACATCAGCCAGTGTTCCGGCATGTCGCGCTGCATGCGCGCGAAGAAGTCGCGCGTCAGGTACGGCGTCGAGTGGTGCGCCGCATAGGTGAGCTCGTAGCAGCGGTAGAAGAAGTCCCACAGCGTGCTGTCGATCCGCGCGCCCTGGTGCACGCTGAACTGCACGCCGGCTTCGGTGACGCGGCGCCGTTCCTGTGCGATCTTCTTGCGCTTGTCGCGCTGCAGGCTGTGCAGGAAATCGTCGAAGTCGCGATAGCCGTCGCCGTCACGGTTCAGCCAGTGGAACTGCACGGTCTGGCGCAGCATCCAGCCTTCGGCGCGCGCGGCCTCGCGGTCGGCGTCGTCCATGAACAGCAGATGGGCGGACGACAGGTCGTTGCTGCGGCACAGCTGGCGCAGCGCGTTCAGCAGTGCTCGCCGTGTGCTCTCGTCGCGCGCCAGCAGGCGGCTGCCGGGCACCGGCGTGAACGGCACCGCCGATAGCAGCTTCGGGTAGTAGCGCAGGCCGTGGCGCTGATAGGCGTCGGCCCAGGCCCAGTCGAAGACGTATTCGCCGTAGGAATGGCCCTTCAGATACAGCGGGCAGGCACCAGCGAGTTCGCCGCTGCGGTACAGGCACAGCCACTGGGCGGCCCAGCCCGTGTCAGCCACGGCACTGCCGGACGCATGCAGCGCGCTCAGGTAGGCATGACGCATGAACGGCGTCGGCGCGGACTGCGCGTCGAGCAAGCCGTCCCAGCTGTGCGCATCGACTTGCGCAGGGTCATCGACGAGACGGATCTGGAACTCGGTGGCAGCGGGGTCGGCACTCATCGGTGATGCCGATCTTAGGTGCAAGCACATGACCGGCGCTGGGCACGGACATGCGCCAGATCGGCGCAGCGGGCACGCGGCTGGTGCACGCGCCCGAGAGCGGGTGGATGCATCGGCGGGCGGCCCCAATGCCGCGGGGTTCCATGATTAAATCGCGGCAGTGCAATGCTCTCCCGAGGATCGGACATGAAACAGATCACCGCGATCATCAAGCCTTTCAAGCTGGAGGAAGTGCGTGAGGCGCTGGCCGATGTGGGCGTGTCCGGACTGACGGTCACCGAGGTCAAGGGCTTCGGCCGGCAGAAGGGGCACACCGAGCTGTACCGCGGCGCCGAGTACGTGGTCGACTTCCTGCCGAAGATGAAGGTGGAGGTGGTGGTCAAGGACAGCGACGTCGACCGCTGCATCGAGGCCATCGTGCGTGCGGCAAAGACGGGCAAGATCGGCGACGGCAAGATCTTCGTCAGCGCCGTCGAGCAGGTGGTGCGCATCCGCACCGGCGAGACCGACGAAGCCGCGGTCTAGCCGCATGCGCCCTGCGGGCGGCTTCAGGTGCGCGAGTAGTCGTCCGGCGCGCTGGCCTGCTGCGCCAGTGCGCCCAGGCGGCGCAGCAGCGGCTCCGGCGCCGCGTCCACGGCCAGCAGCGCGCGTTGGGCGGGCATGACGAAGGCCGATGCTTCCATGTGCTCGACGAAGGCCAGCAGCTGGTCGTAGTAGCCGCCGCTGTTCAACAGGCCGACCGGCTTGTCGTGGTAGCCGAGCTGCCGCCAGGTCCAGACCTCGAACAGTTCCTCCAGCGTGCCGATGCCGCCGGGCAGCGCCAGGAACGCGTCGCTGCGCTCGGCCATCAGCCGCTTGCGTTCGTGCATCGTCTGCACCACGTGAAGCTCGCTCAGGCCGGTGTGGCCGAGCTCGCGCTGCATCAGAGATTCCGGGATCACGCCCACGACGCGGGAGCCATGCGCCAGCGCCGCGTCGGCGACGGCGCCCATCAGTCCGGCGCGGCCACCGCCGTAGACCAGCTGCCAGCCCATCTGACCGATCAGCCTGCCGGTGGCGCGGGCCGCTTCCTCGAACGCCGACGAGGCGCCAGGGCGTGAGCCGCAGTAGACGCAGACGGACAGCGGCGGGAGGCTGGGCATGGGGGCGAGGACCGTGAAGGGAAGGTCGGCGGGGGCGCGGCATAGGCGGCCGCGGAGCGCGATTGTGACGTGAGGCGGTCAGCCGCCCCGGCGCGGCGGCGATGGCGCATAGACCAGCCGCGTGCCGGCCAACAGATCGTGCAGGAACTGTCGCTGGCGACTGAAGCGCGTCAGCAAGGCATAGACGACGACCCACGCCAGCAGCACCCAGCCGATGGCTGCGCTGCTGTGCAGTCCCGCCAGCCAGGCGCTGAGCAGCGCCGGCAGGAACCAGAGCCAGCTCAGCACATAGCGCAGCCAGGCCCGGCCCATCGACACCGGCTGGCCGTCGCGCATGAGCAACCGCACATGCCATGTCTTCATCGCGATGGTCTGCCCGCCGTGGGTCCAGAACCAGGTGAAATACAGGCCGAGCACCAGGAAGACGAAAGCCTGCAGTCCATGCAGGCCGGCCAGCGCGTGCCGCTGCTGCATGACGACGCCGTAGATCAGGCCCGCGACCATCAGCACGCCGAACAGCAGCACGCCTTCGTAGACGAAAGCGGCCATGCGGCGCCGCAAGCCGGGCGCGGGCAGCGCCGCAGCGTCCGGGGCCGCCGCCGTCATGGCGCCGTCGAGGAAGCCGCGGCTTCGCTGGGCGGCGCCGACTTCGGCAGCAGCGTATTCCGGTTGACTGCCCCCTGGCCGGCGGCGATCTTGGGCTGACCGGGCTGCACGTGCGGCGGCGGCGATGCGGTCTTGGAGATCAGCGTCGTGCTGGCGCCGGGCTTGGCCTGGATCAGCGTCGGTGCGACGGCCTGGGGCGTGGCTTCGGCAGGACTGGGCTTGCGCACCTGCGGCACCTTGGTGGCGCTCTTCGCCAATGCGCGCCGCTCCTCCTCGGGCAACGCGAGATAAGCGTCCCACCGCGCCTGGCGCTGCTGCGGGCTGATCTGCCGTGCCTCCTGGAACTGCAGACGCGCGCGGCCACGCTCCTCGGGCGTCATGCGGGCCCATTCGGACATGCGGTCCTGGATGCGCTGGCGCTCCTCGGGCGGCATCGACGGCATGCGTGCCGCGATGTCCAGCCACTTCTGCTTGCGGTTGGCCTCGATGCTCGGCCAATCGCGCTGCAGCGGCGCCAGTGAAGCCCGCTGTGCCGGTGTCAGCGAAGACCACGAGGGGCCCTCGGTCGACGCGGCCGGGGCCACGGAGGCCTGTGGCGATTTCTGCGCCAATGCCGGCTCCATCGCAAGCACGCTGCAGGCCAGCAACACGATACCGGCCAGGGAGGCCAGGGGCGCGGTCAGGCTGGCGAGCGCGTGCGTCACGGTTCGGGCTGTTTCAGGAAGGCGACGAAGCCAGGATCGCCATAGGCTTCGGGCGGCAGCTCGTCGGCCAGCAACGCGGCGTCGACTTCGGCGGCGGCGTCGATTTCGGCCTGCTGGTGCACGTGCTGGATCAGCACCAGGCCCAGCACCAGCAGCATCAACGGCAGCACCGATGCCATGCGCACCCAGATCGGCGTCGAACCCAGCACCAGGCTGGCGCCTGCGGCCTGCACCGCCACCGGCGCCACCGCTTCGGCCTGCCGCACCTGTCGCGCGCGCGCGACAGCCTGTTCGCGGGCCACCCGGAGGCGCTCGGACAGATCGTGCGGAAGTCGCTCGGTCTGTTCGCTCAGCCGCGAGGCAATGCGCAAGCCCACGCGCGCCTCGCGTGCTTCGAGTTCAACCCAATGGGCTCGAGTCGGCGGATTCACGGCTTCAATCCCTTGGCGGCCAGTGCCTTCGCCAGTGCATGTACTGCCCTGGAGCAGTGCGTTTTCACGCTGCCCTCAGTGCAGCCCATGACCATGGCGGTTTCGGCGGTGTCGAGTTCCTCCCAGTAACGCAACAGGAAGGCCTCGCGTTGACGGGCGGGCAGGGCCGCCACCTCGGTTTCGATCAAGGACAAGGTCTGCTCGCGGGACAACTGCTCGGCCGGGCCTTGCGATACCCAGCTTCCGTCCACCGCTTCGAGCGCTTCGAGCAGGTCGAAGTCGCCATCGCCGTCGCCGCTGCCTTCGAGTTCGGAGAAGTTCTGCACCGCCGCCTGGCGCGTCTTCTGGCGGCGGAACCAGTCCATGGTCGCGTTCGACAGGATGCGGCCGAAGATCAGCGGCAGTTCGGCCGGCGGCCTGTCCGCGTACTTCTCGGCCAGACGGATCATCGCATCCTGCACGATGTCGAGCGCGGCATCCTCGTCCCGCACGGCGTATACCGTGCGCTTGAAGGCCCGCTTTTCGGCACCTTTGAGGAAGTCGGACAGTTCTTTGTCGTTGGCCAAAGGCGGGGGGACCTGCGGCGTGCCGGTTCGGACTGCGGGAATTATTGCATCGCCGTGTCCGAGGTCCGGCCCGCAGGCCGGGATGGATCAGGCGATGGCATAATGCGCGGTTCGCACGATGAGCTCCCGGGCCGGGAGCCCGATGGTCCAACCCGGGCATCGGAGATCCGGCCACGCAGCTGTCCGATTCCGCCTCACGAGGGCGCGAGGAGGGGCACCAATGGTTTTTCGTCAGAGAAAATCGCAAAGGGTCAGACATGGATATTTCCCCCGCGGAAGTCAAACGCGCCGCGTCGGCGCAAGCTCCCACTCAAACACCGCAAGAGCTCAACGGCTCGGACATCCTCGTCCGCTGCCTGCAGGCCGAACAGGTCAAGTACCTCTGGGGCTACCCCGGCGGTGCGGTGCTGTACATCTACGACGCGCTGTACAAGCAGGATTCGATCCAGCACATCCTGGTACGCCATGAACAGGCCGCGGTGCATGCTGCCGACGGTTATGCGCGCGCCACCGGCGAGGTCGGGGTCGCGCTGGTCACCTCGGGTCCGGGCGTGACCAATGCCGTCACCGGCATCGCCACCGCCTACATGGATTCGATCCCGATGGTGATCATCACCGGGCAGGTGCCGACGCCGGCGATCGGCCTGGACGCGTTCCAGGAATGCGATACGGTCGGCATCACGCGGCCGATCGTCAAGCACAACTTCCTGGTCAAGGACGTGCGGGAACTGGCAACCACGCTGAAGAAGGCCTTCCACATTGCCCGTACGGGACGTCCTGGCCCGGTGGTGGTCGACATCCCGAAGGACGTGTCGCTGAAGACCTGCACCTTCCACTACCCCGAGCGCGTCGAAATGCGCTCGTACAACCCGGTGAAGAAGGGGCACGGCGGGCAGATCCGCAAGGCGGTGCAACTGCTGCTCGGCGCCAAGCGGCCGTACATCTACACCGGTGGTGGTGTCATCCTCGGCAACGCCTCGCAGGAGCTGCGCGAGCTGGTCGACCTGCTGGGCGCACCGTGCACCAACACGCTGATGGGCCTGGGCGCGATGCCGGCCAGCGACCCGCGCTTCCTGGGCATGCTGGGCATGCACGGCACCTACGAAGCCAACATGACGATGCAGCACAGCGACGTGTTGCTGGCGGTCGGTGCGCGCTTCGACGATCGTGTCATCGGCAATCCGAAGCACTTCGCCTCGGTGGAGCGCAAGATCATCCACGTCGACATCGACCCGTCGTCGATCTCCAAGCGCGTGCGCGTGGACATCCCGATCGTCGGCGACGTCAAGGACGTGCTGCAGGAGTTGATCGCGCAGATCCGCGACGCGCAGGCCCGGCCGGATGCCGCGGCGCTGTCGGCCTGGTGGAACCAGATCGGCGAATGGCGCAAGCGCGACTGCCTGGCCTTCAAGAACAGCAACGAAGTCATCAAGCCCCAGTTCGTGCTGCAGAAGCTGGGTGAGCTGACGAAGGGCAGCGACATCTACATCACTTCCGACGTCGGCCAGCATCAGATGTGGGCCGCGCAGTACTGCCGCTTCGAGGAGCCGCGACGCTGGATCAATTCCGGCGGCCTGGGCACGATGGGCGTCGGGCTGCCGTACGCGATGGGCATCAAGCTGGCCAAGCCCGAGTCCGATGTGTTCTACATCACCGGCGAAGGCTCGATCCAGATGTGCCTGCAGGAGTTGTCGACCTGCAAGCAGTACGACACGCCGGTCAAGATCATCGCCCTGAACAACCGCTACCTGGGCATGGTGCGGCAGTGGCAGCAGCTGGACTATGGCGGCCGCTACTCGCACAGCTACATGGACGCGCTGCCCGACTTCGTCAAGCTGGCCGAGGCCTACGGCCATGTCGGCCTGCTGGTGGAGAAGCCGGCCGATGTGGAAGGCGCGCTGCGCGAGGCCATCCGCCTGAAGGATCGCACCGTGTTCCTGGACATCCGCACCGATCCGACCGAGAACGTCTGGCCGATGGTGCAGGCCGGCAAGGGCATCACCGAGATGCTGCTGGGATCCGAAGACCTGTAGCGTGCAGGGCCGCATGCACGCGCGCACTGGCGTTATCGCGCCGGGACCGCGCGGTCGGCGGCCCGCAACGCAGCCGCTTCGATACAAGAGACCAACTTCGATTCGCAACGCGTGGCCAAGCACCGGCGGTTACCGCCGCCGGGCGTGAAGAGCGCGCAGGACGACTGACATGAAACACATCATTGCGGTGCTGCTGGAAAACGAACCCGGCGCACTTTCCCGCGTCGTGGCGCTGTTCTCGGCGCGCGGCTACAACATCGAAAGCCTGACGGTCGCGCCCACCGAAGACGCGTCGCTGTCGCGCATGACCATCGTCACCACCGGTTCCGACGAGGTCATCGAGCAGATCACCAAGCACCTGAACCGGCTGATCGAGGTGGTCAAGGTCGTCGACCTGACCGAAGGCAGCTTCACCGAGCGCGAACTGATGCTCATCAAGGTGCGTGCGGTGGGCAAGGAGCGCGACGAGATGAAGCGCATGGCCGACATCTTCCGCGGCCGCATCATCGACGTCACCGACAAGAGCTACACGCTCGAACTGACCGGCGATTCCGGCAAGCTCGACGCCTTCCTGGAGGCGATCGACCGGGCCGCGATCCTCGAGACGGTGCGCACCGGCACCAGCGGCATCGGCCGCGGCGAGCGGATCCTCAGGGTCTGACGCGACCCATTGAACGAACCATTTTTCACACGGAGAGCAACATGAAGGTCTACTACGACAAGGACGCCGACCTGAGCCTGATCAAGGGCAAGAAGGTCACGATCGTGGGCTACGGCTCGCAAGGCCACGCGCACGCGCAGAACCTCAGCGACAGCGGCGTCAAGGTGACGGTCGGCCTGCGCAAGGGTGGGGCGTCCTGGTCGAAGGTCGAGAAGGCCGGCCTGAAGGTGGCCGAGGTCGGCGAGGCCGTCAAGGGCGCCGACGTCGTCATGCTGCTGCTGCCCGACGAGCAGATCGGCGCGGTCTACGCCAACGACGTCGAGCCGAACATCCGCGAAGGCGCCTCGCTGGCCTTCGCGCACGGCTTCAACGTGCACTTCGGCCAGGTCGTGCCGCGCGCCGACCTCGACGTCTGGATGGTGGCGCCCAAGGCCCCGGGCCACACCGTGCGCAACACCTACACCCAGGGCGGGGGTGTGCCGCACCTGATCGCCGTGCATGCCGACAAGAGCGGCAAGGCGCGCGACCTGGCGCTCAGCTACGCCGCGGCCAATGGCGGCGGCAAGGCCGGCATCATCGAGACCAACTTCCGCGAGGAGACCGAGACCGACCTGTTCGGCGAGCAGGCGGTGCTGTGCGGTGGCACCGTGGAGCTGATCAAGGCCGGCTACGAGACGCTGGTCGAAGCCGGCTACGCGCCGGAGATGGCCTACTTCGAGTGCCTGCACGAGCTGAAGCTGATCGTCGACCTGATCTATGAAGGCGGCATCGCCAACATGAACTACTCGATCAGCAACAACGCCGAATACGGCGAGTACGTCTCCGGCCCGAAGGTCATCACGCCCGAAACCAAGGTGGCGATGAAGCAGATGCTGGCCGACATCCAGAGCGGCGAGTACGCGAAGAGCTTCATCCTCGAGAACCGCGCCGGCGCTCCCACGCTGCTGAGCCGCCGCCGCCTGATGGCCGAGCACTCGATCGAGGTGGTCGGCGAGAAGCTGCGCGCGATGATGCCGTGGATCAAGGCCAACAAGCTGGTCGACAAGAGCCGCAACTGAGGGCGCGACACTGCAGCCGATGAAGAACGAGCCCGCCTCGACGCTGGAATCCGGCGTCGAGGGTGAAGTGTCCCTGCGGCCCCGCCGCAAGGGCATCTACGTGCTGCCGAACATGATCACGCTGGCTGCGCTCTTTGGCGGCTTCTACGCGATCGTGATGGCGATGAACGGCCGTTTCGAGAACGCGGTGATCGGCGTGTTCTGTGCCATGGTGCTCGACAGCCTCGACGGCCGTGTCGCGCGCATGACCAACACGCAGAGCGCCTTCGGCGAGCAGATGGACAGCCTGTCGGACATGGTCAGCTTCGGCGCGGCGCCGGCACTGATCGTCTACGAGTGGGCGCTGAAGGGCATGGGCAAGCTCGGCTGGGTGGCGGCCTTCGTCTACTGCGCGTCGGCGGCGCTGCGGCTGGCGCGCTTCAACACCAACATCGGCGTGGTCGACAAGCGCTACTTCCAGGGGCTGCCCAGCCCGGCTGCGGCGGCGCTGGTCACCGGCTTCATCTGGGTCATGGACGACGCCGGCTTCAAGGGCGTGTCGAAGATCGACTGGCTGGCCTGGGGCGCGATGGCGGTGACGCTCTACGCCGGGCTGACGATGGTCACCAACGTGCCGTTCTACAGCTTCAAGGACATCGGCCAGCGGCGCTCGGTGCCCTTCATCGTGCTGGTGCTGGTGGCGTTGGGCATCGCGGCGGTGAACCTGCATCCGCCGCTGGTGCTGTTCGGTGCGTTCTGCCTGTATGGCGTGTCGGGCTACGTGGTCTACGCATGGCGCAAGACCAAGGGCAAGCCGGTGAGCGTGATTGCGATCTCCACCGACGAGCCCGACGAACGCGGGCTCCACTGAGCCGGGCCGCGTGGTATATTGAACGCACGATGTTCAGCCGTCCCGCCATTTCGCTACTGCTTCTAGGAGTGCTTCGGGCGCGCTGATCTGCCACATCCGTACATTTCTTCGATCAACGGCCCGTCAGCTCACGCAACGGGCCGTTTTTCTTTTTCGAAGTTGCGTGTGGCAACCACCACCCACGAGGTTCGACGATGACGATGCTCCCCCAACCCCAGCAAAAGTACCGCGCCTTTGCGCCGGTGCGCCTCACCGACCGGCGCTGGCCCGATGCCGTGCTGGATCGTGCGCCGCTGTGGTGCAGCGTGGACCTGCGGGACGGCAACCAGGCGTTGATCGAGCCGATGGACCCGGCGCGCAAGCTGCGCATGTTCGAGATGCTGGTGCGTATCGGCTTCAAGGAAATCGAGGTCGGCTTTCCTTCGGCCTCGCAGTCGGACTTCGATTTCGTGCGGCTGCTGATCGAGCGCCAGCTCATCCCCGACGACGTGACGATCCAGGTGCTGACGCAGGCGCGCGAGGAACTGATCCAGCGCACCTTCGAAGCCCTGGTGGGCGCGCCGCGCGCGATCGTGCATCTGTACAACGCCGTGGCGCCGGTCATGCGGCGCGTGGTGCTGGGGCTCGACGAGGAGGGCATCGTCGACCTGGCGGTGCGTCATGCGCAGTTGATCCGGCAGCGGGCCGCCGCGCAGCCCGGCACGCACTGGACCTTCCAGTACTCGCCGGAAATGTTCTCCGGCACCGAACTGGCTTTCAGCAAGCGCGTGGTCGATGCCGTCACGGCCGTATGGCAGCCGACGCCGGCGCACAAGTGCATCATCAATCTGCCGTCCACGGTGGAGCACAGCACGCCGAACATCTTTGCCGACATGATCGAGTGGATGCACCGCCATCTGGCCCGCCGCGACGCGATCGTGCTGTCGGTGCACCCGCACAACGACCGCGGCACCGGCACGGCGGCCGGCGAGTTCGCGCTGATGGCCGGTGCCGACCGGCTGGAAGGCTGCTTGTTCGGCAACGGCGAGCGCACCGGCAATCTCGACATCGTCAACGTCGCGCTGAACCTGTACACGCAGGGCGTGGCGCCAGGACTGGACTTCTCCAACATCGACGAGATCCGCGCCTGCGTCGAGCACTGCAACCAGTTGCCGGTGCACCCGCGTCATCCCTACGTCGGCGATCTGGTCTATACGTCCTTCTCCGGCTCGCACCAGGATGCGATCAAGAAAGCCTTTGCCAACCGCCGCGACGGCGATCTTTGGGACATGCCGTATCTGCCGATCGATCCGAAGGACCTGGGTCGCAGCTACGAGGCGGTGATCCGCGTCAACAGCCAGTCGGGCAAGGGCGGCATTTCGTATCTGCTGGAGACGGAGTACGGCATCGACGCCCCGCGTCGCCTGCAGATCGAATTCAGCCAGGTGGTGCAGGCCGTGATGGACGTGCAGGGGCGCGAGATGAGCGCGGCCGACCTGTGGCAGGTGTTCGAGCGCGAGTACCGCCTCGATGGCCGGGAGCTGGAGCACTACCGCCTCGACGAGGACGGCGACGGCCGCGTGCGCTTGAATGCCCGCGTCCGCTTCGACGGCTCAACCGTGGAACTGCGCGGGCATGGCAATGGCCCGGTGGATGCGTTGGCGGCTGCGCTGCAGGCGGCCTGCGGTGCGGAAGTGCAGGTGCTCGACTACCACGAGCACGCCATCGGCAGCGGCGCGAAGGCGCGCGCCGCCGCCTACATCGAGATGCGCATCGGCACGCGCCGCCTGTACGGCGTGGGCATCGATGCGGATATCGTTGCCGCTTCGTTCAAGGCGCTGCTGTCGGGCATGGCCCGCGCCGACGCATTGCATGCCGCCACCGCGGCCGTTCCGATCGCCGATTGAGGAGACCCAGGACATGAGTGACAAGCTGATCATCTTCGACACCACCTTGCGCGATGGCGAGCAGTCGCCCGGCGCGTCGATGACCAAGGACGAGAAGCTGCGCATCGCGCGCCAGCTGGAACGCCTGCGCGTCGATGTCATCGAGGCGGGCTTCGCAGCTTCGAGCAACGGCGACTTCGAATGCGTGCGCGCCATCGCCTCGCACATCAAGGATTCGACGGTGTGTTCGCTGGCGCGCGCCAACGACCGCGACATCTCGCGCGCCGCCGAAGCGCTGCAGCCGGCCGCCAACGGGCGCATCCACACCTTCATCGCGACCAGCGCGCTGCACATGGAGAAGAAGCTGCGCATGTCGCCCGACGAGGTGTACGAGCAGGCCAAGCTGTCGGTGCGCTTCGCGCGCAAGCTGTGCGGCGACGTCGAGTTCTCGCCCGAGGACGGCTACCGTTCGGACCCGGACTTCCTTTGCCGCGTGCTCGAGACGGTGATCAACGAGGGCGCCACCACGATCAACATTCCGGACACGGTCGGCTACGCGATTCCGGAGCTGTACGGCCAGTTCATCCGCAACCTGCGCGAGCGCATTCCCAACTCGGACAAGGCGGTGTGGTCGGTGCACTGCCACAACGATCTGGGCATGGCGGTGGCCAACTCGCTGGCCGGCGTGATGATCGGTGGTGCGCGCCAGGTGGAATGCACGATCAATGGTCTCGGTGAGCGTGCCGGCAACTGCTCGCTGGAAGAGGTGGTGATGGCGGTGAAGACGCGCCGCGACTATTTCGGCCTCGACGTGCGCATCGACACCTCGCAGATCGTGCCGGCTTCGCGCATGGTGGCGCAGACCACCGGCTTCGTCGTGCAGCCGAACAAGGCGGTGGTCGGCGCGAATGCCTTTGCGCATGCCTCCGGCATCCACCAGGACGGCGTGCTGAAGGCGCGCGACACCTACGAGATCATGCGTGCCGAAGACGTGGGCTGGTCGGCCAACAAGATCGTGCTGGGCAAGCTGTCGGGCCGCAACGCCTTCAAGCAGCGGCTGCAGGAACTGGGCATCGAGAGCGAATCCGAAGCCGACATCAATGCGGCCTTCGCGCGCTTCAAGGACCTGGCCGACCGCAAGAGCGAGATCTTCGACGAGGACATCATCGCGCTGATGGGTGACGACAGCGTGACCAGCGAGCAGGAGCATTACCGGCTGCTGTCGCTGTCGCAGCATTCGGAAACCGGCGAGCGGCCGTCGGCGCGCGTCGCGTTTGCCGCCGGCCACACGGAGCACCACGCCGAAGCCGAAGGCAACGGTCCGGTGGACGCGAGCCTGAAGGCCATCGAATCCAAGGTGCAAAGTGGCGCCGAACTGCTGCTGTATTCGGTGAATGCCATCACGTCGGGCAGCACAGAATCGCAAGGCGAGGTCACCGTGCGGTTGCAGAAGGGCGGACGGGTGGTCAACGGTGTCGGAGCCGACCCGGACATCATCGTGGCGTCAGCCAAAGCCTACCTGGCTGCGTTGAACAAGCTTCACAGCAAGGGCGAACGGGTGGCGGCACAGGGCTGAGCCCGGGTGTCGTCTGCATGCGACAGCCTCCGGGGGCAGCGCAGGCGAAACTTGAGGAAGATCTGGCAAGTTTCTGATCTTGCTAGTTTTTTTGCTTCCTCTATACTCGCGCTGGATCTGAAGGAGTCGTCGTGCAGCGTAGGAACTCACTGGCATCGTTTCGCAACCTGCTGACACTGTGCGGCGTGGCCATCGCCCTGAGTCACGCGCCCTCGGTTGCCGCTCAGCAGAGCTCCACGCGCACCGCCAAGTCAAGCGCGCAGGCTTCCTCGTCGAAGAGCACGCGCCAGGCCAAGCAGGTCAGTGCCAAGCGGCGCAGCGTGGTCCAGGCGGCGCCGGAGCGGCCTTCTCTGGGGCAGGTGTACGGCCTGCATGCCGTGAACGACCCGCTCGACCTCAAGTCCAGTGTTGCGCTGGTGGTCGACCAGGACACGCAGCAGGTGCTGTTCAGCAAGAACCCCGACGCAGTCCTTCCGATCGCGTCGATCACCAAGCTGATGACCGCCTTGGTGGTCACC
Organism: Rubrivivax sp.; assembly: GCA_044225625.1. Classification (GTDB taxonomy): domain Bacteria; phylum Pseudomonadota; class Gammaproteobacteria; order Burkholderiales; family Burkholderiaceae_C; genus Rubrivivax. Next base: position 16,105 of record JBGAII010000006.1, read on the forward strand.
GAAGCCGGGCTGCCTCTGGACGAGACGCTGACGATCACGCAGGACGATGTGGATACCGAGAAGGGCAGTCGTTCGCGCCTGACCGTGGGCACGGAGTTGAGCCGCAGCGAAATGCTGCTGCTGGCGCTGATGTCGTCCGAGAACCGCGCTGCGCATGCGCTGGGCCGGCACTATCCCGGCGGGCTGAGTGCCTTCGTCGCGGCCATGAACGCCAAGGCGCAACTGCTTGGCATGCACGACACGCGCTACGTCGAGCCGACCGGGCTGTCGAGCCAGAACCGCTCGAGCGCGGTGGACCTGGCCAAGCTGGTGAATGCAGCCTATGAGCACCAGATCATTCGCGACATGTCCACTTCGCGCGAAGCGCAGGTCGACGTCGGCAAGCGCCAATTGCAGTTCCGCAGCACCAACGGCCTGGTGCGCAGCCCCGACTGGGACATCGGCCTGCAGAAGACCGGCTACATCTCCGAGGCCGGGCGTTGCCTGGTGATGCAGGCCCAGTTGGCCGGCCGCAAGCTCATCATGGTGCTGCTCGATTCTGCGGGTCGCTATTCCCGCATCGGCGATGCCGAGCGCATCCGCAAGTGGCTGGACCACAGCATGGCCGCCAGCGCCCAGGCTGCGGGCACCAGCGTGCGCTACTGACGGCTTGTCCGTGTCGCCGGGCCCGGGCCCGGGGGGCGCCTCATCTTCGATGTCCGAGTGCCGCCGAAATCTGCGCGGCCGTCGCTTTCACCCGTTCCAGCCAGCCTTCTTCGAGTCGGTCCGCCGGTGCGGATACCGACAAGCCGGCGATCAGCTTGTTCTGGTCGTCGTAGATGCCGGCTGCCATGCAGCGCACGCCGAGTTCCAGTTCTTCGTCGTCGCGGGCGACACCCAGGCGGCGCACGTTGGCCAGTTCGCGCTCCAGCGCGGGCAGGGCGGTGATGCTGTTGCGCGTGTGCCCGGCCAAGCCGGTGCGTGTCGCATAGGCGCGCACCTTCTGCGGATCGTCGGTGGCAAGGAACAGCTTGCCGACCGAAGTGAGGTGCAGCGGCGCCCTGCCGCCGATCGCGCGCACCACCTGCATGCCGGAGTGTTCGCTGTAGCTGCGCTCGATGTAGACGATCTCGTCGCCCTGGCGCATCGACAGGGTCACCGGCTGGTGCGTGACGCGATGCAGTTCTCGCATCGGTCCGAGCGCCGCTTCACGCACGTCCAGCCGAGCCTTGACCAGATTGCCCAGTTCAAGCAGGCGCATGCCGAGCCGGTAACTGCCGGCCTGTGGCCGGTCGACGAAGCCGCCGAGCGCCAGATCGTTCAGGATGCGGTGCGCGGTGGACGGATGCAGACCCGTCTGCGCGCTGATCTGTTTCAGCGACACCGGGTCGGGGTGCGCCGCCAGCACGTCGAACAGCGCAAAGCTGCGTTCCAGTACCTGGATGGCGGGCTTCGGCGAATCCTGTTCGTTCATGAGGGGCATTGTGGCGTGCTTTGATTATTTCTGCATTGCGGAATGTCAGGCTGCCAATCCGGCAAGCCATCCGCAGGTATCGGGGCCTTGGACTCGTCCTGCTGATCGGTTGCGGCACGACCGCGGAATCGTGGGCCCAGAGCCCGCCGACTTCCGTGCTGCCGGGTGCTCACGGGGCCGCTTCCGCATCGCCGGCGGCCTCCGCGACGGCGCCGCCCGCGTCTGCCGCCATGGTCGCCTCTGCGGCGGCCGCTTCAGCGTCCGTGCCGCCTTTGCCCCGCGCCGCCTCGGCGGCTTCCGCGCCGGCGCCGGCCTGGTTGCCCTACGTGCGCGTCAAGGGCCGTCTGCGGGCTGCAGATATCGGACTGGTGATCAACGAGGCGGATCCCTATTCGGTGGCGGTCGGCGCGTATTACCAGCAGCAGCGGGGGCTGCGGCCCGAACAGGTGCTGCGCGTGGAACTGCCGCTGCGCGGGACGCTGAGGCAGGAAGAGTTCGAGGCGCTGCGGTCCAGCATCGAGGGCCACTTCGGCGCCGAGACACAGGCGCTGGCACTGGCCTGGGCGCAGCCCTATGCGGTGGAATGCAATTCCATCACCGGGGCGCTGGCGTTGGGTTTCGACGCTGCGCTGTGCCAGCACAGCTGCGCGCCGTCCCGGCCGTCGAGCTATGCGAATTCGCCGTCGGCGCGGCCGCTCACCGACCACGGTCTGCGGATCTCGATGCTGCTTGCCGCACGCGACGTCGACTCGGCGCGGGCCATGATCGACCGCGGCGTCGCCGCCGACCGTTCTCTGGGGCTGCGCGGCAGTCCGCCGCCGGAGGTGCTGTTCCTGACCACCGACGATGCCGCGCGCAATGTGCGCGCGCGCCTGTATCCGCCGCCCGGCGTGCTGCGGCCGTTGGGCGTCCGCGTGCGCGTCGAGCCGGCTGCGGCAGCGACGGCACAGCAGCGTGTGCTGGTGCTGCTGACCGGCAGCGTGCGTCTGCCGCGGATCGAGGGCCTGCAGTTTGTCGACGGCGGGCTGGCCGACCACCTGACGTCCTTCGGCGGCCTGCTCGGCCGCGACACCGGCCAGTCCAGCGCGCTCGACTGGATCGCCGCGGGCGCCACCGCCACCCACGGCAGCGTCAGCGAGCCCTGCAATCACCTGCAGAAGTTCCCCCAGCCGCAGTGGCTGCTGATGCAGTACCTGCAAGGTGCGACGGCCATCGAGGCCTACTGGAAGAGTGTGCTCTGGCCGCAGCAGTCGCTGTTCGTCGGCGAGCCGCTGGCCGCGCCGTTCGCGCGGCAATGAAGGCTCAGCCTCCGATCGACTGCGCTGCCGCGCGGCCGGACAGCACCGCTCCCTCCAGCGTGGCAGGGTAGGGACCGGCCACGTAGTCGCCGGCAGCCCACAGGCCGGGGCCGATGCAGGCCGCCGGGCGCTGCAGATCGGGGGTGCACTGGAACGTCGCCCGTTTTTCGGCGGCCACATGCAGCACCGTGGGTGGCTGTGACCACCGCGCTGGCGCGAAGGCCGAGGCGGCCTGGCGCAGCGTGGCCTCGGCCGTGGCTTGCAGCCCGGCGCTCGCCCAGTCACGCGCGCCGCTGATGACGAAGGCGAAGACGCCGTCGGCGCCGCCGAGCGCGCCCAGGTCGAAGGCGAACTGGGCCGGCGCGTCGCTGCCGGCGTGCAGCGCCATCATCGGGATAGGCAGCCGGAGCCCGGCGCAGCGCAGGTAGACGGTGATGATGGGCTCGTAGCGCAGCGAGGCTGCCTGCAGCGCCCAGGCCGGTGCGAAGGGCTGGCACAAGCGCGCCGCCTCGGCAGCGCTGCAGGCCAGCAGCACGGCGTCGAAACGCCGGCCGTCCAGTTCCCAGCCAGCGGCCAGGCGTTGCAGCTGCGCTGCCCGGTGGCGAAGCCGGACCTCGACGCCCTGGGTTTCGAACCAGCGCCCGGCCGGCGCCGGAAGCAGATCTCCCAGCGGCGCGGCCGGTAGCAACAGGTCGGCGGAGCCCGGGCCGCTGAACAGGGCGTCGCGCAGCACGCGCAGAAATACCGTGGCGCTGGCTTGCGATGCCGGCGTGTTGAGCGCCGCCACGCACAGCGGTTCGATCAACTGTTGCTGCACTGCTGGCGGCAGCCCGCGGCACAGCGCGGCGACGCTCAGGCCCCCGGCGCAGCGAAAGCCCGCCAGGCCCCAGCGGCCAGCGGCAGCCAGCAGTGCCAGGCGCTCGCCCCAGGTCCAGCCTCGACGCCCGAGGACTGCGCGCACGAAGGCCGGCACCGGCGCACCAGGCGGCAGGCGCAGGCCCTGGCCGTCGGGGTAGACCAGAGCCAGCGGCATGCGCTGCAGCAGCCGGGACGCGTCGGCACCGAGCAGCTGCATCAGCTCCAGCGTCGCACGATAGGCGCCGATCAGGATGTGCTGGCCGTTGTCCAGCACCAGGTCATCGAGTTTCACGCTGCGCGCGCGGCCGCCCAGGCCGGGCGCCATCTCGAACACCTGCACCGCGTGCCCGGCGCGCCGGGCGTGCACGGCCGCGGCGATGCCGGCCCAGCCGGCGCCCACCACCGCGACGTGCTTCAATGGCCGCGCCAGTGAGTGCGCCACGCGATCCACAGCTTGCGCAGCGGCGTCAGCGAGGTGCGCTGATGCAGCACGCGGAAGCCGTCGGCTTCGATCTCGCGAAGCAGCGTGCGGTAGATGTTGGCCATCATCACGCCCGGCCGCTGGGCGCGACGGTCGGCTTCGGGCAGCAGCGCCAGCGCCTCGTCGTACAGCCGGTGGGCGCGCTCGGCCTGAAAGCGCATCAGCGCCTCGAAACGATCGCTGTAACCCCAGGGGGCGTCGCGCTTGAGGATCTCCTGCGCCCGCACGTCGAACTGCTGCAGTTCCGACACCGGAATGTAGATGCGGCCACGGCGCGCGTCGTCACCCACGTCGCGGATGATGTTCGTCAGCTGCATGGCCAGGCCGAGGCGGTGGGCGTACTGCACCGTACGCTCGTCGGTCCGCCCAAAGATGCCGGACGCCACCTCGCCGACCACGCCGGCCACCAGATGGCAGTAGTGCTGCAGGCCGGCATAGTCGAGGAAGCGCGTCTGCTGCAGGTCGATCTGGCAGCCTTCGATCACTGCCAGCAGGTGCCGCGGCTCGATCCCGAACTGTGCGGCCAGCGGCATCAGCGCCTGAGTGACCGGGTGGCTGGGTTGGCCGGCGAAGGCGACCTGCACCTCCTGGCGCCACCAGGCGAGCTTCGCGGCGGCCACGCCGCTGTCGCTGGTTTCATCGACGACATCGTCGACTTCGCGGCAGAAGGCGTAGAAGGCCGTGATCGCCGCGCGCCGCGTCGGCGGCAGGAACAAGAAGGCGTAATAGAACGACGAACCGCTGGCGGCAGCCTTGTTCTGCACGTACTGCTGCGGGCTGATGGCCGCAGGGTGGGCTGGTGCACTCATCAGTTCATGCGCCAGGCGCGCCACAGCAGGCGCGGCGCATCGGCGCGGCGCAGCACGGGTCGAGTGCGAAGGCTGGCGTAGTCCATCGCGGCGATTTTCTCAAGAATCCGCAGCCCGCCCTGAACCACCAGCCGCAGCTCCCAGCCGGCCCTTCCCGGCAGCCGCAGCGCCAGCGGTGCGCCTTCGTCCATCAGGCGGCCGGCCCAGTCGGCCAGGTCCCGCACCAGCGCCCGGGCGGCCGGAGAGTCGGGCTGTCGCTGCAGGCTCGGCAGGTCCAGGCCGTGGCGCTGCAGTGCGTCGAGCGGCAGGTAGACGCGGCCGCGCGGCAGGTCCACGCTGAGGTCCTGCCAGAAGTTGATCAACTGAAGTGCGCTGCAGATGGCGTCGGATTGACGCAGCGACAGCGCGTCGCCCACGCCGTACAGATGCAGCAGAAGCCGGCCGACGGGGTTGGCCGAACGTGCGCAGTAGTCGAGCAGCGCCGCACGGTCGGCATAGGCGGGGGTGCGCTCGTCCTGCTCGAACGCGTCGAGCAGCGCGTGCAGCCAGCGTGGCGGCAGCGACATTTCGCGTGCCGACGCGGCCAGCCGATCGAACACGCCGTCCCACGCGCCGCTGCCGATGCGGCCGGCAAGTGTGGCCTTCCAGGTCGGCCCGGTATCGGGCCAGTCGTGCCAGTCGCTCTGCCGGCGGCGCGTCGCCTTCGTCGGCCAGATCGTCGGCGGTGCGCGCGAAGTGATAGATGGCCACCACTGCCGGCCGCAGCGGCGCCGGGCACAGCAGCGATGCGACGGGAAAGTTCTCGTAGTGCTGCACGGCCACCGCCGCGATTGTCCACGGCCGGCTAGAATCCGCCCTTCGCCGGGTTGCAGAAGGGGTCCGCAACGGGCCCCTTGCCGTTTTGAACCTCACGCCGCGCGGGTGGCGAAATTGGTAGACGCACCAGGTTTAGGTCCTGACGCCTTCACGGGCGTGCCGGTTCGAGTCCGGCCCCGCGCACCAGACATCATCAGTGGAAGCAGTGGAAAGAGCCCATCATGGCCGTGAACGTGGAAACCCTTGACAAGCTGGAACGTCGCATCACGCTGAGCGTGCCCACCCAACAGATCAGCAGCGAGGTCGAGTCGCGGCTGAAGAAGCTGTCGCGCACCGTCAAGGCCGACGGCTTCCGTCCGGGCAAGGTGCCGATGTCGGTGGTGGCGCAGCGCTACGGCTATTCCGTGCATTACGAGGTCATGAACGACCATGTCGGCCGCGCCTTCAACGATGCCGCGACCGAAGCGCAGCTGCGCGTGGCCGGCGCCCCGCGCATCACGCAGAAGGACGAAGCGCCCGAAGGCCAGATGGTCTTCGATGCGACCTTCGAGGTCTACCCCGACGTGCAGATCGGCGACCTGTCGGCGGCCGAGCTGGAAACCGTCAGCGCGGAGGTCACCGAAGACGCCATCGACCGCACCATCGAGATCCTGCGCAAGCAGCGCCGCACCTTCGCGCAGCGTCCGGCCGGTGAGGGGGCTGCGGAGGGCGACCGCGTCACCATCGACTTCGAAGGCAAGATCGACGGCGAGCCCTTTGCTGGCGGCAAGGCCGACGGCTTCCAGTTCATCATCGGCGAAGGGCAGATGCTGGAGCAGTTCGACAAGGCGGTGCGTGGCATGAAGGTCGGGGAGTCGAAGACCTTCCCGCTGCAGTTCCCGGCCGATTACCACGGCCAGGACGTGGCCGGGAAGGAAGCCGACTTCCGCGTCAGCGTCACCAAGGTCGAGCAGCAGAAGCTGCCCGAGGTGGACGAGGCCTTCGTCAAGTCGCTGGGCATCGAGGATGCAACGTTGCAAAGCCTGCGCGACAGCGTGAAGAAGAACCTGGAACGCGAGATGCGCATGCGTGTGCTGGCGCGCAACAAGTCCGCTGTCATGGACGTGCTGATTGCTCAATCGACGCTCGACCTTCCGAAGGCGCTGGTCGGCAACGAAGTCGAGCGGCTGATGGCCTCGGCGCGCGAGGACCTGAAGAACCGTGGCATCAAGGACGCGGAGAACGCGCCGCTGCCGCAGGAGCTGTTCCAGGCGCAGGCCGAGCGCCGCGTGCGCCTCGGCCTGGTGGTGGCCGAGCTGGTGCGCGTCCACAACCTGCAGGCCAAGCCCGACCAGCTGCAGGCCCATATCGAAGAGATGAGCCAGAGCTACGAGAAGCCGGCCGAGGTGATGCGCTGGTACCTCAGCGACCGCAGCCGTATGGCCGAGGTCGAGGCGATGGTGGTCGAGAAGAACGTCACCGATTTCGTGCTGTCCAAGGCCAAGCTCATGCCCCGTCAATTGGGCTTCGACGAGCTGATGTCGGCGAACTGAGCCCCGCGCGGCAGCCGGCGGGTGGGCGTTCCATAATGGGCCCATCCCCCGTCTCCCACGAGGTCAGGAAATGAGTGTGCAAGAGATCCAGAACCTGGGCATGGTGCCCATCGTCATCGAGCAGTCCGGGCGCGGCGAGCGTGCCTACGACATTTACAGCCGCCTGCTGCGCGAACGCGTGATCTTCCTGGTTGGCCCGGTCAACGACCAGACCGCCAACCTGGTCGTGGCCCAGTTGCTGTTCCTGGAAAGCGAGAACCCCGACAAGGACATCTCGCTGTACATCAATTCGCCGGGCGGCAGCGTCAGCGCGGGGCTGTCGATCTTCGACACGATGCAGTTCATCAAGCCGGACGTGTCCACGCTGTGCATGGGCATGGCGGCCAGCATGGGCAGCTTCCTGTTGATGGCCGGTGCCAAAGGCAAGCGCTTCGCGTTGCCAAACAGCCGCGTGATGATCCATCAGCCCTCGGGCGGCGCCCAGGGCCAGGCCACCGACATCGAGATCCAGGCGCGCGAGATCCTGAAGACGCGCGAGCAGCTGAACCGCATCTATGCCGAGCGCACCGGTCAGCCGCTGGAGCGCATCGCAGCGGACATGGAACGCGACCGCTGGATGAGCCCGGCCGAGGCGCTGGACTACGGGCTGATCGACAAGGTGCTCGAGCGCCGAGCCTGAAAAACCCCACTGCTGCACGCGGGAATGCCCGGAACGGTGCCTCATTTCGCAGGCCATGCCCGGGCCCCGCATGCACTATGATGGCCCCGTCGACTTCCCCAGCGGACCACCCCTAGCACGCACATCCATGGCCGAAAAGAAGGGCGCCTCCGGCGAGAAGGTTCTGTACTGCTCCTTTTGCGGCAAGAGCCAGCACGAGGTGAAGAAGCTCATTGCCGGCCCGTCGGTGTTCATCTGCGACGAGTGCATCGAGCTGTGCAACGACATCATTCGCGACGAGATGCCGGCGGATGCCGGCGGCGCGAAGTCGGTCAAGTCGGACCTGCCGATCCCCAGCGAGATCAAGTCCAGCCTGGACGCCTATGTGATCGGCCAGGAAGTGGCCAAGCGCACGCTGTCGGTGGCGGTCTACAACCACTACAAGCGGCTGAAGCACGCCGGCGGTTCGAAGGACGAGGTCGAACTGACCAAGAGCAACATCCTGCTGATCGGGCCCACCGGTTCGGGCAAGACGCTGCTGGCGCAAACCTTGGCCAAGCTGCTGAACGTGCCCTTCGTCATCGCCGACGCCACCACGCTGACCGAAGCCGGCTACGTGGGCGAGGACGTCGAGAACATCATCCAGAAGCTGCTGCAGAACTGCAACTACGACGTCGACCGGGCGCAGCGCGGCATCGTCTACATCGACGAGATCGACAAGATCAGCCGCAAGAGCGACAACCCGTCGATCACCCGCGACGTGTCCGGAGAGGGCGTGCAGCAGGCGTTGCTGAAGCTGATCGAAGGCACGATGGCCAGCGTGCCGCCGCAGGGTGGGCGCAAGCACCCCAACCAGGATTTCCTGCAGATCGACACGACCAACATCCTGTTCATCTGCGGCGGTGCTTTCGACGGCCTGGAAAAGGTCATCCAGAACCGCACCGAGAAGTCCGGCATCGGCTTCGCGGCCACGGTGCACAGCAAGAGCGAGAAGAAGGTTTCGGAGTTGTTCCGCGAGGTCGAACCCGAAGACCTGATCAAGTTCGGCCTGATTCCGGAACTGGTCGGCCGTCTGCCGGTCGTCGCCACGCTGGGTGAACTCACCGAAGAGGCGATGGTGCAGATCCTGACCGAGCCTCGCAATGCGCTGGTCAAGCAGTACCAGAAGCTGTTCGCAATGGACGGCGTCGAACTCGAGATCCGTCCATCGGCGCTGTCGGCCATCGCCCGCAAGGCGCTGGCGCGCAAGACTGGCGCCCGCGGGCTGCGCTCGATCCTGGAATTCGCGCTGATCGACACCATGTTCGACCTGCCGAACCTGGAAGGCGTGGCCAAGGTCGTGGTCGACGAGCACATCGTCGAAGAGGGCAGCAAGCCGCTGCTCGTTTATCGCGAGCCGGCCAAGACCAAGGCCAGCGCCTGAAGGCGTGCCAGCCGCGACCGGGAGAGCACCCGCGCGGCATCCTCCTTGCATTTCCCGCCTCGGGCCCCAAATCGGCCTGAGAAAGTGAGGTTCCTATGTCTGGACATCCTGTACTCCCGTCGGACCCGATCACCCTGCCGCTGCTGCCGCTGCGCGATGTGGTCGTGTTCCCGCACATGGTCATCCCGCTGTTCGTGGGACGGCCGAAGTCCATCAAGGCGCTGGAAGCGGCGATGGAAGCCGGCCGGCAGATCATGCTGGTGGCGCAGAAGGCCGCCGGCAAGGACGAACCCAAGGCCGACGACATGTTCGAGGTCGGCTGCGTCTCCAGCATCCTGCAGATGCTGAAGCTGCCGGACGGCACGGTGAAGGTGCTGGTCGAAGGCATGCAACGCGCCAACACCAAGCAGATCTCCGATAACGGCGAGCACTTCGTCGCCGAGGTCGAACCGGTTCCGCCGGCCACCGATGCGTCGCCGGAGATCGAGGCGCTGCGCCGCGCCGTGACGCAGCAGTTCGATGCCTATGTCAAGCTGAACAAGAAGATCCCGCCGGAGATCCTGACGTCCATCGCCGGCATCGACGAGCCGGGCCGGCTGGGCGACACCATCGCCGCGCACCTGCCGCTGAAGCTCGAAGCCAAGCAGTCGGTGCTGGACCTGTTCGCCGTGACCAAGCGGCTCGAGCGTTTGCTCGAGTTGCTGGAGCATGAGGTCGACATCCTGCAGGTGGAAAAGCGCATCCGCGGTCGCGTCAAGCGCCAGATGGAAAAGAGCCAGCGCGAGTACTACCTCAACGAGCAGGTCAAGGCCATCCAGAAGGAGCTCGGTGACGGTGAAGAAGGCGCCGACCTGGAAGAGCTGGAAAAGAAGATCGCCGCCGCGCGCATGAGCAAGGAAGGCCGCAAGAAGGCCGAGAGCGAGCTGAAGAAGCTCAAGCTGATGTCGCCGATGTCCGCCGAGGCCACGGTGGTGCGCAACTTCATCGACACGCTGGTCAACCTGCCGTGGGCGAAGAAGACCAAGATCAAGCACGACCTCGGCCATGCCGAGGAGGTGCTGAACGAGGACCACTACGGCCTGGAGAAGGTCAAGGACCGCATCCTCGAGTACCTCGCGGTGCAGCAGCGCGTCGACAAGGTCAAGGCGCCGATCCTGTGCCTGGTCGGCCCTCCGGGCGTGGGCAAGACTTCGCTCGGACAGAGCGTGGCGCGGGCGACCGGCCGCAAGTTCGTGCGCATGGCACTGGGTGGCGTGCGCGACGAGGCCGAGATCCGCGGTCACCGCCGCACCTACATCGGCAGCATGCCGGGCAAGGTGCTGCAGAGCCTGACCAAGGTGGGCACGCGCAACCCGCTGTTCCTGCTCGACGAGATCGACAAGTTGGGTATGGACTTCCGCGGCGACCCGTCGAGCGCGTTGCTCGAGGTGCTCGACCCCGAGCAGAACCATCGCTTCAGTGACCACTACGTCGAGGTCGACTTCGACCTGTCCGACGTGATGTTCGTCGCGACCAGCAACTCGCTGAACATCCCGCCGGCGCTGCTGGACCGGATGGAGGTGATCCGACTGGCCGGCTACACGGAGGACGAGAAGCTCAACATTGCCCGTCGCTACCTGTTGCCCAAGCAGCAGAAGAACAACGGCGTCAAGGATGAGGAACTCGAAGTCACCGACGAAGGCCTGCGCGGTGTCGTGCGCTACTACACGCGCGAGGCCGGTGTGCGCTCGCTGGAGCGCGAGATCTCCAAGATCTGCCGCAAGGTGGTCAAGGGCCTGCAACTGAAGCAGTACCAGGGCAAGGTGGTCGTCAACGAGGACAACCTGAACGAGTTCCTGGGCGTGCGCAAGTTCGACTTCGGCCGAGCCGACAAGAAGAACCAGGTCGGCCAGGTCGTGGGCCTGGCGTGGACCGAGGTCGGCGGCGACCTGCTGACGATCGAGGCTGCTGTCATGCCGGGCAAGGGCAACATCATCCGCACTGGCTCGCTGGGCGACGTGATGAAGGAGTCGGTGGAGGCAGCACGCTCGGTGGTGCGCTCGCGCGCGGCGCGGCTCGGCATCAAGGACGAGTTGTTCGAGAAGCGCGACATCCACATCCACGTGCCTGACGGCGCGACGCCCAAGGACGGCCCGAGCGCGGGCGCGGCGATGACCACGGCCTTCGTCTCGGCGTTGACGGGCATCCCGGTCAAGGCCGACGTGGCGATGACCGGAGAGATCACGCTGCGCGGCGAAGTCACGGCGATCGGCGGCCTGAAGGAGAAGCTGCTGGCCGCACACCGGGGTGGCATCCGGACCGTGCTGATTCCCGAGGAGAACGTCAAGGATCTGCAGGAGATCCCCGAGAACGCGAAGAACAACCTCGAGATCGTGCCGGTGCGCTGGATCGACCAGGTACTGGAGGTGGCGCTGGAGCGCGTGCCGCAGCCGCTGCCCGAAGAGGAGCCGGCGAAGGAGGTGCCCAAGGCCGCCGAAGGCGCGCCGGCGGCGACCTCGTCCGACACGCTGCCTCACTGAGCCCGGATTGCAGGGGCGCATTGGAATACGCTACAATGCGAGCTTCGCTTCGAGGTCATTGCCTCTGAAGCGAGGCTTCAAGAAGCATTGCGGGAGTAGCTCAGTTGGTAGAGCGCAACCTTGCCAAGGTTGAGGTCGCGAGTTCGAGACTCGTCTCCCGCTCCACACATTGAAAGGGAAGCCCAGGCTTCCCTTTTTTTCGGCTCGCTCGAGGCTTGCGGTGCTCGAGGTTTCGAGAAGACGGCGCGATAGCAAAGCGGTTATGCACCGGATTGCAAATCCGTTCAGCCCGGTTCGACTCCGGGTCGCGCCTCCAGCCTCCGTCTGCCATCGCGGCGGAAGTCGCCGACGCCCGGGTTGGTGGGCATTCGTCGGCACGCTGCTGCTTGCGGGGTGTACCAGCTACGGCGTGGTGCAGAACAAGCCGATCACCCAGATCGAGCCCGACACGGGCTATTCGCTGCAGGCGTTCATGACGAAGCAGCGGAAACAATCCTCCGAACTGTCGCTGGTGGTCGCCTTTTCGGGCGGCGGCACGCGCGCCGCCGCGCTGTCCTACGGTGTGCTGCTGGAACTGCGCGACACACGCGTGACGATGGACGGCAAGGAGCGGCGCCTGCTCGACGCGGTCAGCCTGATCAGTTCGGTCTCGGGCGGCAGCTTCACTTCGGCCTACTTCGGGCTTTACGGCGATCGCATCTTCCAGGATTTCGAGGAGCGCTTCCTGCGCCGCGACGTCGAGGGTGCTCTGGTCCGCGGCCTGCTCAACCCGGCGCGCTGGTTCAGCAGCAAAGGCCGCACCGACATGGCGGTGGACTACTACCGCGAGGTGCTCTTCGGCGATGCCACCTTCGCCGATCTGATGCGCGCCGACGGTCCGCTGGTGCTGATCAACACGTCCGACCTCGGCCACGGCGTGCGCTTCACGTTTGCGCAGGAATACTTCAACCTGCTGTGTTCGGACCTGTCGTCCTTCCCGCTGGCGCGGGCGGTCACCGCGTCGAGCGCGGTACCGGTGGTCTTCGACCCGGTGGTCGTCGAGAACTATTCGGGCTGTACCAAGGGGCTGCCTTCCTGGCTGGAGGCAGCGCGCCAGCGCCAGCCATCGGACGCCAACCTGCGCATGGTCGTCGATGACGACGCCTCCTATGCCGACAAGACGGGGCATCGTTATGCCCACTTCGTCGACGGCGGCATCACCGACAACCTGGGCCTGCGCGCCGTGCTGGAGACGGTGGAGGTGATCGGCGGCGCCCGCGAGTACATCGTCCAGCTCGGGCTGCAGCCGCCGCGGCGCATCGCTGTGATTGCGGTCAACGCCGCGGCCGACCCGCACCAGGGCATCGATGCCAGCCTGCTGCAGCCGTCGATCGAGAGCACGCTGAACGCGGTCACCAACATCCAGCTGTACCGCTACAACACCGACACGCTGCAGGAGATGCAGCAGAGCCTGCAGCGCTGGGCAAAGGAACTTTCGACTCCGCAGCAGCCGGTGCAGCATTACTTCGTCAGGCTGAGTTTCCAGGACGTGCCCGACCTGCCGCTGCGCCGTTTCCTGAACGAGATTCCCACCAGCCTCGCGCTCAGCGGCGAGCAGGTGGACCGGTTGATCCTGGCCGGCCGCGAGTTGCTGCGCAACGATGCGCAGTTCCGCGCGCTGGTGGCCAGCCTTGGCGGGCGCCTGGGCCCGCCGCCGGACGCGGCGAGTGTCCCGCCAATGCCGCAGGCCGCAGCGGTGCCGACACGATAGACATCGGCGCCGGCCGGCCTCAGAAGCTCAGGCGCACGCCGACCATCACACCCCGACCCGGCAGGGGCGCCAGCGGGCGCACCGTTTCGATGGTCGTGGCGTTGTAGGCCAGTTCGTTGAAGACGTTGTTGATGCGCACGAAAGCCAGACCGTCCATTCCGTCGAGGCGCAGCCGGTAGCTGGCCGACAGATTGACGAGGGTGTAGGCCGGGGTCGGCGGGTCGTCGGTGGGCACGCGATCCTGTGCCGCCGCGTAGATGCCTTCGACACGCGCCATCCAGTCTCCCATGCGCCAGTTCAGGCCCAGCGTGAGGCGCATCGGCGGAATACGAGGCAGCGGCTGGCCGTTGGCCTCGTCGGTGGCGCGCATCGTGTCGAGCGTGCCGTCCAGGTCGAGCTTCTGCCCACCGTCCAGAAGCCGCCAGTTGCCCTCGATCTCGAAGCCATACATCCGTGCCGGTACACCGGTGAACTGGTACACCGGCACGAGGCCTTCGTCGCTCGGGACTTCCTGGCCGGTGCCCAGCAGTGCGATGTAGTTCGAGAAGTCGCTGGCGAAGGCGCCGAGCTTCAGCGCGTTCGGGCCGTCCTTCCAGCCGAGCGCGATGTCGAGGTTCGTGCCTTTTTCCATGCCGAGGTCCGGATTGCCTTCTTCGTAGGCGCCCGTGGCCACGTGCAGGCCGTTGGCATACAGCTCGAAGAAGGTCGGCGCGCGCTCGGTGTAGGCCAGGTTGCCACTCAGCTGCCACTGCGGCGCGAGCTTGTAGATGCCGCCGAGTGCCGCGCTGAAGGGCGTGAAGGTGCGGGACTGGGGCGGACCGAATTGCGACTGTCCCGGGCCATCGCCTTCCGAATCGATCTTGGCATGCGATACGCGGCCACCGAGCGAGAGCTTGAGGTCGCCGAGGTTGTATTCCTCCAGCATGAACAGCGCGGCGTGGCGCGAGTTGGTGCTGGGCACGAAGGCCTCCTCGCCGAGAGCGGAGAAGTCCGCCGCTTCCGCCTGCAGCCCGAAGATGCCGCCGAGCTTGCCGTCGCCGAGCGACAGCTTGGCATGCTCGGCCTGCAACCGCAGATCCGAGCCGCGGTTCTTGAAGGTGGTGGCCACGTCGCCGCCGCCTTCGATCTCCTGATGCTGGTAGTCGGACCACAACCAGTGGCCGCTGATGGCCGTGATCGGACCGTCCAGATCACGCGCTTCGCCGGCCAGCGTCAGCTTGTTCAGGTACATGTCGATGGTGACATTGGGTTCGGCCACCACCCCATAGCGCGTAGGCGTCCACCGCAGCGCCGAGGGTGCCTTGTGCCACCATCGAGCCGCCAAAGGTAACCGCCATACTCTTGCTGGCCGAGTAGATCGTGTTCTCCATCTGAGTGCTGCCGTCGGGCATGGGGCGCAGTTCTGGCCTTCATGTCGGTTTGCCAGAAGCCGGCAATAGGCTGCCGCCGGCCTCGACATTGGCCGAGGCGCCGGTGGCCGGTCAGCGGCCTGCTGACACCGTCGACGTACTCAGTGGTTGTCGATGAAGTTGACGACGTCGCCGATGGCGGAGCCGCCATCAACGCAGCGGGCCGCGCGGCACCTCGACGTGCTGACGACAAGGTCGACTGCACCGCATGGTCATAGGCTCAGCGCAGACGAGCGCCACGCCCGAGTTGAGGATGCGGATGTGGTCGCCAACCGCTGGGTCCTGGCCACGGATGACCGGCCGGTTGGCGTTGGGGCCGAAGTAGCTGGACGACACGCCGGGCATGCGGTCCAGTGTCTCGCCGAGGGTCGCGCCACGGCGCAGTACCAGTGATTCGCCGCTGAGCACGTTGGTCGGCGCGGCGACGTCCGTCGAGCGCAATGGGTTGCCGGTGATGACGACGGGTGTGGGGGCATCGGATGTGCTCTGCGCATGCAGCAGGCCGGGGCTGAAGGCCACGCCGATGGCTGCCAGGCAGCCGCAGCGCGGAAGATGGGGGAAAGGATGGGGCATGGTCGAAGCCTCGCCGGACCCGCACACGGGTCCAGTCAAGAAGAAAAGGGAGCGCCGCCTGCGGCGATGCAGGTCGGCGTGGGGCGTGCCTGAGGTCCCGGGTGCTGCCGGACCCGGCCGCGGGAAGCCGGCTAGATCAGCGGCGGGCCGCGCGCAAGGTAGCCGCCGACGTGGGCAACGGTGGCGTCGAGCCAGTGGCGCCGCGGCGCTGGCGCGCAAGGCGGCAGGCTGTCCGGCAGCAGCGGCAGTTCGACACCGGGCGCGTCGGCATGCGTCGCCTGATCGAACAGGCGGCAATCGGCGGCGTCATGATGGGCATCGAACAGCGACGACGCAGGGTAGCTCCGGCCTCGCCCAGCGTCGCGCTGGCGGGCTTCCGCCCGGCGATGCGCGCCAGCCCCAGCATCTGAGCCAGCAGCATCGCGCATCAGGCCACGCGGCCAGCGGGCGGCGCGGCTGGTCGAGGGGTGCTGCGGCGAAGCATGGGCGGGAAGGGGTAGCCCGCCCGTCCAGTTCAAGGGCGTCGATACGCGAGGCGCCGCGAAGTCGGCCGCGCATAATCGCCGCGCCCGCCTGGGTGGCGAAACAGACGCAGCGGGACTTAAAATCCGCGGCCTTGCGGGCATACGGAGTTCGAGTCCCGTTTGGGCACCACTCGAGGTGCCGACCAGCCGATCTCGATTCCTCCGCGCTCAACGATGGCGCGGCGCGAGGTGTTCGGCTGGGCGATGTACGACTTCGCCAACCTGGCCATGATGCACGACCGTGGTGCTGACGGCGGTGTTCAACGCCTACTTCGTGGGCGTCATCGCCGGCAACGTCGTGGGCCACGTTGGCCTGGACAAGGCACTGCGCTGTCCAGCGTGCGGTGATGCCCACCATGCCCTCGCTCGGCGTGCCGCGAAGAAAGGCATGCTGGGTCAGCACGTTCGGCTATCGTCGCACGGTTGGCTTTACCGGCCCCGGGACCTGTGGTTGATGCGGCCATCGTCGTGTCCGTGTTCTACAGCTATGGTCCTGGCCACGGATGACCGGCCGGTTGGCGTTGGGGCCGAAGTAGCTGGACGACACGCCGGGCATGCGGTCCAGTGTCTCGCCGAGGGTCGCGCCACGGCGCAGTACCAGTGATTCGCCGCTGAGCACGTTGGTCGGCGCGGCGACGTCCGTCGAGCGCAATGGGTTGCCGGTGATGACGACGGGTGTGGGGGCATCGGATGTGCTCTGCGCATGCAGCAGGCCGGGGCTGAAGGCCACGCCGATGGCTGCCAGGCAGCCGCAGCGCGGAAGATGGGGGAAAGGATGGGGCATGGTCGAAGCCTCGCCGGACCCGCACACGGGTCCAGTCAAGAAGAAAAGGGAGCGCCGCCTGCGGCGATGCAGGTCGGCGTGGGGCGTGCCTGAGGTCCCGGGTGCTGCCGGGCCCGGCAGCGGGAAGCCGGCTAGATCAGCGGCGGGCCGCGCGCAAGGTAGCCGCCGACGTGGGCAACGGTGGCGTCGAGCCAGTGGCGCCGCGGCGCTGGCGCGCAAGGCGGCAGGCTGTCCGGCAGCAGCGGCAGTTCGACACCGGGTGCGTCGGCATGCGTCGCCTGATCGAACAGGCGGCAATCGGCGGCGTCATGATGGGCATCGAACAGCGACGACGCACGCAGTTCCGGCCCGCCCAGCGTCGCGCTGGCGGGCCCGCCCGAATGCGTGATGCGGTGCGCCAGCCCCAGCATCTGAGCCAGCAGCATCGCGCACACCAGCCACGCGGCCAGCGGGCGGCGCATGGTCGGGGGTGGAAGGCGGCGAAGCATGGGCGGGCAGAGTTCCGTCCAGTCTAACAAGGGCGTCAAGGGCCGTACGGTCCGAGGCGCTGGCTTCAAAGTCGGCCGCGCATAATCGCCGCGCCCGCCCGGGTGGCGAAATCGGTAGACGCAGCGGACTTAAAATCCGCGGCCCTTTGCGGGGCATACGGGTTCGAGTCCCGTCCTGGGCACCACCTCGAGGTGCCGACCATGCCGATCTTCGATTCCTCCGCGCTCAACGATGGCGTGCGCAAGCGCGAGGTGTTCGGCTGGGCGATGTACGACTTCGCCAACTCCGGCTACACGACCGTGGTGCTGACGGCGGTGTTCAACGCCTACTTCGTGGGCGTCATCGCCGGCAACGCGTCGTGGGCCACGCTGGCCTGGACCAGCGCACTCGCGCTGTCCAGCGCGGTGGTGATGCTCACCATGCCCTCGCTCGGCGCGCTGGCCGATCTGCGTGCCGCGAAGAAGCGCATGCTGGCGGTCAGCACGTTCGGCTGTGTCGTCGCGACGGTGCTGCTGGCTTTTGCCGGCCCTGGGGACCTGTGGCTGGCGATGGCGGCCATCGTCGTGTCCAACGTGTTCTACAGCTATGGCGAGTCGCTGACCGCGGCCTTCCTGCCCGAACTGGCGCGGCGCGAGGCGCTGGGCCGCGTCTCCGGCTGGGGCTGGAGCTTCGGCTATTTCGGCGGCATGCTGACGCTCGGGCTGTCGCTGGGCTACGTGCTGTGGGCCCAGGGGCAGGGGATTCCGGCGCAGCGCTTCGTGCCGGTGACCATGCTCATCACCGCGGGCATCTATGGCGTGTCGTCGCTGCTGACCTTCGCGCTGCTGAAGGAGCGCGCCCAGCCGCAGGTCCAGGCGGCGCAGGACAGCGGCCTGCGCGCGTCGCTGGCGCGCCTGGCGCAGACCTGGCGCCGTGCGCAGGACTATCGAGACTTCGTCTGGCTGCTGCTGTGCGCGGTGGCCTACCAGGCGGGCATCGCGGTGGTCATTGCGCTGGCGGCGGTTTATGCCGAGCAGGTTCTGGGTTTCCAGCAGACGCAGACGATGATGCTGATCTTCCTGGTCAACATCGCGTCGGCGGTCGGTGCCTTTGCCTTCGGCTACTGGCAGGACCGCATCGGCCACCGCAAGGCTCTGGCGATCACGCTGGTCGGCTGGATCGTGATGACGCTGCTTGCGGTGGCGGCCACCGACGCCGCGCTGTTCTGGGTCGCCGCGGTGGTGGCGGGCCTGTGCATGGGCTCGAGCCAGTCCGCCGGCCGCGCGATGGCGGGCGCGTTCGCGCCGGCGCATCGGCTGGCCGAGTTCTTCGGCCTGTGGACCTTTGCGGTGCGGCTGGCCGCGATCATCGGTCCGATGACCTACGGGCTGGTGACCCTGCTGACCGCCGGCAACCACCGCATCGCCATCCTGTCGACCGGACTGTTCTTCGTCATCGGGCTGATCGTGCTGGCGCGCGTCAACGTGCCGCGGGGCATTGCCGCGGCGCAGGGCACGGCTTGAGTGTCCTCTCGAAAGGGGGCTGCCCATCTTGCCTAAAATGCGCAAGTTGAGCGTCAGCGAACATGAACAGGAGCAACAGCCCATGAAGATACTGGTCCCGGTGAAGCGGGTGGTGGACTACAACGTGAAGGTGCGCGTGAAGAGCGACGGCAGCGGGGTGGACATTGCCAACGTCAAGATGAGCATGAACCCATTCGACGAGATTGCCGTCGAAGAGGCGGTGAGGCTCAAGGAGAAGGGCGTGGCCACCGAGGTGATCGCCGTGTCCTGCGGCGTCACGCAATGCCAGGAAACGCTGCGCACCGCGATGGCCATCGGCGCCGACCGGGCCATCCTCGTCGAAAGCAGCGAGGAACTGCAGCCGCTGGCGGTCGCCAAACTGCTGAAGGCGCTGGTCGACAAGGAACAGCCCGGCCTGGTCATCCTGGGCAAGCAAGCCATCGACGACGACTGCAACCAGACCGGCCAGATGCTCGCCGCACTGCTCGACCGCCCGCAGGGCACCTTCGCCAGCAAGGTCGAAGTGGCCGACGGCACGGCCAGCGTCACGCGCGAAGTCGACGGCGGCCTGGAGACCGTCAAGCTGCAGCTGCCGGCCATCGTCACCACCGACCTGCGCCTGAACGAACCGCGCTACGTCACGCTGCCGAACATCATGAAGGCCAAGAAGAAGACGCTGGACATCGTCAAGCCGGCCGACCTCGGTGTCGACGTGGCCTCGAAGATCAAGACGCTGAAGGTCACCGAACCGCCCAAGCGCGGTGCCGGCATCAAGGTGCCCGATGTCGCCACGCTGGTCGACAAGCTGAAGAACGTCTCGAAGGTGATCTGATCATGAGCGCACTCGTCATCGCTGAACACGACAACCACAGCCTCAAGGGCGCCACCCTCAACACCGTCAGCGCCGCGCTCGCCTGCGGCGGCGACGTGCACGTGCTGGTCGCCGGCCACGACGCCGGCGGCGCCGCCAAGGCCGCCAGCCAGGTGGCCGGCGTGGCCAAGGTACTGCACGCCGACGGCGCCCAGTTCGGCCACGGGCTGGCCGAGAACCTGGCGGCGCAGGTGCTGGCCATCGCGGGCAACTACAGCCACAGCCGGCGCGCCCGAGGGCGTGAAGGGCATCAGCCTGTTCGTGGTGCCGAAGTTCCTGGTCAATGCCGACGGATCGCTGGGCGCGCGCAACGACGTGCACTGCGTCAGCATCGAGCACAAGCTGGGCATCAAGGCCAGCCCGACCGCGGTGCTGCAGTTCGGCGACCATGGCGGTGCCATCGGCGCTGGTGGGCCAGGAGAACCAGGGTCTGGCCTACATGTTCGTGATGATGAACGCCGCTCGCTATGCCGTCGGCATGCAGGGTGTGGCGGTGGCCGAGCAGACTATCAGAAGGCCAGCAGCTTTGCGCGCGAGCGCGTGCAGAGCCGCCCAGTGGACGGCTCGACGCCGAGCGCGGCGCCGATCATCCACCAGCCCGGACGTGCAGCGCATGCTGATGACGATGCGCGCCTATACGGAGGGCTGCCGTGCGATGGCCACGGTGGCGGCGGCGGCTGCCTACGACGCCGCGCACCACCCCCGATGCCGAGGCGCGCAAGCAGAACCAGGCCTTCTATGATTCGCCGGGTGCCGCTGGTCAAGGGCTACAGCACCGAGATGAGCCTGGAAGTCACCAGCCTGGGCGTGCAGGTGCACGGCGGCATGGGCTTCATCGAGGAGACCGGTGCGGCGCAGTACTACCCGCGACGCGCGCATCCTGCCCATCTACGAAGGCGACGGCGATCCAGGCCAACGATCTGGTGGGCCAAGACGCGCGCGACGGCGGCGCGGTGGCCAAGGCCATTGGCGCGCATCGAAGCCACCGAGGGCGATCTGCAGAAGGGCGGCAGCGATGCGGCCAAGGCGATGCTGCGCCACCTGAAGGCCGCGCGCCAGTCCTTCCTGGAGGTGGTGGACTTCGTTGCCGGACGCACCAAGGCGCAGCCGAACGAGGTCTTCGCCGGCAGCGTGCCGTACCTGCTGCTGGCCGGCAACGTGGTGGCCGGCTGGCAGATGGCACGCGCGCTGCTGGTGGCCGAAGAGCGCCTGGCGGCGGGCGAGGATGCCGACTTCATGCGCGCCAAGATCGCCACCGCGCGCTTCTACGGCGACCACATCCTCAGCAAGGTTCCGGGCGTTCGGCACAGCATCGTCGAAGAGGCTGCCGCCGGCCTGGCCGCGATGCCGCTGGACCTGCTCTGAACCGGCGCTGTCGCCCTGCAGTGCTCCGCCGCACACGGGGCGCCACGCACACTGCGGCGGTTTGTCGTTCAACGCTCCTGTTTCACCGGAGACTGCCTTGCCGATTTGCGCGTTCTGGCCAATTGCCGTTGCCGATCATCGCTCGCCGCTGTTCATCATCAGCCATCCAGCTCGTCATCCCGCGCAATGCCGAGGCCTGTGTCGTCGGCTCGATGCCGGCGCTGAATGCGCGCCCGGCCTCGCAGCTGGACGAGTGGCTGGCCGAGATCACCGAGACGCTGGCCGCCTACGACCGCGCTAACCCCGACAAGCGGCTGCGCCTTTTGCCATCAACCAGATCGTGCACAAGAGCAATGACCGGCTCGACCACGACACGCAGATGTGCGCCAAGTCAAGGTGCCGATCGTCATCAGTTCGCTGGGCGCGCGACCGGAGGTGAACCAGGCGGTGCACTCGTGGGGCGGCGTGGTGCTGCACGACATCATCAACAACACCCATGCGCGCAAGACCATCGAGAAGGGCGCCGACGGGCTGATCCCGGTGGCGGCGGGCGCCGGCGGGCATGCCGGCGTGAAGAGTCCCTTCGCGGTGGTGGCCGAGATCCGCGAGTGGTGCGACGGTCCGATTGCCTAGTCCGGCGCCATCGCCACCGGCGCCGGCGGGCTGGCCGCGCGGGCCTGCGGCGCCGATTTCGCCTATATCGGCTCGGCCTTCATCGCCACCGAAGAGGCGCGTGCCGCCGATGCCTACAAGCAGGCGATCGTCGACGCCAGCAGCGACGACATCGTCTACTCGAGCCTGTTCACCGGCGTGCACGGCAACTACCTGAAGCCATCGATCCGCAATGCCGGGCTCGACCCGGACAACCTGCCCGAGGGCGATATCAGCACGATGCAGTTCGGCAGTGCCGGCGGGCCGAAGAAGGCCTGGAAGGACATCTGGGGCTGCGGCCAGGGCATCGGCGCGGTCAAGAAGGTGGTGCCGGTGGCCGAGCTGGTGGCGCGGCTGAAGCGCGAATACGACGAGGCGCGCCAACGCGTCTGCGCCGGCTGAGGCCCATGCGATGAACCGCCGGCTGCTGATCGATCGCGCGACGGTGTTCGACAGTGCCGCCGGCACGCTGCGGCCCCGCTGCCGCATCGTGATCGAAGGCGAGCGCATCGCCGCCGTCACCGACGAGCCGATCCAGGTCGACGACGTGGCTTCGACCATCGATGCGGCGGATCGCGTCGTGCTGCCGGGCCTGATCGATGCACACGTGCACGTGGTGGCCTCGTCGCATGATCTGTCGGGTCTGGCGCTGCAGCCACCGTCGTGGGTGACCGCCGCCAGCAGCCGGATCCTGCGCGACATGCTGATGCGTGGCTACACCACGGTGCGCGACGCCGCCGGTGCCGACTTCGGCCTGCAGGAGGCGGTGGCACGCGGGCTGTTCGAGGGGCCGCGCCTGTTCATCGCCGGCTTCCCGGTGTCGCAGACCGGCGGCCATGCCGACATGCGGCCGAAGGGCGTACGCCAGCGCGAGTTCTTTTGCAGCTGTGCCGGCCTGGGGCTGATCGGCGCCATCGCCGATGGCGTGGGCGAGGTGCGGCGAGCGGTGCGCGAGCAGGTGCGCAATGGCGCCAACCAGATCAAGATCATGGCCGGTGGCGGCATCGCCAGCCCCAGTGACCCGCTCGAAGGTACGCAGTTCTCGGTGGAGGAACTGCGTGCGGCCTGCGAGGAGGCCGAGGCCGCCAATCTGTATGCGATGGCGCATGCCTACTCGCCGCGCGCCGTGACGCGTGCGGTGCAGGCGGGAGTGCGCTCGATCGAGCACGGGAACCTGATCGACGAGGCCACGGCACGCGTGATGAAGCAGCACGGTGCCTACCTGGTGCCGACGCTGGCGACCTATGCCGCGCTGGCCGATGAAGGCCGACGACTGGGCTGGTCGGAGGCGATGCTCGACAAGCTGGCCAAGGTGCATGCCCGTGGCGTCGAATCGCTGCGCATCGCCAAGGCCGAAGGCGTGCCGATCGTCTTCGGCACGGATCTGCTCGGCCACATGCATGTGCGCCAGCCCGAGGAGTTCAAGCTGCGGCTCGGCGCGCAGACGCCAGTGGAGATTCTGCAGGGCGCCACGATCCAGGCTGCGCGGTTGCTGCGCCAGGAGGGCCAGTTCGGCGCGATCGTGCCCGGTGCCTGGGCCGACCTGTTGATCGTCGACGGCGATCCGACGCGCGATGTCTCGATGCTGGCGGAGC
The DNA here is from genome assembly GCA_044225625.1 of Rubrivivax sp. Taxonomy (GTDB): domain Bacteria; phylum Pseudomonadota; class Gammaproteobacteria; order Burkholderiales; family Burkholderiaceae_C; genus Rubrivivax. Next base: position 39,465 of record JBGAII010000006.1, read on the forward strand.
CGGAACGAGGCATCCGGCTGATCCTGCAGGGCGGGCGCGTGGTGCGCGACACGCTCGCTGCCGCCTAGGCGTGCGCCGCGTCCCGCGCCCGAATGGGCGCGGAACGGGAAGGGGGTTCGGCCTTTGCCGTCAGTGTTGGTCAGGCAGCCTGCGAGAGTACGGCCTCGAGCTGGGCGCGATCGCGTCGCAGCAACGCGCGGACGAACTCCGCGGCCATGCGCAGCGTCGCCGGGGCCAGCACGCGCAACGCGGCGACATAGCTCATCGCACCCACCGCCACGCCCGCCAGCAGGACGGCTCCCGGTGACCACTGCGGCCCGAGCCAGCGGGTGCAGGCCCAGACCGCGATCCCCATCGTGGCGGAGGCTGCGAGGACCGGCAGACTGCCTTCGATCTGGCGCCGGATCGACAGCCCCGTCGCCCGCCGGATCAGCACACAGGCCAGCGGCCAGCTGCCGAACTGGCGCAGCACCATGGCCAGGGCAGCGCCCGCCACGCCCCATGGCGCCAACGCCGGGATCAGGATCAGCTGCAGGACACTGCCCGCAGCGAAGAGGATCGCCGACAGGTGCGGGCGAGCGACCCCAAACAGGATCGCGGCGTTGAACGTGCCCGTGGCTCCGCGCAGACCGCCGAGCATCAGGATCTGCGTTGCCGGGACAGCCGCCATCCATTTCGGCCCGAACAGCAAGGGAATCAGGTAGGGCGCCAGCACGGCAACGCCGGTGACCACGGGAAACATGACCAGGCGCGCGGCACGGTAGAGGCCCACGATGAGGCGATGCAGTTCGTCGCGGGCGTCCTGCGCACGCGAACAGGCGGCCATGGCCACGGCGCGCAGCGGGCCGGTGACGAGATTCGAGAGTTCGTTGAGAACCCGCATCGCCAACATGAACAGGCCGAGCGCCTGCGCGCCCAGCAGATGCGACACGAGCAGCCGGGGCAGCAGCATGTCGATGTAGCCGAGGGTGTAGGTGACCAGCGTGCCGGCGTTGAATCTCGCCAGTTCGCGCAGGTGCTGCCAGCGCCCGCGCAGCCCCGGCCGCCACGAGACTGCGGTGAACGAGCCGATCAGCGTGACGCTGGACCGCACGAATTCCATGGCCACCAAGGTCCAGATGCCGGTGCCGCGCAGGGCCAGCACGATGCCCGTCGCGCAGCTCAGGATGGTGGCGAGCGCGCCGATCTGCGAACTGGCACGAAAGCGCATCTCTCGCGCCAGCAGGGCCATCGGCACCCGGGATCCCGCTGCGAGCGGGAGCAGGCAGCCCAGCGCCGTCAGGACCGTCGCCGCCCGAACATCGCCGGCCACCCTCGCGAGCGGTAAGGCGAGCAAGACGATCAATCCGGCCAGGACGAGCGCACAGACGGTGGACAGCCAGAAGGTGGCATCGACGTGGCCGTCGCTCAGGTCCTTGCGCTGCACGACCGATTCCGTCAGTGCGCCTCCCACCACCATTTCGGCGACGGCAGTGACCAGCGTGGCGACGCCGAACAGCCCGTAGGCCTGCGGCCCCAGTTCCCGTGCCACGATGTCGAGCGCGGCCAGGTTGAGCAAGGCCTGCAGCAGGTTGCGCGCCGCCGACCAGACCGCCCCTTCAAAGAAGCGCAGGGCGATCGATGGCGGGCGGCTAGACGGCAGCGACATCGTCACGCCGCACCAGGCAGGCCACGTGCTGCGCATCCAGCGCAACGTCCTCGAAGCGCCAGCACGCGGACGGGGGTGCTGCTGCGCGATCAGCGTACGGTCGTGGCCGGTCGCTCGGTGCATCGAGGCCGACGTCGATGTCGCACAGGCTGCGGCTCAAGCCGTCGCCGAGGGCTTTCACATAGGCCTCCTTGCGCACCCAGATGCGGGCGAAGGCTTCCGCTCGCCGCAGCGCCGGCAGCGCCCGCAGGAGCCTCAGCTCCCGCGGTGACAGCACGCTGTCGAAGTCGTCGAGGCAGGCCAGTTCGGGCCGGACGGCCTCGACGTCGATGCCGATCGGTGCGGCGGCATCCAGCACGATCAGGACCCAGTCGCCGGAGTGGCTGGCATTGAAATGCAGGGCCCGCGGCACGTCCCGCAGCATGGGCTTGCCGAAGGCGTTCGAAGCGAAGCCAATTTCGTGTGCCGGCGTGCCCAGGCGCTGCCCGAGCAGCTGTCGCAGGCCACTGCGCGCAATCACGAAACGGAGCCGGTCGGCCTCGACCCGAAAACGGGCGGCGCGAATGCGCTCGGTCTCGTCCAGATGCTGCCAATGTGCGTCGATGCGCGATGCTTCGACACTCACGCGGGCCCGCCAGGGCACGCGATCGGGCCACGGTGGGCAGGACCGTGCCACGGTGGTCATGCGATGGCCGCTACGGCGGGAGCCACAGTCGCCGGTGTGTCGGGCTCCTGAAATCGATTCAGCCGCTGCGTCAGCAGCATCGCCAGGGCGGGGGCCTGCGCCTCATCGAGCATCGCGCGATGCGCACACGGCAGCACCCCCACATCGACGCCGCCGCCCGCCAGCGAGCCCCAGCCCAGGTACGGGTCCTCGACCACACCCGGTCCGTGGTCCCGCTGCTGCGCCTTGACGAGCGTGATGCGGCCCGGATAGGACGCGGGGACATAGGCTTGCCATGCCTCGAAGATGCGTGCCGCCTGCATCTCGATGGCACGCGCCACGGCCGATGATTCCTGGATGTCCGCCGTCTTGAAGACTTTGGGCACCGCACGTTGGCGCGGCCCGAGGTAGCGCCTGAGCCTGCGCAGCCTTTCCAGGAGGTACGTGGCCGCCTCGCGCCGTTCGGAGGCTGCCGCCTGCTTCAGGTGCAGCCACACCCGCACCGGGAACGGCCGCAGTCTGCGTGCCCCCGGAGCGGCGCAGTCGAGCAATGCCATCAGGCCCACGGGCTGTGCGGCGCGGTGCAGTTGCTGCGCCATCTCGAAGACGATCTTTCCGCCCAGCGAGAACCCGGCCAGGTGGTAGGGCCCGTGCGGTTGAATCCGGCGCATGTCGTCCAGCATGCGGCTGGCCATGCCTTCGAGCGTGACCTCGCCCTCCGATGCGCCCAGTGAGTTCATGTCCAGGACGTACAGCGGCTGGTCGCTGCCCAGTTCCCGAGCCAGACTGCGAAACGGCAGGATGGCCCCGCCATGCCCAGAAACGAAGAACAGCGGCGGCCGGCTTCCCCGAGGCTGGATGGCGACGGCACAACTGGCTGGCGCAACCGCCGTAGCCTGACGCAACAGCGCGACCTGCGAGCGGATGGTCGGTGCCTCGAAGAACGTGGCCAGACCCAGGCTGCGCTTGAAGTGCTTCTCGATGCCGTCGAGCAGTTTGATCGCCAACAGGGAGTGTCCGCCGAGATCGAAGAAGCTGTCGTCGAGGCCGATCGCCTGGACACCGAGCACCTGCTGCCAGATCGAGGCCATCTGCTGCTCCAGTGCATCGGACGCCACGGCCTCGCGCACCGTCGCAGGCTGCGGCTCCGGGTTCGGGCGCGGCAAGGCCGCACGGTCGAGCTTGCCGTTCACCGTCAAAGGCATGGCGTCGAGCACGACCACCGACGAGGGCACCATGTACGGCGGCAACCGTGCCGCCAGCCGATCGCGCAGCTGGGCTGCCGAACCGACGACTGCCGTCGTGGACGCCACCACGTAGGCGACGAGGCGCTGGTCCCCCGGCCGGTCCTCGCGCACGATGACCGCGCACTGCGCGACGCCTGGCTCTCTCGACAGAGCGGCCTCGATCTCGCCGAGCTCGATGCGGAAGCCACGCAGCTTCACCTGCCGATCGATGCGGCCGAGATAGACCAGATTGCCATCGCCCAGGTAGCGAGCCCGATCGCCGCTGCGATACAGGCGCTCACCCGGTCGAAACGGATCGGCGATGAAGCGCTCGGCCGTCAGTTCGGGGCGGTTCAGGTAGCCCCGGGCCAGCCCCGGTCCCCCGATGAAGAGTTCACCGATCGCCCCGATGGGGACCGGCTCGAGCGACGCATCCAGCACGTGACAGCGCGTGTTGGCGATCGGCCGGCCGATGGGGACGGTCGCCGCGGTCGGATCGGACACCTCGTGCCAGGCCGCAAAGGTGGTCGTCTCGGTCGGACCGTAGGCATTCAGAAGACGCTTTGGCGGTGCAGCCTCGAACACACGCCGCACGGCCACAGGGTCGATCGCCTCGCCACCGACAAGCAGCTGGTCGAGCCCGCCGAACGCCGGATGAGCGCTGGCCGCGTGTTCGTGAAACAAGGATGTGGTCACGAACATGGTGTTGATGGCGTGGGCTTCGATCGCTCGTGCCAGCGCCGCAGCGGACAGCAGCACCTCCTTCGGCAGGATGACCAGTCGCGCGCCGTTCAGCAGGGCGCCCCAGATTTCGAAGGTCGCGGCGTCGAAGGAGCTGCTGGACACCTGTGCCATCACGTCCTTCGGGCCGAGTTGCACGTAGTCGGTGTTGATGACCAGCCGCATCACCGCCAGCTGCGTGACCGCCACACCCTTCGGCGTCCCGGTGGAGCCGGAGGTGTAGATGACGTAGGCCAGGTGATCGGGGTGAGCGGCGGAGGCAGGGTCGCTGTCGGGATGCCGGCCCCAGCGAGCGTGATCGGCGTCGACACACAGCACCTGGGCACGGGAGCCGGGCAGGCGGTCGCGCAGCGCCTGTTCGGTCAGCACCACGGGACAGCGGCAGTCGGCCAGCATGAAGGCCAGCCGCTCGGCGGGGTACTGCGGGTCGAGCGGGACATAGGCGCCGCCGGCCTTGACGATGGCCAGCATGGCCACCAGCATGTCCAGATGACGATGCAGGCAGCAGCCCACCAGCACGTCGGGGCCGACGCCCTGTTCGCGAAGGAAGTGCGCCAGACGGTTGGCGCGCACGTTCAACTCGCCGTAGCTGAGCGTCTGGCCGCCCATCACCACGGCGTCCGCCGCGGGGCGCTGACGCACCTGGGCTTCGAACAGCTGGTGCAGGTTCAGCGGCAGCGGCAGCTCGCGCGCTGTGTCGTTCCAGGCATCGAGCAGCTGCCTGCGCTCGGGCTCGTCCATCAGCGCCAGCCGCGCAATGCGCTGCGTCGGACGGGCCACGATGTCGCGCAGCAGGTGGCAGTAGTGGCGTGCGATGCGCTCGGCCGTCGCCGCGTCGAACAGATCGGTGCTGTACTCCAGTGTGCCGGCGAGCGTGGAATCGTTCTCCCACAGCGCGAGCCAAAGGTCGAACTTCGAGGTCCCGTTGTGCACCGACAGGCGCTCGACCTGCAGCTCGCCCAGGCGTGGTGCTGTCGCAGGCTGGTTCTGCAACGCGAACGCGGCCTGGTACAGCGGGTTGCGATTCAGTTCGCGCTGCGGAGCGATCTCGGCGACCAGCTTGTCGAAGGGCAGCTCCTGGTGTGCGTAGGCTTCCAGGCTGGTGCGGCGAACCCGCGCCAGCAGCTCGACGAACTCCGGATCGCCCGACAGGTCGCTGCGCAACACCAAGGTATTGACCAACAGGCCCACCAGGCCTTCGAGCTCGACGCGGTCGCGCCGGGCGATCGGAACGCCGACGCTGACGTCGACCGACCCTGAGTAGCGCATCAACAGGACCTGGAACGCCGCCAGCAGCACCATGAACAAGGTGGCCTGCTCGCGCGTCGCCAGCGCCTTGAGCCCATCCAGCAGTTCCGGCTCGATGTCGAAGCACAGCTCGGCGCCACGCGGGCTGGGGTGCAGCGGCCGAGGCCGGTCGGTCGGCAACTGCAGTGGCTCCAGGCCCCTCAGTTGCTGGCGCCAGTACGTGAGCAGCGGCGCGCTGGCATGGCCCTCGAGCCGACGTCGCTGCCACAGAACGAAGTCGGCATACTGGATCGGCAGGGGCGCTAGCGGACTGCCTTGGCCACCGCACGAGGCCGCGTACAGCGTGTCGAGTTCGCGCAGGATGACGTCCATCGACCAGCCATCGGACACGATGTGGTGGACGACCAGCGCAAACACATGCTCCTGCGCCGTCAGCCTCCACAGGCGTACCCGCAGCAACGGCGCCCTGTCCAGTGCGATCGGTTCGGCGGCGCATTGGCGCAAGGCGTCCGACAGCGCGACCTGGCGTGACTCCGGGGTCTCGCCCGCGAGCGACCGCAGGTCGATCCGCAGGTCGTCGGACACTTCGTCGACCGGATGCACGACCTGCACCAGTTCGCCGTCTTGCGATGTGAACGAGGTGCGCAGCGCCTCGTGCCGCTCGACCAGCGTCCGGACGCTGCGCTGCAGTGCGTCGATGTCCAGTACGCCGGTCAGGCGCAGCGCCAGCGGCATGTTGTAGGTGGCGTTGGCGGCGGTGAGCTCGTTGAGGAACCAAAGGCCGGACTGTGCAAAGGACAGTGACAACGGTCCGTGCCGCACTTCGGCCTGGATTGCCGACTCGGCTGGCACCGCGTCGAGGCCGGGCTGCAGCCGCGATGCGAGCTCGGCGATCGTCGGCGCTTCGAACAGCAGGCGCAGCGGCGGATTGCCGCCGACGACGCGGCGCACCCGGGCCATGGCCTTGGCGGCCAGCAGCGAATGGCCGCCGCGCTCGAAGAAGTTGTCGTGCCGGCCGATGGACCGCAGCCCCAGCACGTCCGCCCAGATGCCCATCATCAGCTCTTCGATCTGGGACGGTGTGGCAGACGCTGCGATCGGCGACTCCGATGCCGGGGGCTCGGGCAGTGACTTGCGATCGATCTTGCCGTTGGGCAGCAGCGGGATCGCGTCGAGCTGCACGAAACTGTGCGGGACCATGTAGTCCGGCAGGCGCGTGCGCAGGTGCGTGCGCAGGGCGCTCGCTGCCGGCATCGCCTGTCGCGGCACGACGTACGCCACAAGGCGGGCATCGGCATCCTGGCCGCGCAGTGCGAGCACACAGCGCGACACCTGCGCGTGGCTGGCGAGCTGTGCTTCGATTTCGCCCAGCTCGATGCGATAGCCACGCAACTTGACCTGGAAATCCAGGCGTCCCAGGTGCTCCAGCATGCCGTCGTTGCACCATCGACCCCGGTCGCCGGTGCGGTACATCGTGGCACCGGGCGCGCCGTGCGGGTCGGCCAAGAAGCGCTCGGCCGTCAGCTCGGGCCGCCGCAGGTACCCGAGTGCAACGCCATCGCCGCCGATGTAGATCTCGCCGGCCACTCCCGTTGGGCACGGTTGACCCTGAGCGTCCAGCACATAGACACGGGTGTTGTCGATTGGCCGGCCGATGCAGATCGCCCGTTCATTCAGATTGACGCGCCAGCCGGTCGAGTACACCGTCGTCTCGGTCGGGCCATACAGGTTCCACAGTTCACCGGTGCGCTCGACGAGCGCGCGGGCCAGGTCGGGCGGCAGTGGCTCGCCGCCGATCAGTGCCTTGAACGTCGGTGAACCTTGCCAGCCGGCATCGATCAGCATGCGCCAGGTCACTGGCGTCGCCTGCAAGACGTTCGCGCCAGAGGCTTCCAGCAAGGCCCGCAGCGCGGTGCCGTCCATCAGCGTGTCGCCGCTGGCCAGGGTGATTTCCGCGCCGACGCTCAGCGACAGCAAGGTGTCCAGCACCGCGATGTCGAAACTCAGCGTGGTCACCGCCAGCAGCCGATCGCCCGGATGCAGGCCGGGCTGACGGGCCATGCTGTTCAGGAAGTTCAGCACCGCCCGGTGCGGCACTACGACACCCTTGGGGCGTCCGGTCGACCCCGAGGTGTAGATGACATAGGCGGGGTCGAGCGGGCCGGCGTCGAGCGCGTCGTCCGCGTCCAGCGCGTGCGTGGGCTGGGCAGCGATCGCCTCGGCATCGTCGTCGAGCAGCACCCACTTCTCGCGCGGGTACGGAAAGGCACGGACCAGCGGCGATGCGCCGACCAGCAGCGTCAGCTGCGCGTCGTCGGCCATGAATACGAGACGGTCGATCGGGTAGGCAGGATCCAGAGGTACGTACGCAGCACCGGACTTGAGGACGGCCAGCTGAGCGACCAGCATCGACAGCCCGCGCTCGACGGCAAGCCCGACCAGACGCTGCCGTCGCGCACCGTGTGCACGCAGGTGATGCGCCAGCTGATTGGCCTGTGCTTCCAGCTGGGCGTAGGTCAGGGCACGACCCTCGTGCACCACCGCCACGGCCCCGGGGCAACGCTGCACCTGTCGTTCGACCAACTGGTGCGCGGCCGCATGCGCGGCATACGGCCGTGCGGTCTGGTTCCAGCCCTGCAGCAACCGTTCGCGCTCCACGGCGTCGAGCAGCGGCAATGAACCGATGGGCGTCGACGGAGCGGTCACGACGCTCTCGAGCAACGTGCGCCAGCGTGTCATCAGGCACTGCACGGTGCTGGCGTCGAACAGATCGGTGGCGTAGCTCACCGCGCCATGCAACTCTCCCCCGCGCTGCGTCACCGACAGAGTGAGGTCGAACTTCGACTGCTCGGCCTGCAGATCGATGGGCCGGGCGTCCAGCCCCGGCAGATCGAGCGTGGCCGGCGGATGACTCTGCAAGGCAAAAGACACCTGATACAGCGGGTTGCGGCCAATCTCGCGCTGTGGACTGATTTCGGCCACCAGGCGGTCGAAGGGCATCGATTGGTGGGCGAAGGCATCCAGCGAACGCTGCCGGACGCGCGCCAACAGCTCGGTGAAGCCCGGGTTCCCGGACAGGTCGCAGCGCAGCACCACCGTGTTCAGGAAGCAGCCGATCAGGCCTTCGAGTTCGGTGTGATCGCGCCCGGCCACCGGCACGCCGACGGCCACGTCGTCCTGACCGGTGTGGCGCATCAGCAGGACCTGGAACGCCGCCAGCAGCAGCATGAAGAGCGTGGCGTGCTCACGCTGCGCCAAGGCGCTGAGCTTCTCCTGCAGGCTTGCCGGCAAGACGAAGCGCTCCACGCCGCCGCGCTGGCTGGGTCGCAGCGGGCGCGGCCGGTCGGTCGGCAGTTCCAGCGTGCCTAGCCCGTGCAACTGCGTGCGCCAGTAGCGCAGCAGGTCCTCGAGGGAATCGCCGGCGATCAGCTGCCGCTGCCGGATGGCGTAGTCGCCGAACTGCACCGGCAGCGCTGGCAGCGGGTTCACGGCGGCGTGGCCCGTTTCATGGGCGTACGCGGCACCGAGTTCGCGTGTCAGAACGCCGATCGACCAGCCGTCGGAGACGATGTGGTGCACGACCAGCAGCAGCACATGCTCTTCGTCGTTCACGCGCAACAGGCTCGCACGCAGCAACGGTGCTTGCGCCAGGTCGAAGGCCGCGGACGCGAGCTCGCCCAGGCGCAGGTGCAGCGCGCGCTCGCCATCGGCCGCACTGCTGCCGGTCAGCGCCTGTCGGTCCAGGTGCAGGCGATCGGCCGCCTCCGTGGCCGGATGCACCCGCTGCACCGCGACACCGTCCGATGTCTCGAACGAGGTGCGCAGGCTCTCGTGGCGGGTGACCAGGGTGCGCAGGCTGCGCTCCAGCGCGTCCGGGTCGATGGGACCCTTCAGACGCGCGGCGTAGCTCATGTTGTAGGCGCCGTTCGGCCCCGTCAGCTGGTCGAGGAACCAGAGTCCTTCCTGGGCAAACGACAGTGGAATCGAATCCGTCGCTGCGCGACGCGCCACCACGGCACCAGGCGACGACGCGCGCCTCCGGCGCGAGCGCAGTTCCAGCAGGCGCTGCCGCGCGTGCTCGGGCGAACCCACGGACGCGGCGCGGGTCGTGGCGCCCAGACGCCCGCGCTGCAGCGCGCTCAGCTCGGTGGCCAGACTTTCGATCGTCGGATGCTCGAACAGGGTGCGAAGCGCGAGGTCCACGTCGAGGGCCTTGCGGACACGCGACACCACCCGTATCGCGAGCAGCGAGTGGCCGCCCAGCGCGAAGAAGTCGTCGTGCACGCCCACGTGCGCACGACCGAGCACGGCGCACCAGATGTCCGCCAGCGCCAATTCGGTTGGCGTGCGCGGGGCCAGGGTGGCCGCGTTGGGCACCTCGACGGGTGGCTCGGGCAAGGCGCGTCGATCGACCTTGCCGTTGGGCAGCAACGGCAGTGCGTCGAGCCACACATAGCGGCTGGGAACCGATGGGGCGGGCAGCTGGCTTTCGAGGTATCGGCGCAGGTCGAGAGGCTGCGGCGTCCGCCCCGGCACAGGCACCACGTAGGCCACGAGTTCGTGGTCTCCGTCGATGCCCAGGCGCGCCGTGACCACACAGGACTGGACGGCGCCGTGGCGCGACAGCACCGACGTCGCCTCGCCGGGTTCCACGCGCACACCACGGATCTTGACCTGATCGTCGAGCCGGCCACCGATGACCAGCTGGCCGTCCGGACGCAGGCGGCCGCTGTCCGCGGTGAAATACAGCAGATCGGCTTCATCGTCGCGCTGCGGGTTCTTGCGGAATCGCGCGCGAGTCTCCTCGGGCAGATTGAGATAACCCAGGCTGCGGAACGGCGTGCGCAGCACGATCTCGCCGGGCTCGTTGATGCCGCACAACGCGCCCTGCGCGTTGACCAGCAGCACCTGGGTTCCGTCCATCGGCTGGCCGATCGGCTGCCTGCCTGGCTCGAAACGCTCCGGCACCGTGTAGAAGCAGCGCGTCATCGTCGTTTCGGTCGGCCCGTACAGGTTGACCACGCGCGCGGGCGTCGGCACGCGTTCGCGCCAGCGCTCGAGCAAAGCGGCGTCGAGCACCTCGCCGGACAGGAACAGCCACCGCAGCGCCGGCAGAGGCACGCGCTCCACGCCGTCGGCGAGCCATGAGCTCAACAGGGACGGCGTCGTGTGCACGACCGAGGCAGCTTGCCGTTGCAGCCACGACAAGGTGTCAAACGCATCCTGCGGCCGCGGGATGCACAGCGTGGCGCCGCTCGTCAGCGGCAGGAAGACGTCGCGCAACAGCGGGTCGAAGGACAGCGAGCTCAGTTGCGAGACACGGTCCTGCGCGTCGATGGCGAAGGTCCGCCGTTGCCAGCACAGGTACTGACTGAGACTCTTGTGGGCGCCGAGCACGGCCTTCGGCACGCCCGAACTGCCCGAAGTGAAGAACACATAGGCCGGATCGTCCTGCGCCACCTCGGCCGCGGCTTGCGCTTCCACATCGCCGTGCGCGGTCAGCTCGTCTGTCCGCTCGTCGAGGCGGATGAGTCTGAGTCCGTCCAGGCCCTCCCATTCGTCGCCGGCGTCGGCTCCGACCTGCGCCAGGCACAGCGTCCTGACCCGGGCCTCGCGCAGCATCGTCCGCCGGCGTTCGCGCGGCAGATCGGGATCGATGATCAGAAAGGCGGCCCCATGCTTCAGCACGCCGCACATCGCGGCCACCAGACCGAATCCCTTGTGCGCATGGATGGCGACGGTTTCGCCGCGCCGGGTGCCGCTGCTGCGCAGCATGACCGAAAGAGACGATGCATGCGACCACAAGTCGCCATAGCTCCAGTGTCGCTCCCCGTGACTGACGGCGATCCGTTGCGGCGTGCTCGTCACCCATTGGCGAACCTGGTCCATGACAGGGACCTGGACCGGCGCCGCGATCTCGCGTGTCGGGTCGGGCAGCAGGCCGAGTGCTCGCCGGGTGAGCAGCGTGTAGCTGCCGATCGCGCAAGCCGGGTCGGCAGCGATCTGTTCGAGCAACCCGAGAAACTGATCCAGGAATTCGGAACCCCACCCCGGCGTGAAACGATCGCTGCGGAACACCAGCGACAGCGACGAGGCGTCCTGCCGGATGTCGACATACAGCGTCAGCGCGAACTTCGCTGCCACCACGGGCAGGTCGATCGGCCGGGCATCGCATTCGGCGAATCGCGGTGCCGCGCGGTGCTCGAACAGGTTGATGGACACGTCGAACAGCGGATTGCGTTTCAGATCGCGCTGCGGGCAGACTTCGGCGACCAACCGCTCGAAGGGCATTTCCTGTTGGGCAAACGCCTCCAGCATCGTGGCGCGGACACGGTCGAGCAGGTCCAGAAACGGCGGGTTGCCGGACAGTTGCGTGCGCAGCACCACGGTGTTGACGCAGTAGCCCACCAGGCCCTCCAGCGGCTCGGCGTCGCGCCCGGCAAAGGGCGCGCCGACCGCCACGTCGTCCTCGCCGCAATAGCGCATCAGCAGCAGCTTGAATGCGGCCATCAACACCATGAACACGGTGGCCTGTCTGCGACGCCCTAGCGTTTTGAGCGATGTCAGCAACGTCCCGGCCAGAGGGCGTCGCTCGACATGCGCCTCGAAGCTGCGATGCGCAGCCCACGGCCGATCGCCCGGCAGTTCGAGCGGCTTCAGCCCGGCCAGCTGCCGGCGCCAGTAGGCCAGCGCGTCGTCGAGCCGTTCTCCTTCGACGCGACGGCGCTGCGAACGCGCGAAATCCGCGAAGCGTGTCGCCAGCGGCGCCAGCTGCGGTGTCAAGGCGTTGCGCTCTGCCGTGTAGAGCACCCCGAGTTCCTGCGCCATCACCTCCATCGACCAGCCGTCGCACATGATGTGATGCACCACCCACAGCAGGACATGCGTGTTCGCGGACAGCTGCAGCAGGCGCACCCGCAGCAGTGGCGCCCGCGACAGGTCGAAGGGCTCGCTGATGCTGGCGCGGCACAGTTCGGACAGCCTCGACGCCTGCTCGGCGGCGTCCCGCCCATGGACCGTCAGGGTGTCGAGGCGCAGCGACGCGAGGGCCTCCGGTACGCTCAGCACGCGTTGCACGGCACCCTCATCGCTCGGCTCGATGGCCGTGCGAAGGCTCTCGTGTCGCATCACCAGCGCCCGCAGGCTGCGTTCGAGCGCTGCCACGTCCAGCGGTCCCTCCAGCCGCCAGCCTCGCGCCACGTTGTAGACCGCGCTCGGGCCATCGAGCTGGTCGAGGAACCACAGTCCCTCCTGGGACAGCGACAACGGTGCAGCGGCTTCGGTGGCCGACGATCGCCGTGGCACGCTCATGTCGCGCTGCACACGGCCGTGTGCTCGTTGGAGCGCGCGTCACTGCACATGGGCCGATCGATCCCGTGGTCGATGCCCAGGTACACCGGACCAGGCCGGCGCTGACGCTGCGGGTTCAGCGTGGGGCCCAAGATGCAGCAGCCTCCTCTTCGGCCAGCAGCCGGGCGACCTCTTCGTCCGACAACTGCTCGATCTCCTGGGTCAGGCGCGCCTGCGCCTCGGCGTCGGCAGCCCGTGCGGCCTGCACCTGCAGCGCCAGTGCCGAGAGCGTGGGATGGGTGAACACGGTGGTGATGGGCAGGTCGACGTCAAGCACCGCGCGGATTCGCGCGACGAACTGCACGCCCTTCAGCGAATCGCCGCCAAGCGCAAAGAAGTTGTCGTGGACTCCCACCGGGCCGCAGTTCAGAACCGATCGAAGAATCGATTCGAGTGCGTGCTCCGTGGGGTCCCCGGGGGCCACGAAGGCCGTGGCGAGGTGTCGCGCCAGGAGCTGATGGAGCTGACTGCGAGGTAGCTTGCCGGTGGCACCGGCGGGCATGGCCTCCAGCAGGACGATGGATGAAGGCACCTTGAAGGCACTGAGCCGTTCGAACAGGAAGCTGCGCAGGTCGTGCTCGCTCGTGGCGCTGCCATCGCGCAAGACGACGGCGGCGACGAGGTCTTCGCCCAGCGTCGGGTGCGGCACGGCAAATGCTGCCGCCTGCCGCACGTCGGCATGCTCGAGCAGCGCCTCATCGACCTCGCGCGGCACGATCTTTTCGCCGCCGCGGTTGACGATCTCCTTCGAACGGCCGGAGACGAACACATAGCCATCGTCGTCGATCCGACCCAGGTCGCCCGTCCGGAACCAGCCGTCGACAAACGCCTCGGCGTTGGCCAGAGGGGCATTTTCATAGCCCGGCGTGAGGCCCGGTCCTCGGACCATGATCTCGCCGGTGACTCCTCTGGGCAACAGCGTGCCCGACGGGCTGCGCACACTGATCTCGGCGCCGGACGGCAAACCCACCGAGCCGGGTTTGCGCAGGCCGGACAGCGGGTTGCTGGCCATCTGGTGCGAGGCCTCCGTCATGCCGTAGGCCTCGATCACCGGCGCGCCGGTCAACGCCTGCAGCACCTGCAGCGTGCGCTGAGGCAGCGCCGCCGACGACGAGCGGATGAAGCGGAAGCGATGCCCGGGCGCGACCTGACCGTACAGCGCACCGTGATCCACGATGGCTTGATGGATGGTCGGCACGGCGGTGATCCAGCTCGGATCGAAGTCGGCGATCCAGTCGAAGAAGTCGCTCGCGTCGAATCCCGGGGTACACACGATGCTGCCGCCGCCCGCCATCGTCGCCAGCAGCGCGCCGACCAGACCGTGAACGTGGAACAGCGGCATCACGTTCAGACATCGATCGTCGGGCCGCAATGCCAGGTGAGCGGCGATCTGGCGCGCCGAAGCCATCAGGTTGCGATGGCCGAGCGGAACCATCTTCGGCTGCCCCGTGGTGCCCGATGTTGGCAGGATCAGAGCCGTATCCGGTGCCTGCGGCCAGCCGCCCGCCGGAATGACCGTGTCCGGTCGCTGGCCGTTGGACGGGGACGCACCATCCATGGCACCGATGTCATCGAGGATGAGGAGCGGCAGCCCCATCTCGGATGTCACGCGATGCAGCTCTTCATGCCCGCTCCGCGGCGCGATGACCAGGTTGGTGCCGCTCGACTGCAGCGACCTGCGGCATTCGGCCGCCTTTGCCGCGGCGTTCAGGGGCACGCAGACGGCATGGGCCGCAACGGCCAGAAAGGCGACGGCCATGTCGGGACCCTCGGGGAGGGCCACGGCCACCCGCAAGGCCGGCGTGGGACCGTATTCCCGCAGCCGGTCACCGATGCACAGGATCTGCTGCCAGAGCGCCGCGTAGCTCAGTGGAGTGCGGCCTGGAGCCAGGATCGCCGGCGCATCGGGCTGTCGAACGGCCCGGTCGTGCATCAGGCGAGCCAGCGTGTCGTCGGGGACGTGATCCAGGGTCATGGGCGGCGGGTATCGAACCTGGGCGATGCCGGGTCAACGGCGCCGACGCTATCACTGCCGCAAGCGCGACAGTATCCCCCGGTCGGGCGTCGCGCCATGGGCCGGGCCATCCAGGCCGGGGCTGCGTATCCCGGGGTCAGGTGCCTCGCTTGCGCAAGTGCCGCCGAACAAGAAAAAGGGCCCGCGACGCGGGCCCTGCGATGGCGGCAAGCGGGTTCAGGATCCGCCCGGGTTCACGCTGGTGAAGCGCGCTTCGGGACGGTCGTCCGCACGGTGGATCGTGGTCACGCCCTTCTTCATGGCCCAGGGCCGCAGCTGGTGGTGCAGCGGGATGCTGTGCACCTCGTCGCGCGTCAGGATCAGCGCCTCGCGGATCTGCGCATTGCGCTTGGCCACGTCGGTCTCGGTCTTCATCGCGTCGACCAGCGCGTCGATCTTCGGATCGCTGATGCGGCCGAAGTTGAAGTTGCCGTCGGCGCCGGTGGTGCGGGTGCGGATCAGCGACTGCAGCGAGTACTGCGCGTCGAAGGTGGCCACGCCCCAGCCCAGCAGGTAGGCCGAGGTATCGAAGTTCTGCACCTTCTGGATGAAGGTGGCCATCGATTCGGCGACCAGCTTGGTCTTGATGCCTACGCGCGCCCACATCGCTACGACGTTCTGGCAGATCTCCTCGTCGTTGACGTAGCGGTTGTTCGGGCAGTTCAGCTGGAACTCGAAGCCGTTCGGGTAGCCGGCCTCGGCCAGCAGCTTCTTCGCACGCTCCGGGTCGGCCTTGGCGGCGACGTCGATGTCGGGCGAATTGCCGTTGACACCCGGCGCGACGATGATGCCCGCGGGGATCGACAGGCCGCGCATCGTGTTGCGCTTGATGGCCTCGCGGTCGATGGCGATCGACATCGCCTCGCGCACGCGCTTGTCCTTGAACGGGTTCTTGCCCTTGACGTCGCTGTACTTCAGTTCCGGGCTGAACTCGTCGAGCGCGATGTAGATCGTGCGCACTTCGTGACCGTCGACGATCTTCAGCTTCGGGTCGTTGCGCAGCCGGGCCACATCCTGCACAGGCAGGTCGGTCAGCATGTCCACGTCACCCGACAGCAGCGCGGCGACGCGCGTCGGGTCGCTCTTGATCGGCGTGTAGATCACCTCGGTCACGTTGCCACCGTGCTTGCCCCACCAGTCCTTGTTGATGGTCATCGTCAGGCGCTGGTCCGGCGTCCAGCCGGTGATCTTGTACGGCCCGGTGCCGTTGACGTTGCGCGAGGCGTAGTTCTCCTCCTTGGCCTTGTAGTCCTGGACGTTCGTCGTCTTGTTCTTCTCCGACCACGACTTGCTCATGATGCGGAAGTCGATGATGTTGCGCAGCAGGATCGGCTGAGGCGCGGCCAGAATGAAGTCGACCGTGTGGTCGTCGATCTTCTTGATCTCGTTGATGCCGGTCACGTAGATCTGCATCGTGCCCTGGGGCTGCTTGATGCGTCCGAAGGAGAAGATCACGTCGTCGGCGGTGAAGGGCGAACCGTCGGCGAACTTGACGCCCTTGCGCAGTTCGAAGCGCACCTGCGTCGGGCTGATCATCGTCCACTTGGTGGCCAGCGCGGGTTCGACCTCGAACTTCTCGTTGTAGCGGGTCAGCCCCTCGTACGAGTGCATCAGGATCGCGTTCGTCGTGGCGTGGTTCTGAGAGTGCGGGTCGAGCGTCAGGATGTCGTTCTGTGCCGCCCAGCGCAGGGTTTCGGCCTGCGCGGCGCCGCCGACGGCCGCGCAGGCGATCAGCGCCGCGGCCAACAGGGAACTGAGTTTCATGGGCTACTCCAGGGATTCTGAAAGCGCGGATGCTATGGCAATCCCGGCCCGCCGCGCGGCGGGGAAAGCCCGGGCTTCCGGCGACGGCCGCCGCCTCGTTCAGGGGGCTCGCCGGATCCTCGAAAGGGTCTCCAGCGGCAGCTGTCAGGAAGCGGTAGGGCGGCGGCGTTCCAATGGTGGCCGGCCACCGGCGTCCGGGCCGGGTGATACAGTGGCGGACTGGGGGAGCCGGGTGTGCCAGGCCCGTCCCGGGCGGGCCGCGGCCCGTGTCGCAATCCGCCCGCCGGTGAAGCCGGCGCAACGGAAGGTTGGTCAACCCATCAAAGCCCCGGAAACCGGAGCGAAAGGTGAGCGCAAGATGATGCAGCAATACAGGTCCAACTCGTACCTGTTCGGTGGCAATGCCCCGTACGTCGAGGAACTCTACGAGGCCTACCTCGACAACCCCGGCAGCGTGCCGGACAACTGGCGGGCCTATTTCGACCGGCTGCAGAACGTGGCGGCGGTGGACGGAAGCGACGCACGCGACGTGGCCCATGCCCCGGTCGTCGAATCCTTTGCCCAGCGCGCCAAGGCCAACGCTTTCGCACTGAAGGCCAGCGAAGCCGACCTCGCGGTCGCGCGCAAGCAGGTGCATGTGCAGTCGCTGATCGCGGCCTACCGCAACGTCGGCTCGCGCTGGGCCGACCTCGACCCGCTGAAGCGCACGGAACGGCCGAAGATCCCCGAACTGGAGCCGGCGTTCTACGACCTGACCGAGTCCGACATGGACATCTCGTTCAGCGCGACGAACACCTATTTCAGCAAGGCCGAGCACATGACGCTGCGGGAGATCGTGCAGGCGTTGCGCGAGACCTACTGCGGCACCATCGGCGCCGAGTACATGCACACCACCGACCAGGCCGAGAAGCGCTGGTGGCAGGAGCGGCTGGAGAGCATCCGCAGCAAGCCCAGCTTCAGCGCAGAAGAGAAGATCCATATCCTGGATCGCCTGACCGCGGCCGAAGGCCTGGAGCGCTACCTGCATACCAAGTACGTCGGCCAGAAGCGCTTCAGCCTGGAAGGCGGCGAGAGCTTCATTGCCAGCATGGACGAGGTGGTGCAGCGCGCGGGTGAGCGTGGCGTGCAGGAGATCGTCATCGGCATGGCCCACCGCGGCCGCCTTAACGTGCTGGTCAATACGCTGGGCAAGATGCCCAAGGATCTGTTCGCCGAGTTCGATCACACGGCCCCGGAAAACCTGCCCTCGGGCGACGTCAAGTATCACCAGGGCTTCTCCAGCGACGTCAGCACACCTGGCGGCCCGGTGCACCTGAGCCTGGCCTTCAACCCCAGCCACCTGGAGATCGTCAACCCGGTGGTCGAAGGTTCGGTCAAGGCGCGCATGGACCGCCGCGGCGACAAGGCCGGCGATCAGGTGCTGCCGGTGCTGGTGCACGGTGACGCCGCCTTCGCCGGCCAGGGCGTGGTGATGGAGACGCTGGCGCTGGCGCAGACGCGCGGTTATTTCACCGGCGGCACGGTGCACCTGGTGATCAACAACCAGATCGGCTTCACCACCAGCGACCCGCGCGACAGCCGCTCGACGCTGTACTGCACCGACGTCGTCAAGATGGTCGAGGCGCCGGTGCTGCACGTCAACGGCGACGATCCCGAGGCCGTCGTGCTGTGCACGCAGCTGGCGATGGACTACCGCCAGCAGTTCAAGAAGGACGTGGTGGTCGACATCATCTGCTTCCGCAAGCTGGGCCACAACGAGCAGGACACGCCCAGCCTGACGCAGCCGCTGATGTACAAGGTGATCGCCAAGCACCCGGGCACGCGCAAGCTCTATGGCGAAAAGCTGGTGACCCAGGGCGTGCTGCCGGCCGACGGCCCGGACACCATGGTCAAGGAACTGCGCGCCGCGCTCGATGCCGGCAAGCACACCGCCGACCCGGTGCTGACCAACTTCAAGAGCAAGTACGCGGTCGACTGGGCGCCGTTCCTGAACCGCAAGTGGACCGACGCCGCTGATACCGCGCTGCCGCTGGCCGAGGTCAAGCGCCTGGCCGAGAAGGTCACCACGGTGCCCAAGGAGTTCAAGCTGCACCCGCTGGTGGAGAAGGTCATCGCCGACCGCGCCGCGATGGGCCGCGGCGAGGTCAACGTCGACTGGGGCATGGGTGAAACGCTGGCCTATGCCTCGCTGGTGGCGAGCGGTTACGCCGTGCGCCTGAGCGGCGAGGACTGCGGCCGTGGCACCTTCACCCATCGCCACGCGGTGCTGCACGACCAGAACCGCGAGAAATGGGACACCGGCAGCTATGTTCCGCTGCAGAACGTGGCCGACAGCCAGGCGCCCTTCGTCGTCATCGACTCGATCCTGTCCGAGGAGGCGGTGCTGGGCTTCGAGTACGGCTATGCCAGCGCCGAGCCGAACACGCTGACCATCTGGGAGGCGCAGTTCGGCGACTTCGTCAACGGTGCGCAGGTCGTCATCGACCAGTTCATCGCGTCCGGCGAGGTCAAGTGGGGCCGTGTCAACGGCCTGACGCTGATGCTGCCGCATGGCTACGAAGGCCAGGGTCCGGAGCACAGTTCAGCGCGCATCGAGCGCTTCATGCAGCTGGCCGCCGACAACAACATGCAGATCTGCCAGCCGACCAGCGCCAGCCAGATCTTCCACCTGCTGCGCCGCCAGATGGTGCGCCAGTTCCGCAAGCCGCTGGTGATCTTCACGCCGAAGAGCCTGCTGCGCGCCAAGGACGCGACCTCGCCGCTGTCGGAGTTCACCAAGGGCGAGTTCCGCACCGTCATCGGCCCGAGCCGGGCCGAGGTGGTGGCCGACAAGGTCAAGCGCGTGATCGCCTGCTCGGGCAAGGTGGCCTACGACCTGATCCGCCGCCGTGACGAGAAGAAGGCCTGGGACGTGGCCATCGTGCGCGTCGAGCAGCTGTATCCGTTCCCGCACAAGGCCTTCGGCGCCGAACTGAAGCGCTTCCCCAGCGCGACCGAAATCGTCTGGTGCCAGGACGAACCGCAGAACCAGGGTGCCTGGTTCTACGTGCAGCACTACGTGCACGAGAACATGGTCGAGGGTCAGCGCCTGGGCTACGCCGGGCGGCCGGCTTCGGCCTCGCCTGCGGTGGGCTATGCCCACCTGCACCAGGAGCAGCAGAAGGCATTGCTCGATCAGGCCTTCGGCAAGCTGAAGGGTTTCGTCCTGTCCAAGTAGCACCGCGCAGGCTGGCGCCGCTGAGCGCCAGCCTGCCTCGCGTGCCGGACACACGAAGCCCCGCACGCTCAGCCCCGCATCACAGAGTTCAATCATGTCAATCGTCGACGTCAAGGTCCCCCAGTTGTCCGAGTCCGTGGCCGAGGCCACGTTGCTGCAGTGGAAGAAGAAGCCCGGCGAAGCCGTGGCGATGGATGAAATCCTGATCGAGATCGAGACCGACAAGGTCGTTCTCGAGGTGCCGGCACCGGCTGCCGGCGTGCTCAGCGAACTGGTGGAGGCCGATGGCGCGACGGTGGCCGCCGACCAGGTGATCGCGCGCATCGATACCGAGGCGAAGGCCGGGGCTGCCGCACCCGCCGCCGCTCCCGCGGCGCCGGCGGCGGCCACGCCCGGCCCCGCCGCCCCGCCGGCCGCCGCTGCGGCGAAGTCCGATGTGCTGATGCCGGCCGCCGCCAAGCTGATGGCCGACAACCAGCTCGCCGCGGGCTCGGTCGCCGGGACCGGGAAGGGTGGCCGCGTCACCAAGGGCGATGTGCTGGGTGCGTTGGCTGCGCCGGCCGCGGCGCCCGTGGCCGCGCCGAAGCCGGCCGCCGCGGCGCCTGCGCCGCTGCCGGCGGTGGCGCCGCCGCCGATCGCGTCACTGGGTGACCGGCCCGAGCAGCGTGTGCCGATGTCGCGCCTGCGCGCGCGCATCGCCGAACGGCTGCTGCAGAGTCAGTCCAGCAACGCCATCCTGACGACCTTCAACGAAGTCAACATGGCGCCGGTGATGGAAATGCGCAAGCGCTTCCAGGAACGCTTCGAGAAGGAGCACGGCGTCAAGATCGGCTTCATGAGCTTCTTCGTCAAGGCGGCCGTTGCCGCACTGAAGAAGTACCCGGTGCTGAACGCCAGCGTGGACGGCAACGACATCGTCTACCACGGCTACTTCGACATCGGCATCGCGGTGGGCTCGCCGCGCGGCCTGGTGGTGCCGATCCTGCGCAACGCCGACCAGATGAGCTTCGCCGACATCGAGAAGAAGATCGCCGAATACGGCACCAAGGCGCGCGACGGCAAGCTGTCGATCGACGAACTGTCGGGCGGCACCTTCTCGATCAGCAATGGCGGCGTGTTCGGATCGATGCTGTCGACGCCGATCATCAACCCGCCGCAGAGCGCGATCCTCGGCGTGCATGCCACCAAGGACCGTGCGGTGGTCGAGAACGGCCAGATCGTGGTCCGGCCGATGAACTACCTGGCGATGAGCTACGACCACCGCATCATCGACGGCCGCGAGGCCGTGCTGGGGCTGGTGGCGATGAAGGAAGCGCTGGAAGACCCGGCGCGACTGCTGTTCGACATCTGAGACCCCTGCCTGCGAGGAGCGCCACATGAGCCTCGTCGAAGAACTGGCCCGGCTGGAAGAGATGCGTGCCCGCGGCACGCTCAGCGAGGACGAATTCCAGCGCGCGAAGGCGAAACTCATCGACGCGGAGGCCGCGCCGCCTTCGCCGGCCGCCGCGGCCATCAACCGCCTGCGCCGCAGCCGCAGCGACAAGTGGCTGGGCGGCGTCTGCGCCGGCATCGGCCAGGTCAGCGGCGTCGACGCATGGATCTGGCGCCTGATGTTCGTGCTGCTGTTCATGTTCGGCGGCACCGGCCTGGCGGCCTACCTGCTGCTTTGGATCTTCGTGCCGCTCGAATGACGGCCTCAACCTGACTCACATCATGTCCAAGACCTTCGACGTCGTCGTCATCGGCGGCGGCCCCGGCGGCTACATTGCCGCCATCCGCGCCGCACAACTCGGCCTGAACACCGCCTGCATCGACGAGTGGAAGAACGCCAAGGGCGGCCCGGCGCCGGGCGGCACCTGCACCAATGTCGGCTGCATCCCGAGCAAGGCGCTGCTGCAGTCGAGCGAACATTTCGAGCACGCCGGCCATGCCTTCGCCGAGCACGGCATCGGCCTGGAAAAGCTCAGCATCGACGTGCCGAAGATGCTGGCCCGCAAGGACCAGGTGGTCAAGCAGAACAACGACGGCATCCTCTATCTGTTCAAGAAGAACAAGGTCAGCTTCTTCCACGGTCGCGGCTCCTTCGTGCGCGCGGTGGACGGCGGCTACGAAATCGCCGTCGCCGGCGACAAGCCGGAGACGCTGCTTGCCAAGCAGGTGATCGTTGCCACCGGTTCGAACGCTCGTGCGCTGCCGGGCGTGGCCTTCGACGAGCAGCAGGTGCTGTCGAACGATGGCGCACTGCGCGTCGGCGGGGTGCCGAAGACGCTGGGCGTGATCGGCTCCGGCGTCATCGGCCTGGAGATGGGGTCGGTCTGGCGCCGGCTGGGTGCGCAGGTGACGGTGCTCGAGGCGCTGCCCACCTTCCTGGGTGCGGTCGACGAGCAGATCGCCAAGGAGGCACACAAGGTCTTCACCCGCCAGGGCCTGAAGATCCAGCTCGGCGTCAAGATCGGCGAGGTCAAGGCGGGCAAGAAGGGCGTGAGCGTGGCCTACACCGACGCCGCGGGTGCCGCGCAGACGCTGGACTGCGACAAGCTGATCATCTCCATCGGCCGGGTGCCGAACACCACCGGCCTGAATGCCGAAAGCGTCGGCCTGAAGCTCGACGAGCGCGGCTTCGTCGCCGTCGATGACGACTGCCGCAGCAATCTGCCGGGTGTGTGGGCGGTGGGCGACGTCGTGCGCGGCCCGATGCTGGCGCACAAGGCCGAGGAGGAGGGCGTGGCCGTGGCCGAGCGCATCGCCGGGCAGCACGGGCACGTCAACTTCAACACCATTCCCTGGGTCATCTACACCAGCCCGGAGATTGCCTGGGTCGGCAAGACCGAGCAGCAGCTGAAAGCCGAAGGCCGGGCCTACCGCGCCGGTACCTTCCCGTTCCTGGCCAATGGCCGCGCCCGTGCGCTCGGCGACACCACCGGCATGGTGAAGATGCTGGCCGACGCCGCCACCGACGAGATCCTCGGCGTGCACGTGATCGGACCGATGGCCAGCGAGCTGATCGCCGAGGCCGTGGTGGCGATGGAGTTCAAGGCCAGCAGCGAGGACATCGCGCGCATCTGCCATGCGCACCCTTCGTTGAGCGAGGCCACGAAGGAAGCGGCACTGGCCGTCGACAAGCGCACGCTGAACTTCTGACTGCCGGATGGCTGTCCGCGCGCTGTACGAACGCACGCTGCAGGAACGCGGCTATAGCGCCGACGAGGCACAGCTGCGGGCCATCGCCGCGCTGGAGCGCTGCGAGAACGAATGGCTGGCCTACCTGCAGCGGCGCCGCGGCACGCTGGCGAGGATGCTGAACAAGCCGCCGATCCCGCGCGGCGTCTACATGTACGGCGGTGTCGGGCGCGGCAAGAGCTTCCTGATGGACTGCTTCTTCCAGTCGGTGCCGCTGAAGCGCAAGACGCGCCTGCATTTCCACGAGTTCATGCGGGAAGTGCACCGGGAACTCCACGAGCTGCGCGGCACGGTCAACCCGCTGGACGAACTGGGCAAGCGCATCGCGCGGCGTTTTCGCCTGATCTGCTTCGACGAGTTCCACATCGCCGACGTCACGGACGCGATGATCCTGCACCGGGTGCTGGAGTCGCTGTTCGCACACCGTGTCGGCATCGTCACGACGTCGAACTTCCATCCCGACGGGCTGTACCCGAACGGGCTGCATCGCGACCGCATCCTGCCGGCGATCGAACTGCTGAAGCAGCATCTGGAAGTGCTCAACGTCGATGCCGGCACCGACTACCGCCAACGCACGCTGGATCAGGTCAGCGTGTATCACACGCCGCTCGGCGCGCAGACCGACGCGCAGATGCTCGCGGCGTTCGAGAACCTGGCGGAAGCGCGCGACGAAGATCCGCGGCTGCGCATCGAGCAGCGCGAGATCGTCGCGCGGCGCCGCGCCGGCGGCGTGGTCTGGTTCGATTTCGCCCAACTGTGTGGCGGCCCGCGTTCGATGAACGACTACCTGGAGCTGGCCTCGCGTTTCCACACGCTGCTGCTGTCCGGCGTGCCGGCGATGTCGCCACGCCTGGCCAGCGAGGCCCGGCGCTTCACCTGGCTGGTGGACGTGCTCTACGACCGGCGCGTGAAACTGATTCTCTCGGCCGAGGTCCAACCGGAGTTGCTGTACACCGAAGGCCCGTTGTGCCACGAGTTTCCGCGTACCGTGTCGCGGCTGCAGGAGATGCAGACTGCCGCCTATCTGTCGCAGACGCGGCGCGACGTCGATACCGCATTGACGTGATGCGCGTCGCGGCCCTCGCGCTGTGCGTCGGTTGGGTCGCTGCTGCCGGCACGGCCCGCGCGGCCGAATCACCCGAAGCGGTCGCGCAGCGCCAGCAGATCAAGCAGCAGCGCGCCGAGGCGGAGGCACGCTTCAAGCGGACCGAGGCCGAATGCAAGCAGCGCTTTGCGGTCTCCGGCTGCGTTGCCGATGCCGAGGCCGAGCGACGCGCCACGCTGGCCACGCTGCGGCAGCGCGAACTGGCGCTCGACGATGCCAAGCGGCAGGCCGAGGCGCAGGAGAGC